>JAYSWN010000188.1:0-92765 GCA_043718025.1 Pseudomonadota bacterium
GCCTAGGGCCTACGGCGCCAATCGCTCTTGAACCCAAACCCGCCCTTCGCTTCGATAAATAATGCGATCGTGCAGCCGGCCTTCACGTCCCTGCCAAAACTCAAAGTGATGCGCCTTAAGCACAAAGCCTCCCCAATATGGCGGGAGAGGAATCCTCTCTTCGTTAGCAAATTTCTTTTCTAACTCCTCAAACTTGAGTTCGAGCACAGCCCGGCTTTTAAGCACCTGACTTTGCTGAGAAGCCCACGCCGCAAGCTGACTAGTGCGCGGCCGCGAATGAAAATAGTTTAATGACTCCTCAGTTGAACAGCGCTCCACGACCCCCTCGACCCGAATCTGGCGATCGAGCAAAGAAAAATAGAAACACAACGAAGCACGAGGGTTTTGCTGCAGCTCTCGCCCCTTACGACTTTCGAAATTGGTAAAAAAGAAGAGGCCGCGTTCATCGATTTTTCGTAAAAGAACCATCCGAACCGAGGGGGTTCCGTCGGTAGAAGCCGTGGCCAAAGCCATAGCGTTAGGCTCTTTCAGCCCCGATTTATCGGCGTCACCGAGCCAAAGCTTCGCCTGCTCGATGGGGGATTGATGCAGGCTGCCGTCGTCAATTTTTGAGAGGTTATAGACGGTATGGCGTTTCAATAAATCATTCGAATCCATAGATACCTCGACGGGTTTCCATTACAATTTGCCAATGCAACAGAGCAAAACGGCTAGCGGCATGAAAAACATCGGAACCTCTGCCGTGGCAGCCTTGTATCTGTTGCATTGGCCAGGAGCTTATCACAGCACTCCAGTTCGCTGGACGGTTAGCGCTTTCATTTTCTTAAACCTAATGCTGTGGCTGGTGGACAATGTTATGCGTCCTCGCCAGTTCTCTTTTCTACTACCGGAGTTTTCGGCCAGAATCGATGGCGAAACCGCGGCGGCTAATGAGCGACTCGTAATGGCCGCAACGCTGTTTCTCTTTGTTTGTGGTTACCTTTACCTGCGCACGCTAGGTCACAATTATTTCAATCAGGATGATAACTTTTCGCAGTTCGGCCCAGTAATCCTGCAGGGCGCCACCAGCCTCATTGAAAAAGGGGTTTTTCCCAATTGGAATCCCTTTCAATTCATGGGGGCACCCATTGCGGAGGTGGGTACCTACGCCCTCACCTATCCCATCACCTATTTGTCGGTCGCCGTGGCCAAGTACGCCCTAAATGAGCCCGAGGCATGGGCCGACGTGTTTTTTCTAATCCACGCCGTGCCCGGACTGTTGCTCGCTTTTCGCGTGCTCCGAATTGCCACCGTGACCTCTGCCTTGTCGATGGCGGGATCTCTCGCCTTTATCTTTTGCGGATACAACCTAATCGCCGGACGTTCTTGGTTTTACATGCTCCCGCTCATGACTTCGCTGCCCATCATGGCGTGGCTGCTCTTAACCTTAGAAAAATTTTCTTCACGCCGCTGGTTGTGGACGGCGGCCTTGACCACTGGAGTTGGATTTCATTCTGGCAATTCGCAAATGTGGTTTTATTGGGTTCTCTTTCTGGGAATGGGTATTCTCTTTCGCCTGTTTACCACCCCACAGCTGGCCGCTAAAGCTGTCATCCGACGTTCCTTATCTGCGTTCTTGATGGGTTTGGGCTTCGCGATGCCCTTGCTCCTCCCGCAATTGATATTTGTCGCCGGGGTAAAACGATTTCCGCTCGGCTTAGAACACATTGCGGATAACCTTCCGTCTCTGTTGATCCCCTTCCCCTTTATTGTTGGCAGCTTTCCCAATGGCATAGAGACGGACGACGTGCGTTTCGGCCAGATTTATTATGCGGGAACCCTATTCACATTGGTGGCCATTTTTCTTACGGCCTCTTACTACGTCGGGTGGCTCAGAAAACGCACTTTAAAAAAAGACCCGATCATTGGCCTTTTTCTCTTTCTCGGAGCCGCGGCCTTTATTCTTTCTCTTGGTGAATTCGGCATTTTATGGAGATTATTGTCGTATTTTCCTCCGTTTAGTCTTTTCTCTCACCCGTTCAAACTGATCGTTTTCTTACACTTCTTTTGGATCGCGGCGGCCGCCCGGTATTTAAGTTCACTGCACTGGCGTCAGGCGTGGGTTTTTCCGTTAATCAGCCTCTTGCTCACCGCCTACCACTTGAGTCAATGCACCGAAGCAAAGTATTTATTCACCGAAAGGGAATATACATCCTTACCGCCCCAGCTGATTGAGAAGCTGAAACAGAATGCCGGCGGATCGCACTATTATCGTATTGATTCTAACTCTCCACTTCGCCACAAAGCTGAGGGTTACCTCTTTTCGTTGCCCCATAACTTTCCGACGGCTTACGGCATTGCGGCCACTTGGGGCTACGATCCGCTGGTAAATTACTCGGCGGCCAACCGGCCTTTATACGAATTGTGGACCCGGGCCCGCTGCGGCGATGCCGACGCCCAAAGCCCCCCTTTTAAGATTCATAAACTGTACCTCTGCCCTCCGGGGAAGACTTTTAGCTCAGAACCACTCGAGAACCTTTTACGAGTCACCGGCGTTAGCTCACGAATCACCTTTCCGCTGAACGGCGGGGAACCCAGAGTGCGGGCGATAAAAGAGTTCGACCCAATCGTCTTCTCGCAAAGCGACCGATCCAAACGCTTTGCGTTCTCGCTAGATTTTTCAGGCCTCACCGTAGAAAATTCAAGAGCGACGCAAACTGAACCGATCGTGGTCAACTTCTTGTGGCGAAAACCCTTTACGGTTGCCGCCGATGGGCAGAAGCTACCTATTGAAAAAGACGAATGGGGTCGCATGGTGGTAAAACCCATCGCACCGTGGAAAACGCTTAAGTTTTCTTACCGTCCGCCTTGGGTGCCAGCAGTTGCGCTTGGAATTCTATTTTTTCTGAGCGGGCTTCTTACCCTACGTTTTTCTGTTGCTGTTTCTAAAACATTAGAGAGTTCCCCTTGAAAAAAAGCTACCTGCGCTACTACGCCAAGCCCCAAGCCTCGGCTCCGCTTGTTTTTTTTAAAGATGCCTTTTTCGCGAAATCGAAATGGGAGCGGTTTGCTGGTCTGAACCGACAAAAAGACTACTTGTGGCTGCAAGAAAATTTGGAGCTCATGCCGCTGCACGAAAGACTCAACACTCTATTGTGGGAGGCAAAAGTAAACTGGGAGAGTCTTGATTACGGTTACGGCTACTTTTACCAAAGTCTCGCCAAAATTGGCGTTACCGGATTCCGAAACACGGAGAAGCGGGTACAGTTGATGAACCTACCTACGCGGCTCAAAGAGCTGCGAGTTCTAGAAATTGGCTGCAATAGCGGGTTCTTATCGGCCGAAATTTCTTCGGCGGTGAGCTCGGTAACCGCCTTCGACGTTAACCCCTACCTCATTAAGATTGCAGAAGAAACATCGCGTCATCTGGGAATTGCCAATACTCGGTTTAAAACTTCGTCGTTCGAAGATTGGCCCACCGCGCAGAAGTACGACGCAGTGCTTTCGTTCGCCAATCACAGCACGCACGATCAAAATACCAAGCAAAGTCGGGGTGAATTTTTTACGAAGTGTGCGAAACTATTAGATGTAGGCGGAATTCTTCTTTTTGAATCTCATCCGCCCGAAATAGAACCACCCTTTGCGCTGGCGGAAAGCTTAGAGCACATCAGTAAGCACTTCCACATTGAGGAACAAAAAGTGAACTCTTACGGTCCAGGCTTAGACGCCGGACGCACGTTTGTCGCCGCGCGTAAGACACCTTAAAAAAAGTATCTCCTCGGCTATCAAGTTACCGCCGCAAGCTACCGAAAAGATTGGGACTATTTTTAAATTCCCATGCCCTCTAAAACTAATCAAAAACATCACGTGATCATTTTGGGTGCGGGCAGAAGTGTGCGCGGCAACGTGCCTTCCGTGGTGCGGGTAATGGATTGGTTAGTGACGGCCTTCCAAACTTTGCCCCGGGCCCGTTTCTCATTGGTATCGGGATTCAATGCGAATTTCCTCATAGAGCAATTTCCCGATGCCGAAATTTTTTTCAATCCCCAATGGGAAAGCACCGGACCGGTATTTTCGCTCTCGCTGGTGCCGTTGGAAATTAAGTCGCCCACTTACATTTCTTATGCCGACATCGTCTTTAGACCGAGCTTGGTGCAACAGATGGAAAACCAAACTACGGACGTGGTGCTGGCGGTCGATTCTCGCTGGCGAAATCGGTACCAGGGCCGTGCGACATCGGCATTACTAAAGGCAGAACGAATTAGTTTCAAGCGCAAGGGGTCGCCCTTTTTAGATCCTAACTCTGCTCCCGACGAGGCCGATGCAGAATTCACCGGGTTGGTCCGCTTTTCGCCGAAAGCCGTAGCCCGGATAAAGAATCTTTTAAAATTAAAAACTAGCTCGCTGTCGACTACTCTGCCGCAACTCATCGACCAACTTATTCTTAGTGGCTTGAGCTGGAGCACAGTAGATAGCCAAGGTGACTGGGCCGCTCTCGATGCCGCCCAGGATCTCGCGCGATTTGTTTTGGGAACTAAAGCCGAATCGCTCCAGCGACTTAAGCCTTTGGTACGTGCCTCACTCATACCCGAGTCAGTTAGCTTCACCGCTAAAGACTGGAAAAAAAACCCCACTAAGGTCGTCAAAGAAATTCGAAGTGCATTCTCGTTTGGTAACTTAATCGTACGCAGCAGCGCCCTCAATGAAGACAGTTGGAAACAATCATTGGCGGGTAAGAACCTTAGCGTCGCCTCGGTACCGAGCCGAGACACAGGCAAAATTGAAAAAGCGATCGAATTAGTTTTAGCTTCGTACGATGATCTAGCCCTTGATGACCAAGTTCTGGTACAGCCAATGTTGGAAAACGTTCGCTGTAGCGGAGTCGTGCTGACGCGGGCGCAGGACGGCCGGGCCCCCTACTATGTGATCAGTTACGACGACACCACCGCTAGTACCAGCAGCGTAACCTCGGGTAACGGCGCCCACATAAAAACGCTTTATCTCCTACGCGACACCAGGTTTTCCGACGATTTTCCAAAGCCCCTTTGCGATGTCATTGAAGGGGTCAAAGAGATTGAGAATCTGGTCGGCCACGATTCACTGGACATTGAGTTTGCCATCACCGACGACGAACGGTTATGGCTACTTCAGGTCCGTCCGCTTACGGCGGGTAAAGAGATTCGCTCACTCGAAGACAATCAAATACGCGGCGCTATCAATTTGGCGTCGCGATGGTTTAGTGGCTACCAGACAGCGCACCCCTCGTTGCTAGGAAAAAAAACCATTCTCAACGTGATGTCGGACTGGAATCCAGCCGAGATCATTGGCACCAAACCAAAGCCACTTGCCTTTAGTCTTTATCGCCACGTCATCACCGACGAAACTTGGGCCACTCAACGGGCTGAGTTCGGCTACCGTGACGTGCGACCGTGCCCGCTGATTGTCAGTGTGCTTGGTCACCCTTACGTCGATGTACGCGCCACTTTCAATTCGTTTGTTCCAGCCGCACTTTCGCAACAACTGTCTCAAAAACTCGTTGAACACTACCTCCTGCACTTGCGTGTCGAACCGGAGCTTTACGACAAAGTGGAGTTTGAAATTCTTTTCACCTGTTTGGCGTTTGATTTTGATCATACTTCAAAGCGCCTCACCGATTCCGGCTTTACCGTGCAGGAAACAACGCAGTTTCGTGCGGCGCTTCGCGATTTGACCGAAAAAGGAATTACCCGTTGTGCCAGTGACTTCGCGGCAATACCGGAGCTCGCGGCCCGCCAGGCTCGCGCACGCGACTCTGCCCTGCCGCCTTTGGCGATGGCTTTTTTACTGCTCGAAGACATTCGACGTTTGAGTGCGCTAAATTTTGCGCACCTCGCGCGCCAAGGTTTCATTGCCATGACTCTCTTGCGGTCGCTTGAAAAAGTTGAGGCCATCACCGCTAACGAGAAAGAGGCATTTTTAGCCTCCCTGATTACGGTCTCCGGCCAAATGAGAACTGACGCCTGGCTGGTGAAAGAGTCAAAAAAGACTCGCGCTGAGTTCATCGCCACCTACGGCCATTTAAGGCCGGGAACTTACGACATCACTTCCAGCCGTTACGATGTCGACCCTAGCCGTTTTCTCGAACCGTTAGTTGAGGAGGCAGTCGCCCCGTCGACCATCGAAACCTTTGTTTGGAATGCAAAAACCGCTGATAAAATCGCAATGGCCTTAGAAAAGGCGCGCCTGCCCTTTACTCCGCAGTTTCTTGCTAACTATTTCAAACAGGCCATTGAAGGACGAGAACTCAGCAAGTTTCAATTCACTAAGGGCCTGAGCGACGCCCTAGAAATGATTGCCCAATGGGGACAAAGTTTGGGGTTTTCTCGTGAAGAGTTAAGCCACGTTTCAATCTCTCAACTGCTGAGCTTGCGCGAACCCATATCTGCCCAACCCGCAGAGGTGGTCAAAGCTATGTTAACGAGAGGCCGAGCGAAACAGGAACTGCTTCATTCGCTCTGCCTTCCGACCCAAATCTTTTCGAACGATGACTTTTTTGGCCACAAGCAAATGACGGCAGAGGCCAATTTCATTACCCGGCAACGTGTTTGCGCAAACGGGGTGCACTACGAAAGACTTGGCGAAGCCCAACAAGATTTGCGCGGCCATATCATTCTGATTCCAAGTGCCGATCCTGGCTACGACTGGATCTTGGGTCAGGGCATTTCTGGGCTGATCACCATGTACGGCGGCACCAACTCGCACATGGCGATTCGCGCGGCCGAGTGCCGTCTGCCCGCCGCCATTGGCGTCGGTGAGGTACTGTTTTTAGAGCTGACTCACGCTAGGCTTATCGATCTGGACTGCGCTAATCGGCGGGTTGCGGCGGTAAGCACCGAAACTACCAAACAAAAGAAAGCGGCTTAAACAAGATGAAATTGGGCATTACCCAAAGGGTGGACTCCAGCACGGCGGAAAGACGCGATTGCCTAGCGCAAGAGTGGAACCGGCTTCTCTCCTCGCTGGGTCATATCGCCATTGCGCTTCCTAACCGCGCCGGACTGGCACGCCAATGGGTTAGCGAACTAGGCCTTGAGGGAATCATTTTGAGCGGCGGCAACGACGTGCCTTCCGCACCCGGCGCAAAAGATTTAGTTCCCGAGCGCGATGCGCTGGAGGGTGAACTGATCGAATTGTGCGTAGAGCAGGCATTGCCCCTGCTTGGCGTCTGCCGCGGCATGCAGATGCTGCTTTCCCATTTTGAAATAAAACCGCGCCCGGTGCAAAAACACATCGGCACTACGCACGCACTGATTTCGGTGTCTGATCTTCCTGGCTTTAACGAAGGTGAGTTAGTGAATAGCTTTCATCAGTACGGTTTTGCCGTAGACCAAATCGTCGCCCCTTGGAAGGTCCTGGCCACGGCTACCGACAAAACCGTCGAGGCCGTCAAGCACGAAGCTCTGCCGCTGTGGGGTATTCTGTGGCACCCTGAGCGTAGTCCCGACATTTTACCAAATAGGACTCTGCTCAATGCAATTTTCACACGGAGTCAGAAATGAAAGCAGTTATTTTGGCGGCCGGGCAAGGCACACGTTTGTATCCTTTGACGGCCGAAAAACCTAAATGCCTGGTTGAACTCTGTGGAAAACCGTTGCTCGAACACCAACTGGCGGCACTGGGCACCGCCGGCATTACTGACGTAGCCATCGTATCGGGGTACAAAGCCGAACTTTTAGAAAAGTACCCGCTGACTCATTTCTACAATAAGGCCTACGCCATTACCAACATGGTCGCCTCGTTAATGACTGCCCGCGCTCTCTTCGACGGCGAAGACGATGTTTTAGTGATTTATGGCGACGTGGTTTTCGAACAAGCCGCGATTCACGCGCTACTAAAACCAACGTACCCAGTCTGCGTGGCAATCAACACGCAATGGCTTTCGCTATGGAAAACCCGCATGGCCGATCCGTTAAGCGACGCCGAAACGCTCAAGGTGAATGCCCAAGGCTTTATTACCGAGCTTGGTCGCAAAGCCAAAAACCTCGGTGAAATTCAAGGCCAGTACATGGGCCTATTCTCAATTGCCGCTTCGTCAGCTAAGCAGTTCGTGAAAGAGTTTGATGCCCTAACCCCTTCCAGTCTGGTTGAGGGTCGGCCTAAGAACCAAATGTTTATGACCGGTTTTTTACAACGGCTGATTGAACAAGGCTGGAAAATGAGAGGCTGCCCGGTGCCGGGCGGCTGGCTAGAGGTCGACACGGTTGAAGACCTACGTGGCTATGAAGCCTTAGCCAAAACCGGAAAACTTGAAAAATTTTGGAGCTCCAACCGGTGAAAACCGTCACCAACTTTTTCCGCGCGCTTTCAGAAGTGCGACGATTCAATTCTCTGCCGCTTGAGCAACGCGAATTCGTTTTCTACGCAGAAGATGCCGGAAGTTACGCTCACTTCTCCGAGATGCTTCAGAAACTGACCGGTGAGTTCGGAAAGACCGCGTGTTACCTCACCTCAAGCAGTTCCGATCCGATTTTGTCTTCGCCACCCGCCGGCGTCCGCCCCTTTTTCATTGGCCATGGCATCGTCCGCACCTACCTTTTTCAAACCCTAAGGGCGGGTGTGATGGTGATGACCATGCCCGATCTCGAAACTTTTCATCTCAAACGATCTCGCTACCACCCAGTGAAATATGCATACGTCTTTCACTCGATGGTTAGCACTCACGCGATCTACCGGGAAACCGCGTTCGATCACTTCGACGCGATCTTCTGCGTTGGTGACCACCACATTATTGAAATCAAAAAACGAGAAGCACTTTTTTCGCTACCGGCCAAACAGCTGTGTCAATTGGGTTACGGCAGACTCGACAGCTTGCAAAGGCAAGCCAAGGGCGAAGCTAGGCCAGCAAATGATCCCTTAAGGATAACCATTGCTCCCTCGTGGGGCCCCGATGGCCTATTGGAAAATCACGCCGAAGTAATTGTAGAAAAACTATTGGATTATGGATTTGGAGTAACGTTGCGTCCGCACCCCCGCACCCTGCGCAGCCATCGAAGTACTATTGAAAGCTTAGCGGCAAAACACTCCGCCAATCCCTGTTTCAAGCTCGACGTTAGTTCGCATAGCGATCAAACCTTTCGAACGACCGATGTGCTCGTCTCGGATTGGTCGGGCGCGGCGTTTGAGTTTGCCTTTGCCTTCGAACGGCCCGTACTTTTTGTAGAGGTGCCGCAAAAAATTAACAACCCCAACTTTGCAAAACTCGACCTAGAGCCAATTGAAAAAAAACTACGCCACCAGCTCGGAACGGTATTGGCGCTCGGCGAACTCCCTCACCTCGGGGCGACAATCGCAAAGTTGCACGCCGGTGCGGAAGAGTTTCAGAAAGGCCTTCGGAAGGTTAGGGCCAAAACCGTGTATAATTTAGGTAGCAGTGGACGGGCCGGGGCCCAATACCTTGTCGAGATGTCCGCAACTTCACTCTCAAAGCGCCAAGCTCATGCAAAATGAAACAATTTCGGCCAACATCCCAAGCCGCTACCTATTGCAAAAGGTGACTGAACAATTGCCGTGTGAGCCTTCGGGTACTGACTGGGCCAACCCCGTCTGCATTGCCAAAACCGCTCGCCACTTGGCCGAAAAAACCCGCGAAGAAGATCCGTCGAGCTTTGCCGTGGCCGATCGCTTTTGCCGCCTGCTGTCACTTCACCGCACCCTACATAGTGCGTATGACGAGCAATGGAAAAAAACGGGCCGGGCCGAGTTAAACGAAGCCGAAGCGTGGCGCGTCTTGGTGGCGAGCCTACTCTCCTTATCCCTTAAGGGCGCCCGAATAAATAAAGGGCGTTCGCTCAAATACCTAAATGCCACCTTCACCGCCCTCGATGCGTGGGAACGCGTGATTCCCGACACCGAAACGCAACGAGAAATGGCGGCGCTCGCCGATGAAGTATGGGAACAGGTTATCTCGTGAGCCAATTAAAAAAGCTTAACCTGTCTGTGCTCGCTTACGATGGCCCGATGGCGAGGATATATCTCGAAGTTTTGAAAAATGAAGGGTTCGTTCCTGAACACGTTTGCTTAATGGTACAGCGCCGTTGGTTTCCGGCGGGCCGAATTCTGAGTTGGCTGCCCCAATCCTACGTTCAGCGACTGGCCAAGTGGCGCCAAGCTACGGCGATAAACCATTGGCCACGGCGTTTACTGCCGCTAGCCCATTACCAAGAAACACTGGAAGGGCTTAACCAACTTTATCCCGACGCCACCAAGATTTTTGCGAGGGCGTACCAAAAATTTTCGTTTTCGGACTTCGGTGCCAGCTATTCCGAGGTGGTAACCGACGGCTACCAAGATCCCTCCCTAGTTGATCGGATTAACAAGCTTCCGGGCAAGCACCTGCTTTTTACGGGGGGGGGAATTGTGCCCGAAAAACTGCTGACCAGGTCGAACAAAAAATTTGTGCATGTGCACCCTGGTTTTTTGCCGGAAGTGCGTGGCGCCGACGGGCTCTTGTGGTCAGCCCTTTCGCGCGAAAAGCTGGGCGCTTCGGTATTTTTTTTGGATGCCGGGATTGATACCGGCGAAGTGCTATACCGCCAAGAAGTGACCCCAATTGCGCTGCCGCTGCCGCTTAATGAAACCAGTGACAACAACCTCTACCGTACCCTCTTCAGTTTCTATGATCCCTTGCTGCGGGCCGTCACGCTGACCAACTTCCTAATGCGGCACCCCGAAATCACCAACGTTACCCCAACCCCGCAGGCAACCGATATCGGAACCACCTTTCATTTCATGCACCCCCGCGTTCGCGCCGCGGCGCTGCAAAAACTCTTTTTCTCCGCTTAAGCTTCTTTGCCTTACCGACGATAAATAAACAATAGGTGGTCGACGATGAAATGTTCCTTTCTCGCATTAATTTTTATTGCGCTGTGGCAATCTGATTCAGCTTACGGCTACATTGACCCGGGTCCTAGTCACCTCATCATGCAGTTTCTCGTAGCAATCCTGGCGAGTAGCGCTTTCTTCATCCGACGCATTTTTACTTTTGTAAAAACTGCCATGTCCAAACCCAAAACTAAAAACTCAGCAAAAAAAGCCGATGGAAAAAGCACAAAAAAAAACGAAAAGGTCCCGCGCAAGGCCGCCTAATCGCTTAAAGGGCTTGTTAACCGCCCTTTCATCGCTTTTCTCCGACCGACTCAATGCAGCGGCCGCTTTTTCGCTCGCCCATCTACTATTTCTACGCCTCTGGATCGATCACGCTATTCCGCTTGAGAATGCCTATTTTGACTACACCCGTAAAAATGCCTCGTGGCAAAATTTGGCGGGGCTGTGGCTGGCCGCCCTGGTTTTATTTGTGCCGCTAACGTACCTCTTCGCCTGCGCCACCCGCACCACAAAAACGCTTGTCGCCAAAAGCGCGGCGTGGACGATCGTCCTGCTATTTCTGGCGCAGGCCATTTTAATTTGCAACGTCATGGGGCAAACCGGCACGGATCCGTTTCACTCAAAAAATCTTTTTTTTGGATCGCTTTCTGCAGATACCTTATGGCTCATCTTAGGCCAAAGTACCTTGCTGCTGTTATGGGCACTTCTACGGCACTCGCTTAGATTGATTCTGGCTACCCGCATGGCTCTCGTGCTCATTGCCCCCTTCCCTTTTTTTATATCTGCGCAAATTTTGGCTGACCTCTTCAATTCTCATCCGCGCTCATCGCTGGCTGGCGAGGTGACTCCTCCCACTGAAAAAACCAAACTCAACCGTACCGTGGTGATAGTTTTTGACGAACTGGATTACCATTTGGTCTTTGAGAACGAAGCCAAACTTTCCCAATACCCTAACTTTTTGCAATTCAAGAAACACAGTCTTTCGGCCACCAATGCGTTGCCGCCCTCACAAAACACCTTGCTTACCCTGCCTTCGTATTGGTTCGGCAAAAACGTGATTGCGTTGAGCGTAAAATCGCGGGAAGCGCCGCAGTTTATGTTTTTTGGAGAAACAAACGACCGCGGACTGGCCTCAGCGGGGCAACTTTTTTCTCAAGCCGCCGGGTACGGGGCCAACACAGAAATTGTGGGGTGGGCACACCCTTACTGCGAATTATTTGGACGACAAGTAGCGCGTTGCCTTCAGTCTTCGTATCTAGAGCCAAATAATGGCGCCGGGGTGGGCGACTCTTTCGTGCAGGCAATCAAACGATCTTCAGAGGTACTCTCACTAATGGGGATCAGCGAGCCCACCATGGTTCGCCGCGCTCATCTTGAGGTTTACCAACTTTTTTTAGAACGCGCCCTGAGCGCCGTAGGAAATGCTTCGCGAGATCTGGTTTTTCTTCACCTTCCCGTTCCCCATGAACCCACTATCTACTCTCGCGCAACAAAAAACTTTGTCGCGGGCGGGGCCCTCGTCGATGCCTCCTACGATGACAATGTCGCGCTGGCCGACGAAATGCTGGGTTTACTCAAGCGCGAAATGCAGACGAGAGGGCTGTGGGAAAGCACCAGCGTACTTTTAGTTTCCGATCATGCCTACCGCCACACGGCGAGAGGCGAGTCGGGTGGCGATCAGAACAATCGCTTTAGAGTTCCCTTTTTGCTAAAGCCCGCGCTAACCGAACCTCCCGCCGCAACTTACGAACTGCCTTTTTCAACCCGGGTGGTTGGGCCTCTGACGCTGCAATTACTAACTGGAAAAACGCTCACGATTGATTCAATACGGACTTGGCTTAATCAACAAAGAGGCTTCGATCGTGCGTTTATCACCGCCGCCTACGCCGGGGGCAAAAAGCGGTGCCTCCACCATCCCTTCACCTCCCAACCCGAGCTTTTTTCAATGCGCACCGAGTTTGACCCTGACTGCGCCCGCACTAATCGCTAATTTCTGGCGATTTTGCTTTCCTAATAAAACAGATCTAGGCACGCCCCGTCATTTCGCAGTAGGATTCTGCCATGTCATCTAGTCTTAATACGCGAGGTAGGCTGAAAACCTGGCTCTTTTACCTTGTTATGGTGACCCTCTCGATTGGAATTTTTGCCCTGATCAACCAACGCGGAAAAATGCTAATGGGGCCAGAAGCCATCGCTCGTATCGCGGGAGGCGAAGGGCACGCGCAGATCAATTACCTTTTGCAAATTCTGTTGGCGCTTTCGGTGGTGATCGTGATGGCGAGGGCGATGGGGGCGCTATTTTCGCTACTTGGCCAACCTAAAGTGATCGGCGAAGTGGTCGGTGGAATTTTACTAGGCCCCTCTTTTTTGGGGTCAATCTCGCCAAACCTATACGGTTTTTTGTTACCCCCGGCCGCCGCCCCTTTCTTAGGGCTGATTGCTCAGCTTGGTGTCATTTTTTATATGTTTGTGGTGGGGCTAGAGCTTGATCTCAAAGTGCTCAAACGCAGTGGGCACGTGGCACTGGCTATTTCTCATGCGAGCATCGTGGTTCCTTTTTTGCTGGGTGCCTTGCTTGCCCTTGGCATTTATAAACGGGTGGGCCTGCCTGAAGTGAGCTTTACCAGCTTCGCCCTCTTTCTTGGCGTATCGATGTCGATCACCGCCTTTCCCGTGCTGGCCCGTATTCTCACCGATCGAAAAGTAAATAAAACTAAGATGGGCACCATCGCCCTGACTTGCGCAGCGGTGGATGACGTGACCGCCTGGTGTTTGCTTGCCGTGGTGGTAAGCGTCTCGCAAGCCAAAATTGGCGGCGCCATTCTCACCCTAATTCTTACCGCGGTTTACATTACGGCCATGTTCGTTCTGGGTGGCCCCTTAATTCGCCGGCTGGTACCGTGGTTAGAAAAATTTGATCGGCTTACCGAGGGGGGGGTCGCCATTTTTTTTGTGGGCCTTTTGCTTTCGGCGTTGGCTACCGAAGTGATCGGCATTCACGCTATCTTCGGTGCCTTTCTGCTGGGGGCGATTACGCCGCACGATAGCCGTGTGGCCAAAGAGCTTACCGATCGCATTGATGACTTGGTGAAAATTATGTTTTTACCGGCCTTCTTCGCTTTCACCGGAATGCGAACCCAAATTGGGCTACTGCATTCGGCGGACGACTGGATGCTCTGCGGGCTAATTATTTTAGTGGCGACGGTAGGAAAATTTGGCGGAACATTCGTGGCGGCTCGCCTTACCGGCCTTAATACGCGCGATTCCGCTTCGCTCGGAATTTTAATGAACACCCGCGGGCTGGTTGAACTTATCGTGCTTAACTTAGGTTTAGACTTAAAGATCATCTCGCCTCAATTATTTACGATGTTGGTGATCATGGCGCTGGTAACCACCTTTATGACGTCGCCCATTCTGCACTTGCTTACTCGCCACCACCCCTGGGAGAACCCTAGGTTGAAGCCTTAGCCACCATTGAAATCATTAGCTTTTTAGCCACCCCCGGGCCCTCAGTTTGGGCACTGCTTTTGCAATTTCTAAGCAAGCAACCTAACGAGGACACAGCTAAGATGAAGCAACTACAGGTACTATTTGCGTTCGCCACCCTTCTGCAAACCGCCTACGGCAAAGACAGTTTACGTGTCTTAGTCACCGCGAGATCCACCCGGGTTCCCGTGGTTTCGTGTAGTCTCACGCCTGAGTCTCAGCCACCGAAGATTGAGAACGACGTAATGAAATTTAAGGCCACCATCAATGGCTACATCGGTCCGGTGAGTTGGCGCATTCCCATTTATCAAGGGCAAAATGGCGAGACCGACGTTGCCGTAAACCGTGTGGGCTCGCTAACGCCGAACGAAGATGGCTCTTTTCCCATCGAACTTTTTGCCGACGACGTAATCAAGGCCAGCGCCAAAACAAAACTCTATTTAGAGGTGCGGGCGCAATCGGGCGAAGTGGCTTTTTGTGACACGTCACTTGAAGCCCCTCGACGAGCCACGGCAAGTTTGCCCGAAAAAGACTTGCTGATCGTAAACGGCAGCCTGGGCGAATAACCATAGTTTGCGCCCAACTTTGCGATGTGGGTCTCTTCATAATTCAACCGCACTTTGCGCTGAACTCTCCTTGCCGAACCAACACTTCTCACCCAAAAACTCCTTAATTTGGAGAGATGGGGTACTCAAAAGTCTCGTTAGCCTTGTCTGCATTGGCTCTAGCGGTATTTAGCGCGCCGGCATTTACCGCCGATACCTGTCCCTCCGCAAACGCTATCACCTCTAAATGGGATCTGTGGGCGCGGGGCACCTGCCTGCGTGGCGCTAACCTTTGGCAAAAGGTGATCGACGCGGACATCGACGGCAATGAGCTGGGCAACGAAGTGGTAGGCCCAACCTACGATCAGGCCAACCTAAACCGCCTGGCCGCCACCGGCGCCAATTACGCCAATCTCTCTTTTCCTGGCCTCATGGCTGAAAAACCAAACGCGAAAGGACAATACGTCTGGCGCGAAGACATCGCGGTGTACTTAGATAAATTGATTGAACGAGCTCGCCAGGCCGACCTATACGTTGTGATCAGTTTTCGTACGGGGCCGGGGCGCAGCGAATCTGGTTTCGGTGATGATGCCAGTGCCGACCATTCCGTTTGGAAAGACTCGCGCCCGCAAGCGGCGTGGGCCCAGATGTGGAAGAAAACGGCCGCCCGCTACCGCAATCACGCTAACGTAGTTGGTTACGATTTGATGGTTGAGCCGAATGCCAACGACGTGCTTTTAAAAATTTGGGAGCCCGATACTTTTTTTAAGAAATATAAGAACACCACTTACGACTGGAACCCTTTTGCTCGCAAACTGATCGCCGAAATCAGAACCAACGACAAAGAGACCCCGGTGCTCGTCGGCGGCATGAACTACAGCAGCCTCGACTGGCTAACGGCCACCGAAGCCACGGCCGATCCCAAAGTGGTTTACGCCGTCCACAACTACGAGCCTACCAACTACAGCCACCAGATTGCTAGGAGCGGCGTAACCTATCCCGGTAACTTTTCTCCCGATGGAGACTCCCCAACCACCGTGGATAAAAAATGGCTCGCCAAAAAACTGAGTGTCATTTCGCAATTTCAAGGCGCGCGTCGGGCCCCGGTGGCCGTGAATGAGTTTGGGGCCATGCGCTGGGCCCGCGGCGCCGATCAATATTTTAGAGACTCAACCGATCTGTTCGAAACCATGGGGGTCAATCACGCGGTCTGGCTGTGGGAAACCTCACTCAAAATTAGCTGGGATGAATTCAATTTTAAATACGGCCCCAGCGCCAAGTCGCACGCCGATGTGAACAACAGCGCCCTTTTGCAGGCAATTCGCACAAACTGGTCGCGCAATCACTTGCGCCCCTCGCAAACTCACTGGTAGTGGGGGTTACTTAGCAGAAAGGCGAGCCAACTCTTGTAGCCGGCGTTTGGTGTAGTCACTCCAAGACAAACTTTTTTCAACCGTGGCCCGGGCCTTAGTCCCCATCTCAAAAAGCGCCTCCTGGTTGTGAAAAGCCCATTCAAATTTTTCGATCAGCGCGTCACTACTTTTCGCGGCCACCACAAAACCGTTTTGCCCCGACTGAATCAGCTCTTCGCTACCGGTGTTAGCGCTACAAATCACCGGGCTGCCGGAAGCCATCGCCTGCAAAGCCACCTGGTTAAAGCCGTCGTGCACCGACGGCAAACAAACCACCGAAGCCCGGCTTAGCGCCCTTACAAAATCAATTCCTTTTTTCGGTCCGTAAAAGTTAATGCGCGAATCCGGCCAACGAGAAAGTAGCGACGCCATCTCGGCACTCACCGAGCCCACTAAATGCAGTTCGGCGTTTGGCTCTTTCCACTGACGAAAAGCCTCCAACAAATAAGCGACCCCTTTTTGTAGTGAAATATTTCCGGCGTAGAGAATGGTAAATTTGGGGGCCTTATTATTTTGCGGGGAGAAAAAATGAAGATCGGCAGCCAAGGGATGGTGCAAGAGTCGCGATGACGAAAACCCCTTTTGCACGAATGAGTTCAGCGCAAAACGGCTCGGCAGCGAAATATAGTTGGCGGCCGCGTACTCATTTTTCTCTTTTTCAATCATTTGCGGGTGCGTGCCCACAAACCTAAGACCGAAGCGCGCGTATTCGCTTTGCAACAACTCCTGCTGCACTTCAATGTGGGCGCTGTGCCGCTCAAGAATCGTTTTTTGACCCAACTCCCGGGCACGCGCCAAAGAACGCTCGGAATTTCCAGACCAGCCAATAAAAAAGTCAGCGCCGGCTTTTAGTCGCTCGGCCGCCGCGCGGTCAAACCAGTCATTAAAAAGAAACTGGCCGTTTGAGAGTTTGATCACCTTCGAAAGCTTTTCGCGCGCCCGGCGCGCCAACTCAATTCGTGAAAGCGTCGTGATACCGGCCCCTTCCAACTTCCAGCGGCGCAAAAACCAACGTGGGTACGGGGTAATCAGTTGGTGTAGCGCCCCAGCGTTCTGCAGGGCGGCCGCAAATTCAAAAGCGTGAAACCTTCCGTTTACCGAAAGCGAGACTTTAGGAGTGGTGGGCACAGGGGAATGTTATCCGATTTGTTTAAGTTTTCGTAAGGCCTATCTACGGTGCCTGCGAAGCTTCCCTTTACAAGGGGGGCCTCCTTTGGAATATTCGGTCCTCTCTTATTCATGTTCCCGGGTAGCTCAGTTGGTAGAGCAAGCGGCTGTTAACCGCTTTGTCGGGGGTTCGAATCCCTCCCCGGGAGCCATAACTTTTAAGGTTAACCTTAAGTTTAACCTTAACATTCCGCGGCGTAGCCGCTCTGGTGGGCCGGCCCGGGCCCGTTTCGAAATACCGAATTAGCCCCGAAAGCATTTTCCCCAAAGCCACTAAATGAAGCCTTCACGCCGCCCACCCACCCACCAAGGCGGTTCGAAAGTAGTCCACTAGGGGGAGCCATAAAAAAGGAGTCAGCCACCACGCTGGCTCCTTTTTTCGTTCACTACCCCCTAAATTAATGCAAGGCGTAATTCTGCTGGCGCAGCCTTCCCCCTTGCTGGTACGACGGTTGGATTGGAGGGGTTTTATGCGCTGGTTTATCGTCGGTTTCTTGGCTTTTACCGGGTTGGTTCAGGGTCAGGTAGAGGTCAAAGAGAAAAAGGACTCGGCTCAGCCCCTTCCCGAAACCCGCACCATTACGGTGGCAGCCGAGGTCGACGACCTCTTCGGAAAAATCTACTTCAGCCAAAATAGCGATCTGCAGGGCAACCCCAAGTTTGTAGTGGCCAGAGACCCCATCGTGGCCGAGCTGGCTTTGATGGACCGTTTTATCGAAAAGCTGCAAAAGGGGACGATTGACCCCAAGGCCGGCTACTTGGTGGTGACCCGCTACCATATGGCCGATGGCCGCGTGCGCGACCGCATGAAAAAGGCCGCCGAATTGGGTGCGGCCGTAGACTTCATCTCCGATTTCAATGATTCGGTAGACGTTAAGTTCTTGCCGGGTGAAAAAATGGTGAGCGACTTCTCACTCTCGCGCGTCACCCCCAATAAAGGGCTCAACGGTAAGATGCTGCAAGAGTTTTTAGACATGGGATTTCAGTACGGCCAGGCCAATCAGTTTCCTCGCCTAGGTCTCTATAGCCAGCCGGTGTTTAACAAATTCGATGACAACGGAAAGCCGCGAAACCAGATGTTCGATATCATGCACGAAAAATCGATCGTCGCGGCCCACGTTAGTGAGGGAAAAGTGCTTTGGGTGCAAGCCACCTCGGGATCGGCCAACATGGTGGCCCACACCGGTGAAGGTGGCGTCACACGCGTAAACTTAGTGCGTGAAATCACCAACCCGGAATTGGCCCAAGTTCGTTTTCACCACGCGCAAGCACTGCGCAAAAACTTTGCCCAAGGCAAAGCGATAAAGGATCTTCCCGCCGAACCGCTCTTTCGCGTTGAGACTAAAAATGGTTTCGTCGAAACCGGCTTTACCAATGGCCGCTACAACTTAAACGATCGCATTGCGGCGATGATGTTGCTGGCCACTCCGGGGGTCACCAAAGAGATCGTGGCCAAGGGTTTCGATAAAGGGGTGGAGAGTTACTATAACCGAATGGAAGCCGAGTTTAGCGGTTGGAAAATTGCGCTCATCAAAGAGATGGAATTTGTAAACACGCACACCGAAAGCCGGGTAGCCGAAAAACTTCTTTTTGAAAACGACGACAACGTGAAAAAGCTTGGCCTTTACGATGCTAAATTCAGCACCCCGACGGGCTACGGTTTTCCGCCCATTCAAGTGGGGGTGGATCTGATGCGGCCGATGGGCGGCACCATTGCGGCATACTCGCGCAAGATCTCGGACCGTATGAAAACTATGATTTATCAACGTGCCCTTCCGGGCGTGGTCGAAGAAGACTTGGAAGGCCCCCCGATTTCTCGTTACTTGCTGCACACCAAAACCAAAATGCTCCGGGGCACTCTGAAAAATGGAAAAGCAATTACCGTCGTCTTTGATGGCAGCTTAAACAACAGCAATCACGAGGAAAACGCCGAGGACCAGGACATGATTGTGGTGGCGGGCAGTTCGCCGCTGATTGATGGCTACTGGGCGATACCCGAAGCGCTTTTGCTTTCGGATAGAGATTACTTTTATCAAGGCGCCCAACAATTGGTTTATGACGGCGTGGCCCGCTTGACCGGACGAAGCCCGCTGCAGTTGGTGCAAGAGCATGAGGAAGAGGCGCGCAAATTTTGGAAGTCGCTAGTATCCGGAGATCTCGACACTTCGCGAACCGCGATCAGTAAAATTGCGGTTAAGAAGCCAAAACTTAAAGATCCGATTGGCCCCACTGAAGCAAAAAAACGGATTGCCAACCTGTTCTCGTATTTGAAGTGGCACAAAGAGACGTTTCCTAAAAGCTACGGCAAAGACGACTACTACCTACGCAAGCACCTGAACGTGATCGCTATTTTGAGCAACCCCAAAATGCCTTCGGGGCAAGTGGCTGGCGCTCTGGTGTTTATGCACTGGCAGCCGGGGGTGACACGGCCGCAGCAAGAGGAGTGGGCGCGCGAGGCGTGGAAGCGGTTAGGCTTTAGCGCTGAATTCCCCGAGCGCAAACCAGAAGGGACTACGCCTAACCCCTGAGATTGATACCGGGATTGGCCTTAAAACCTAATGTTTTCAATGACTTAAATCGTAACATTGTCCCTCACTTAGGCCAGGGGTAAGCGGGTTCTGTCCGCTACTTAAATTCGTCTGAACTCTAAACGAATACGGCTATAAAGTGGTCGTTGTGAAACGACGCGAGCGACCACCGTTGGTCTACACTTATCCCCCATTTTTTAAAAACCATTCAGCATCTGAACACTTAGAATGCGGCCTCCGTTTTCGGGGGCTTGGCCTTGGCTTTGCTCTACTAATCA
Organism: Pseudomonadota bacterium; assembly: GCA_043718025.1. Lineage (GTDB taxonomy): Bacteria > Bdellovibrionota > FAC87 > UBA2466 > UBA2466 > JBGSST01. The sequence goes on from JAYSWN010000188.1 coordinate 20,259, forward strand.
CCATTGGATTTTGATTCTACTTTTTGATTTTACTTTTTGATTCTCCGGGGGGGGATTTCAATGAGACTTCTTTTAGCCGCTACGCTGGTTCTTTTAACTACTACTCAATTTGCTTCGGCCGGTGGTCCTCGCTGCGGCGGAGGAGGCCGCGGTCCACAGATTTGCGGCGGCAATCCTGGTTTTTTAAACATGGGCGGCGGCTTTCAAGGGCAAGTAAATTCAGGAGTGGTGCAGTCAGGATTCGATCCACTCACGTTTAACGGCCAAATCGCTCTTCAACAAAACGGAAATTTAGTTTCACCATCAAACGGACAAATCGATATAAGCGGTTTGACGTTTGATCAAGTGATCCAGGGAAACCTGCTTATTGCGCGCGCCTTGCGCAATGGCACCGTTGTGGACCAGACCAATAATTTCGACGGCAGCAATCGCCCGATATTTTCAAGGCTCGGGACAATTGCCTCAACGTCGCAAACGGCATCAACCCCTTCTACCGTAGCGGCAACGGCCGGTGCCTTGGCCGGCTCATCCAATGGCAAACTGGGGAAAGCTGTGCTGGGGGAGAAACCCGACGGCAGCTTTACGCAAAGACGTGAGGGGCAGCCCGATCAACCGATCGAAGTGGTGACCAGTAGCAACGCTCAAGGGTTTCGTCGAAATTCAGAAGGTGGTTTTGACCGCATCACTCTACAGCCCAAAGACTTGGTGGTGCGGATCGATAACGGCCAACCGGGCGGCGCCTTGGTTTTACTCGATGAAAATGTGCGACAAGATTTGGTAAAGCGTTATGTCGCTGCAGATAAAACCGGCATGCCTAAGGAGCAGTGGGATTTAATCGTAGGCATCCGCAACCACCACAACGCCGGTCGTACGGGAACGGTGAGCGCGCCTTCAACGCGGGCGGTGGCAACGCACAACGGCGGCGGAAGCGCCCAACCCAATCGAGAGCCGGCTAACACTCCTCCACCTTCGGCTTTTGAGAAATTAGCGGCGGAGTTTAAAATTGACCCTGTCTCCCCGCCCAATGCGCTTGACGAGTTTATTAAAAAACCAAAGTGGGGAAAATGGGATTCGAAAGAAAAGTCACAACTTGCACTAGTAAAAATGAGATGCGTTTCCGACGGAAAGTGGTCTGATGCGACGATGTTCTTACAGAGAGAAAAGTCAGAGGTGCCGCTAGGCACTTGGCGTAACAATTTCGGCATGCTCCCAAGTGTTAGCGCTAAATTTGATGTCAGTGAATTAACTGACAACAACCGCAAATTTACGATGGTCGGCCAAAATTCCGATAACAAATCATACGTGGTGAAACAAGATGATACGAGCTACGAAATAAAACTCGTCATGGACACCACCGACAAAACCAAGGTCAGTAAAATGCTGGTTAAAATCACGGGGGAAATAGCTGGCCTTCCAAGCACCCAGATGTGCGAGAGCACGGGGTTCGTTCCGAGTCCGGCTTTTTTTGAGCCGGCTAAGACCCCAGACGCGGCCAACTCAAACCTCGGAGAAGAAACAGAGGAAACCGGCCGAGTTCAACTCTCCTCGAAAAGCGCAGGCCTGGCCTTTCCCACATTCATGAAAGCCAAATGCGTTGATTGCCATACTGCTCCAAAGGCCAAGAAGGGACTCACCGTCGGCGATAACGGAATAGTTTTTGGCAAAGACAAATACTCTTCGATCAAAGCGGCGGCCGTGGCTCTAGCCACAGGCCTTAAGAGAATGGTTGATGCCCAAGGGGTGGACTTTAAAGACCAAGAAAAAACCGAATTAAAAAATTGGATAAGCGCCTTCAGCACAGGCATGGATGATACGCAATCTACCGCATTAACTGCGGCGCTAAAGGCTTTATAAAGACTATGATGCCCAAACTAAAAACCGCCCCCCTGCGTTTCGCCGCCGTAGGCCTACTACTCGCTTTGGGCGTGGGGGCCACGGAGTGGGTAGCGCCGTCAAATAAACCGAATTCGCAAACCGCGATCACCGGCGCAAAAAAACCCAGAGCGCTTGAGCCGATGGGATCAAACAAAGTCCCTCAATAAGAAACGGCCTTTCGCTTACCCCCTGCCCAAATTGTCACCTCAACGCCAAATTTGGCAGAGCCATTTAGGCTAAAGTATCTGCTTTCTCAAGTCGTTAGGTTCAACTTCAACGCCATTTCCGTTGGCCTTCAGCGTGCAGAAAGGCTCGGTGCCACTTAAGCCCAAATCAGGAAATTAATTTCATGAAAATAAAATCAATCAGTCTATTTTTGCTAGTCACCAGTTTTACGATCATTTTCGGATGTGGAAAAGACACCCCAAAAAATGGGGGAAATGGGAACCAAGATATTAAACCTCCCGTTTTGCCCGACTGGAGATCAGTCACTCCAGACGACACGCACTTTGCTTTCTCGAGTGGGCAACGGTTTGTCGTAAAATCACAGTTTGTGGTTAAGAAAAAAGAGGCTGATTTTGAACCCTTCTCAACCAATAAATTTACCCACGTCAGCTTGTTCCAAAAGGGGACCATCGTGGCCAAAACCGCCGAAATTGCCGCCGACACCCCTTTTTGCGGATTGGGCACCAGCAAAACGATGAACGGAATTTATCAATTAACCATCAGCGATGGAACCGGAACCGCAATGTACATGTTCAAAGATACGATTATCACCCTCGAAGCCGGCGGCAACATGGGCGTAGTGCCAATCCTACCGCAAAACCGTTCGCTCTATTACACGGCGAAAGAGGCGCATGCGCTTCGCGATGGCTCGTCTGACCGTTGGTCTGGGTGGGTCTTCTGTGGAGTGTTTAGCGATAAGGTCATTTTGGCCGGCGACACCTTCGCGTTTCAAAAGCACGCCCTTGAAGTGCTCGGCATGCCCAAAGCTAAGGTGGCGTTAGAATCGTTTGGGGCGCACGTATTGCTTGAGATTCCCCAGAAGACGAAGTGAGGGAAAGGGCCCTTCGCCGCTACGCTAGAGAATAGTTAGCGTCTTTAAAAACTCTTCTTTAGGCACTAAGTAGAAAAGTTTGGCGTTGCCCTTAATCACCCCGGCATTTCGCTTGGCTTCGGGCCCCGGCCCCCAGAATAGATCCACCCGTCCGGTGCCGCGTATGGCGCCGCCCGTATCGTCGTCGAGCACAAAGCGCGAAACCCTATCCCACTTGGTGGGCACGTCACCCGTGGCGTTCTCCCAATTTGGTTTATCGAATTCCATAAACCCCAAGGTGCCCTTCGGAAAGTAGCGTGAGTCGCTGGCAATGGTGCGGCCCGGGGTGGTGCGGGTGCCAAAAAACGTGACCGGCTCGCCATCACGCTCTTTAAAAAAAACGTAGCTTGGGTTTTTAAACAAAATGTTGCGGCTCTGCTCCAACGGCATTCCCGAAAGCGCCCGTTCGATCGTTTGCAGCGTCATTTGCTCTTTGGGAATTAAACCGTTCATGAATTTACCAATCGATTCATAACGGTGACCGTTTTGTTCGGCGTAACCCACACGAACTCTCGACCCATCCGAAAAAACCACGGTGCCCGAACCCTGCACCTGCATAAAAAAAGAGTCGAGCGGCGTTAGGTAAGCCAGCTCTAGGCCGCGTTTGGCCAGCACCCCTTTGCCATCGATCTCTTCGCGGTTGAAGTACGGCACCAGTTGAAGTTTGCCCGGAGGGTATCCCAGCGGCACCAGCCGACCGCGCATCGGGGTGATGTCGGGGCAGCGCTCTTCAAACATTTTGGTGGCCACTTCGATGATGTCGGCGGGGGACTGTAACAACGGCGTTGAATATTTTTCGGTTTTTACTTTAGAGCCTGACACCACTGGCTCGTAGTAACTGGTCAAAAATATCTCTCCCCATTTTTCGGTGCCGTACACCTCGTTGAAGTCGAAGCGAGTTTCCACCCAAGTCTGCAAACTCTCCTTGTTGGGTTTAGTGCCAAGAAAATCGATAAACTGTTGCATCGCGGCCGCGTAGGCCTCGCGTTTCATTTTACGATCACCAAACGAAAGGGTGCCCTGGGCCTTAGCCTGTTGCTGGTGAATTGAGATTTGGTTTTTGATCCCCTCAATCAAGGTATCGAGACTTAAGTCATCTATGATTTTTGCCGCTGAAGTGGGCCGCATCGCCCCTTCGCGCCCCTTAATGGGTTGGCGTCCGGCACAGCCGGCAAGCAGCAGTTGGGTAGAAACAGACAGAACGGCAATTTTTAGGAAGGGGTTCAAGATAGAAACAGTTTATCCCGCTAAACAGGCAGGCTCAACCAATTGCATTAAAGTGGCGTGGCCGACAAAAAAGCTTTGAGATCTTGTTTTTCCTGAGCCGATAAAGTGACGCCGGAGTCCCGAGGGGGCATGGTATTGGCGTCTATCCGCGCAATGCCTTTTCCCGAAGTGATTTTAGGCGGCGAGGTAGCGCCGCCGTTGTGACAGGTCATGCATTTGGCCATGATTACCGTTGCGCCGGGTAGAGTCGACGCCGTTACGCTAGAGGGCACCGTGCCCGGGGGAATGCTGGCCTGAATCAAACCGTCGCCAAAATTTGCGCCGCCTTGGCCCAAGGCTCCCCCTGCGCCAGCTACGCCGGCGCCCGTAATTCCCGCTCCGCCACCAATTCCGACTCCCGTACCTAAACGACCGGCTCCGCAAGAACTTAAAACATTATTTAAATTATTAGAGCCACCCACTCCGCCGGAGAATGACCGTCCGCCTGCATCGAAAAGGTGACTCTGGTCATATTCGGCCGATGACGGCAGCATGACGGTGAGCGATAAAAACGCCACCATCTTAAGAAGTAAATTTCTCTTACCGTACATTGAGAGTCTCCACAAATTTCCACGATCCACAGTCACTTAAACGTATGTTCGTCTATACTCTGCAACCCAAGTGCCAGAGGCGTGGGTTCAAAGTTCGGCCGCGCACCGCAAGTGGGGGTAAGATTTTTGACGCTTTTAGGGCGAACTGGCGAAGACCAGAAGTGGGTGAATACACCCTGAATGCGCGGTGAGGTGACAAATAACGTCACCAGCCCAGATAGCGTTCTGACGCTTCTCACACGCTGGTGCGACGCTATTTTGCGACGATTACCTGAAGCTCAAAAGGTAGGCTCTTGGGAAAGAAGCAGGTCTTTTCATCACAGGCTTGGTAGCGCAACTTTCCCTTCCAAGGAAAACGCGCTAAGGCCACTTTTTGCGGGGTTTTTACCGGTACCTTTATTTCAACCACGCCATCGTAGGTTGAAATCTCGCTGTTCGAACTTTTCAATCGATAGGGTTTACCCACGGGGTAGATCGGCGGCAGTACCTCTAAGTTGTTGGCGGCGGGCAATTGCAGCGTGGTGGGAATCAATTGCGGCGTACTGGCCGGATTAGCCTGGACGTGAAAACCCGGGGCCACTTTAAATCTTACCATCACCGCCGACTCAGAATGGGGCGAAAGGCGAATCGGGCCTTTGCTTTCCAACGTAATGTACTCCACCTCTTTTTCCGCGGCGAAAACGTGAAGGCAAAACATTGAAGACGCGGCCACCACGCTAACGCAAAAAAGGCGCCGCAAATTTCCGAGGGTCATGGCAGAGGTCACTTTCCGGCGGCTGCAGAGATAAGCTTCTCCAGCTCACCACTTTGGTACAAGTCCTTAACAATATCATAGCCTCCCACAAACTCTCCCTTGATGAAGATTTGGGGAATGGTCGGCCATTGGGTAAATTGCTTCACGCCTTCGCGAATCAACGGATCTTCAAGCACATCATAAGTTTTGAAAGTGGCGCCAAGGTGAGAAAACACCTCCATCACTCCTTTCGAAAACCCGCACATCGGCATGTTTTGCGTGCCCTTTACGTAAAGAACGATGGGGTCTTTGTGGATGGCGGCTTCGATTTCGGTTTTGATCGTTTCTAAATTGCGTTCGCTCATGGTTTTACCTCATTTGGAGTTTTGGCCTGAATAGAAAGGGCGTGAATTTCGCCCCCCACGGCTGGTCCGATGGCAGCGTAAATCATCCGATGCCGAGCCACCAGATTCTTGCCCTCAAAGGCAGTTGAGATCACTCTGAGTTCAAAATGATCTGCCGTACCCGTGGTATCGCGCACTTCAGCCTGCGCTCCGGGAATGCCCTTTTCTACCAGCCTTTGGATCTCACCTGCATCAAACATAGGTTAGTGATATAGCCGCCTACCCCACGCCGGATCAAGATGTTATCTTACCGATTTTTCGGAGTCTTAATTTGAGAATCGTTTCCCTTATCTCTAGTGCTACCGAAATCTTATGTGAACTGGGCCTGGCCGACCAACTGGTCGGAATTTCGCACGAATGCGACTACCCAGCTTCTATTCAATCGCTGCCCCGCCTTTCTAGCCCCAGGCTCGACCCGCGGCGCCCCAGCCACGAGATTCACGACGAAGTTCTAAACAAACTCAAAAAAGGATTAAGCCTTTATGACATTGACGCGCAAAAGCTTACCGACTTGAAGCCCGACCTGGTGATCACTCAGGATCAGTGCGAGGTCTGCGCGGTGTCGCTAAAAGATGTCGAAAACGCCTTGTGCGGCTGGACTGGCACCTCCACCCGCCTTTTGTCGTTACGCCCCTATACCCTGGCCGAAATCAAAGCGAGCTTTCTGCAGGTGGGCGAGGCGGTCGGACAGGTGCCAGCCGCCCAAGCACTACAGGCCAGATTCCAGGCAAAACTGGACGGGGTGGCGGCCGCGGTAAAACCGGCCACTGCGTACCCACGAGTGTTAAATCTCGAATGGCTAAACCCGCCCATCGTCGGCGGTGGTTGGATTCCGGAGCTCGTAAGAATTGCGGGCGGAGTGCCACTAATCGTGAGCGAGCCTGGCCATTTCGTAAAAGCCGAATGGAGTGAGCTTGAAGCGGTCAATCCCGAAATCATCACCATTTACCCCTGCGGATTCGATGTGGCTCGCACGCTTGAAGAAATGAAAATGCCGCTAGTGATAGAAAAATTGCTGCGTTTCACGGCGGTGCGAGAAGGCAAAACTTACGTGTGCGATGGCAACGCGTACTTCAACCGGTCGGGGCCGCGCATCGCCGACAGTGCCGAGCTATTAGCTGGCCTTTTTCATCAGGAATTAGGTTCGGCTTACCGAGCAAAGCACGCCGCCTTTTTCAAAACGTGGGTTATCGCGTGAGAGCCAAAAGGGGAGCAGCTTAAATTGCACCCGCCACCTTTTCAGCTGAAAAGTGGATGGGCACCTTTTAGCGGACGGTGACTACGAAGGGGACGGTGTGAACTTTGCCGGCGTGCTGAAATTGCAGCCAAAGTTTGTAAAGGCCGTCGCGCGGAAACGTAGTTGCAAATTCTAGGTTTGGGCCATTTTTTGCGGTTGGTGCCGCGTGGTGCTGAGCATGACCTTGCCCGTGACCACCAGCCTCGTGAACGACATGATCCGCTGGATGAGCATGTAAATATCTGGTGGTGTCTTCACTCACCCCGACTAAATGGCCACCCGCCCCTAAATACGTTTCAATGTCAGTCACCGGCTTTTTATTTTGGGTAACCGAAAAGGCCAACTTTACCTGGTCGCCGTGCTGCAACGTAGGTGTCGTGGTGAGTTTAACCTCGTAGCCATCGACCCGCTTCGGCAGCTTTAAATTATCTACGTTTAGCGCCACCGCTTTTGGGGCTTCGCCTTCTACCCGCAACGCCATGGGAATCACTTCGGCGGTTTTATCTTTGGGCTTAAAATCTCCGTAAAGCACATAGTTTCCCGCCTCGGGGAAAGTGAAATCTAATTTGAGATCCCCATTTGCCGTCACCGCCGGATGCTCGTGGGCGTACCAAGACAAATCTTGGCTGACCATAATGAGGTGAAACGGTTTCTCGTGCACCACTTCCAGCTCTTTCACCACCGAGTTATCTTTGGTGTTACGTATCGAAAATAATAACGTCGCCGGCACCTTTGGTTTTGGCGCTGGAGTTACATTTAAATCAACGCGCACTTCGGGAATCTGCATCCCTTTTCGTCCCCCCGCGCCCACTTTATCGAGCTTCATGTGGCAAACTGGGCAGCGCCCCTGCTTAACGTAGATCTTCTCTTTTTCGCACTTCATCGGACAAAAATAGCTGTCACCCGCAAAGAGAAAGGCCGGCACTAGCAGCAAAAACAGAACCTTTTTAAAAAAATTGAAACGGCACAAGCTCACTTGCGGTACCTTTTAATGTCGGATTCAACCATGAGACGAATCATCTCTTCAAAGGTGACTTCGGGTGTCCAGCCCAGCTCGGTCTTTGCCTTGGTCGGGTCACCCAAGAGATGGTCCACTTCGGCCGGGCGCATAAACGCGGGGTCCACTTTTATGTAATCTTGGTAATTTAAACCCGCGCTTTTAAAGGCGAGATCGGCAAAATCACGCACCGAGTGGGCCACGCCGGTAGCCACTACGTAATCAGCCGGTTTTTTCTGCTGCAGCATCATCCACATGGCGCGCACATAGTCGCCGGCGAAACCCCAATCACGCTTGGCTTCAAGGTTGCCCATTTTCAATTCTTTAGCCAAACCGGTTTTAATCCGCGCTACACCGTCAGTAATTTTGCGCGTCACAAACTCAAGCCCGCGGCGGGGCGACTCGTGGTTAAACAAAATGCCTGACACCGCGAACAGGTTGTAACTCTCACGGTAGTTCACCGTAATGTGATGGCCGTAAACCTTGGCGACCCCGTACGGGCTACGCGGATAAAAAGGGGTGGTTTCGGTCTGCGGCACTTCTCGCACCTTGCCGTACATCTCAGAGCTAGAGGCCTGGTAAAACTTGGTTTTGGGGCACACCGCACGAATGGCTTCGAGCATTCTTGAAACGCCGATAGCCGTAAATTCGGCGGTAAGCACCGGCTGCTCCCACGAGGTGGGCACAAACGACTGGGCGGCAAGATTATAGGTTTCATCGGGCTGCGCCCGCTCAAGAGCTTTAGACAGCGAAACCTGGTCCAAAAGATCAGCGTGAATCAGGGTGACCCGATCTTGAATGTGGGCAATGCGATCGAAACTTTCGTTCGATGAGCGCCTTACGATGCCAAAAACCTCATACCCTTTTTGCAAAAGTAAATCGGCCAAGTAAGAGCCATCCTGCCCGCTAATGCCCGTAATAAGTGCTCGCATTTTATTCCTTAAGAAGTTTAGTTACCAATTCGTTGACCATGGCAGGATTGCCTTGCCCTTTGGTGGCTTTCATCACCTGCCCAACAAAAAAGCCGAGCAACTTGTCCTTACCACCCTTGAAATCAGCGGCCTGTTTGGGATTTGCGCTAATCACTTCGCGAATCACCTTTTCCAAAGCCCCGGAGTCGCTGATTTGGCTTAAGCCTTTTTCGGCAATAATGGTATCAGCCGACTTGGACGTAAGGAACATCTCTTCAAATACGTCTTTGGCCATTTTGCCGCTGAGTTCATTACTGGTGATCTTACCGATCAGCGCCGCCATCTGCTCAACCGGCACGGGAGAGCTTTCAATCTCTTTGCCCTCGGCGTTTAACCGCCCCAACAGCTCGTTCATGATCCAGTTGGCGCTCAGTTTAGCGTTGCCGGTCTTTTTCACCACGCCTTCGTAATAGTCGGCCAGATCCCGCGACGCCGTAAGCACACTGGCATCGTAGTCCGCTAAACCATAATCGGCCTTGAAGCGTTCGCGCTTGGCCTCCGGCAATTCCGGCATCTGGCTTTTTACCTGCGCTAGAAGTGCAGAAGAGATCGACAGGGGGGCAAGATCGGGTTCCGGAAAATAACGGTAGTCGTGCGCCTGCTCCTTCTCGCGCATGAGTTCGGTAATATTTTTGGCCGAGTTCCAGCTGCGGGTCTGCTGAATAATCTTTTCTCCCCGCTCAACCATTTCTACTTGCCGGTCGATCTCATACTCAATCGCTTTCTCAACGAAACGAAATGAGTTGATGTTTTTCAGTTCGACCTTGGTTCCAAACTCAGGGGCGCCAAACTTACGCACCGAAATGTTGGCATCGCAACGAAAATTGCCCTTCTCCATATTGCCATCGCAAACCTCAGCGTAACGAAGCAAGTTACGAATATGGCGCAGGTACTGGCCCGCCTCGTGCGACGATCGCATTTCCGGCTCGCTCACCATTTCGCACAGGGGCACGCCCGCACGATTTAAATTTACCAAAGTGTCCGCACCACGGTGAACCGACTTTCCTGCATCCTCTTCAAAGTGGATGCGGGTGATGCCAATGCGCTTCTCTTCGCCATTCTTCAAACGAATGGTTACGTGACCCCCGGTACAATACGGCCGCTCGTACTGGCTAATCTGGTAGCCCTTCGGCAAATCGGGATAAAAATAGTTTTTGCGCGCAAAAATGCTCTCTTCATGCACCTTGGCATTGATGGCCAAGGCGGCGCGTACGCCCAACTCAATGGCCTTCTGATTAATAACCGGAAGACTTCCTGGTTGCCCGGTGCACACCGGACATACAAACGTATTCGGCGCCCCTTCAAAATGGTTGGGACAAGAGCAAAACATTTTACTCTTGGTCAACAGCTGAGCGTGAATTTCTAAACCAATCACCACTTCGTAATTTTCTCGGGCCATCGTCACACCACCCCTTCCGACCAGCGCGGAAGCGAAAAACTTCCTCGGGCCGACTCGAAAGCACGCGCCAACTGAAAGAGCGTATTCTCATCAAAGTGTTTACCAATAAACTGCAAGCCTACCGGCAAGCCTTGGGAGTCTTTTCCGCAAGGTACCGAAAGGCCCGGTAGACCGGCCAGATTTACCGGCAGAGTGTAAATGTCGGATAGATACATCGTGAGCGGATCATCGGTCTTTTCACCGAGTTTGAAAGCAGTAGACGGCGAGGTTGGCGCGACGATGCACTGTACCGTTTTATAAGCGTCCAAAAAATCCATCTGAATTTGGCGGCGAACACGATTTGCCTTGAGGTAAAAAGCGTCATAATAGCCTGCCGACAGCGCGTAGGTGCCAAGCATAATACGCAGTTTCACCTCACGGCCAAAACCTTTGCCCCGCGACTTGGCGTATATGGCGTCGGGCGAATCAAGATCGCCACTACGAAATCCATAGTGCACGCCATCGAAACGGGCCAAGTTGCTGCTCGCCTCGCTGGTCGCAAGTAAGTAATAGACCGACAGCGAGTACTTAGCGTGCGGTAGCTTAATGTCGACCAGCTTGGCGCCTTCGGCTTTCAGTAACTCTAACGAAGCCTCAAATGATTTTCTAACGTCGCCATCGAGCCCTTCGACCCAATCACGGGGCACGCCAAGCACGGCGCCCTTTAACGAAGCACGTTGCAAGGTTTCGGTGTATTTAGGAACCAGGTTACGGGCGCTGGTAGCGTCTCTTCCATCGTATCCGGCCATCACTTCAGTAACCCGAGCGGCATCCCAAATGTTTTTCGCAAAGGGGCCAACTTGGTCGAGCGAACTGGCAAAGGCCACCACACCATAACGACTCACCCGCCCATACGTTGGTTTTACGCCAACCACGCCGCAGAGGGCGGCGGGTTGACGGATACTTCCGCCGGTATCGCTGCCCAACGAAAACGGGCAGAGCGAAGCCGAAACGGCGGCCGCCGAGCCGCCGCTACTTCCGCCCGGAACGCGATTGTGATCAAACGGATTTTTTACCGGACCGAAGGCGCTGTTCTCATTCGACGATCCCATGGCAAATTCATCAAGGTTAGTTTTGCCGATGCAAATCGCGCCGGCCGCTTCCAGCCGTTCGACTACGGTTGCGGTGTACGGGGCAACGTAATCGCCTAAAATTTTTGAGCCGGCCGTCATTCGCCAGCCCTTCACCAAAAAATTATCTTTCACGCCAAAAGGCACGCCGAAGAGTGGCAGTTTTTCAACTTCGCCCATTCTTTCGTCGAGTTCTTTAGCGCGGCGAAGTGATTCGGCCTCGTTGACGTGCAAAAAGGCGTTGAGCGAAGGGTTGCGCCGCTTGATTTCGGCCAAGTACTTCGCCACCACTTCAGAGGGTTTAAATTGTTTTTTTTGATACCCCTCGAGCAGATCGAGAATCAAAAATTTATCTAGTTCCATAATTAATCACCTTCAAGAACGGCAGGCAGACGAAAGCTGTTTTCTTCAGAGTCGGGGGCATTTTTTAATAGCCCCGCAATGTTGGCGAAGTGCACCACTTTATCTTCACGCACCGAAACGGCGTCTTTGGGGACGTGGCGCACAAATTCATTGGTATCGCCGCCAACCGAATCCAGCTCTTTAACGTACTCAAGAACGCGAGTGAGGCGGGTCTGAAAGAATTCTACCTCGGCCGACGTTAACTCCAGACGGGCTAAACGGCCGATCTTTAATACTTCTTCTTTGGTTAACATGGGCGCCAAGATACCCGTGCTCACCCCACCGCGCAACTTGGGTTTCGGCCGCCGAGGCCCTATAATAGCCAACATGCGATACCGTAACCCCACTTTTGCCCAGTCGATAAAACTGGTAGCCCTATTTTTCGCGGTTTTCAGCGGCTTTACCGCCTGCAAAATAGGTTCAAAAGACCTTCAGCTTGACCCAGAACTTAAAAGATCGATTTTCCCCATCGCCGATGGCTGGACTTGGACCTACAACCTAATCACCTTCGGCAACTCAACTTTTGGCGTGCCCTGTCAACCCGGCACCCGAACCCAATCGATGTCGGCCACGGCCACCATTCAAGGCAAAACCGCGGTGTGGTTGCCCCTGCTCTGTGCCTCCACCCCCACCAATGCGGCCTACTCGGTAACCGGCGATCAGGTCTGGAAATGGACCGGCACAGAGTGGATCTCTTACCTGGATGCCCCGCTCACCGAAGGGCGAAGTTTTATTTCGGGCACCCGGGCCTACACTTGGTACCGCCCTTACAACGTTACCGTTCCCGCCGGAACCTTTAACGACTGCTGGACCAAAAAAGACAACCGCAGCGACAGCTTTGAAACCTTTTGTCGCGGAGTAGGATTGGTAATTAGCCACAACGCCGATGCCGCCCCAAACGGCTGGCGCGCCACTTTAGAGAGAACTTTTGGTCCTACCGTTCGCCAGAGTGGCGATGAGAACGATGGCTTCGACGAACTGCCTTAGGCAGTTCACCACCAGTCGCCATATTGTAAATCTACGAAGCGGGTTGAATTGGGGTACTTTAGACTCCACGCCATGGGTACCGAAGCTCCGGGTGACGGCTCGTCACTCAGTTTCCAGGTAAAGAATTTTTTAATTCCCGTGGCGTGCGAAACCAGCTGCGCCGCCCGGCGAGCCGCTCCTACGTCAGTAGCAAACAGAATTTTAATTTCGCCCTTAGCAAAATCAGGCACCACGATCGCAAATTCGTCACCCACTTGGTAGCAGACTTCGGGCATCGGTTTGCTTTTCAGCTCGGCAAAGAAACCAAACTTCAATAACTCCCAATCCACCCATTGCGGGTCGGGCAGTAGTGCCAAGCCAGGGCCACCACTTTGAACCAAATCGGTACGCCACTGGCGAATCACCCTTACGGCCTCTTCCATGGGCACCGCTTCGGGTTCGACCAGCCGCGCTTCAGTCGACTCGTAGGTGGGAATGATTTCGGTGATTTCGGCCACGGGTGTCGCGAAAAAATTAAACCGCTCGTAAAACTTTGGGGGGATGTCGGAGTACAGACACCACGATTTGTCGGCCTGGGTTTCGAAAAGTTCTTTTAACATTTTCGAAGCGTGCCCTTGCCCCCGTCGTTCTTTTGGCGTGAATACCGAAGCCAGCAACAACCCGCGCTCTTCGGCGTAGCCACCTTTATCGTCCTGGGTAGCAAAATCTATATCGAGGGTGTCGCAAGAGGACAAGATGGCCCCCGTGCCGTCTAAATAAACGTGGGTCTCAATGCGCGACTGGCCGAAGGGGTGATCGTAAAGCATTTCATTTCTTTTCACGAACTGATCGCCCGATAGGCCCTCGGCCCAGGCCTCGGCACGAAGAGTAGCTAGTTGAGTACGGTGTTTGGAGCTTCCGGTAGTTAAAAACATCAGCCCTTGGGTAGCATTTGTGCGAAGCGGAGAGAAATCTTTTTTAAGCCTCGGCCGACAAAATTTACGATTACTTTGTCTTTTCCCAAATGCCCCTGAATCACCCCTTCGCCAAAAATGGGGTGCATCACTCGCTCGCCTTTGCGTAAACCACCGTCTTCGCTAAAAGAGGCTTCACGAAGGTCGTCGACGCCGCCACTTCCGTATACCTGGCTAAAATCGTCTTCGAAGGCGCCGGGCGTGTCAAAATCGTCGTGGGCCTGCGGTAAGGCCTTTCGCTCGGTAAAGCCACGCCGCCGGCCAAAGTAGTCGGCTTTCTGTGCCGCCACGTAGTTGGCCGGTATCTCTTCTAAAAAACGGCTCATCACCCGAAATTGCGGGTTACCAAACACCACCCGGTTTTTTGCGAAGAACAGACCCAAAGTTTTCTTGGCGCGAGTCATGCCCACGTAGAAGAGACGACGTTCTTCCTCAATATCACTCGGGTCAACTGGCTCCCACGAGCGAATGTTGGGAAAAAGCTCCTCCTCGAGCCCCACGATAAAGACGTGCTCGAACTCAAGGCCCTTGGCCATGTGAATGGTCATCATCTTCAACGAGGGCGAATCAGGATCAAAACGGTCAAAGTCAGAGACCAGGGCCACCTCTTCCAAAAAACCCTGTAGTGAAAGGGGGGAGTTGGGAGATTCTGCCCCTTTTCGAAGTTCGTACTCAACAATGCTCTGGCGCAATTCGGCCAAGTTTTCTAAACGCGCCTGCGACTCCACCGTGGCTTCATCGACCAGCGACTTACGGTAACCTGAATCTTCCAACACTTGATTGATCAGATCAGAAGGCAAAAGCTCGGTGGTAGCCCGCTGCAGTCGTTTCATAAGCTCGTAAAACTTTTGAAACGATTTCATCGCCCGACCCAGCTCCGAGCTTGAGCACACCGGCGAATCCCCAAAGTAACTCTCTAAGGTCTGGTAGCACGACTGCCCCAGCCCACGCGCCTTAGCGGTAAAGCGCTCCATCGATACCGCGCCAATGCCTCGGCCGGGCACGTTGATAATGCGGCGAAAGCTAACATCATCGGAAGGGTTATTGAGCAGCTTCAAATAGGCCAAGCTGTCTTTGACCTCGAGCCGATCATAAAACTTTAAGCCACCGTAGATCTGATAGTTGACCCCTTTGGCCCGCAAAAAGTCTTCGAGCACGCGCGATTGGGCATTGGTACGATAGAAAATAGCCAGTTCGTTGAGCGAGGCGCCATTCGACACGGTGGCGCCCACTTTGCTCATCACCTTCTGCGCTTCATCGTGCTCGTCGTAGCACTCTTGCACATCAATTTTTTCGCCCTCTTCATTGTTGGTGAAGAGTTTTTTATCGCGCCGTTCGGTGTTGTGCGAAATAACGTGACTTGCCGCCTCGATAATATTTTGGGTCGAACGGTAATTCTCTTCTAATTTAAAAATCGCGGCATTCGGATAATCTTTTTCAAAGCTCAAAATATTTTGAATATCAGCGCCGCGCCAACCGTAAATAGACTGATCTTCGTCACCCACGGCGCACAGATTAGCGTGCGGGCCCGCCATCAATTTCATCAAC
Source organism: Pseudomonadota bacterium (assembly GCA_043718025.1). GTDB lineage: Bacteria > Bdellovibrionota > FAC87 > UBA2466 > UBA2466 > JBGSST01. The sequence goes on from JAYSWN010000188.1 coordinate 35,787, forward strand.
CGGTATTGGCAATGGTTGGTGTCTTGGTACTCATCGATAAAAAGATAGGGCAGCCGCTCTTGATACGCCGCCAGCACCTGGGGCTTAGTAGCAAAGAGAGTGACGGTCTTTAAAATAAGATCCGAAAAGTCTAGCGCCGCCGAAAGTTTAAGCACCTGTGCGTAGCGGGCAAAGGCTTGGGCGAATGCCTCTTCGAAAGGGCCGCCGTAATTGGGTTTGAAAGTGTCGGCGTCAATGCCTTCGTTTTTCAATTTATTGATGCGGCTCTGAAACGCCTTTGGCGAATAGGCACTTTCGTTGAGGTTGAGTTCTTTCAGCACCGCCTTCACCACCGAGAGCTGATCGGAATCATCGTAAATAGTAAACTGGTTCGGATAGCCCAGGTGCTGAATTTCCGATCGCAAAATTCGTACGCAAGCCGAATGAAATGTGCTTACCCACATTTCGGCGCGTGGACGAGTGTCGGTCTGGGCCAGCAGTTTCCCCACGCGGGCCCTTAGCTCAGCCGCCGCTTTGTTGGTAAAGGTGACCGCAAAAATTTCGCTTGAGTCAATTCCCAGATCGGAGATGAGATGGGCAATACGGTGAGTGATAACCCGCGTTTTACCGGAACCGGCGCCGGCCAAAATAAGGATGGGCCCCGCGCCATAAGAGACGGCGGCCCGCTGACTGTCATTTAATCCGGCAAGAAGATCCATTGACCGAGATTTATCCAATGAATCCGAGCATAGAGCAAGCCTAGTAACCCAGAACAAAATAAGGGAGGGGCGCTCCCAACCCAAAACGCACGCCCCCCCCCTTTAAACCGAAACCGTTTAATTAAAACGTTTCTGGTTTCCCCTTTAGATACCGGGTGCAAGTAAGCCCGTGGCCCACTTCCCCTTCTTCCCCCAAGAAACTTAAATACCCGCCCACGGTCTTTAGCCCGCGTTTTTCATCAACGCCCTCTTTGAATTTGACCGTAAGTGACACCCGATCAGAATGGGTTTCAGCATTTCCGAAAACCGAATAAAGCGTGCTCGTAGAAAAACTGGTCTTTGCAATTTCTGAGTCGTAACGCACTAACAAAGTACCCCGATCTACGGAGCTTAAAACGAACGTAGCCGGATTGCGGGTGCCTTTGCTCGGGTTAATGTGGTGGTACAACTGTACCCGGTAGCCATCCACTGAATCGCAAATAAACCCACTGGCAAAACTGGGCCGCGCTAAAACCGCGCACAAGACGAGAGAGACGAACAAGAGACTTTTCATGAGTTACCCTTCCAATTGGAAAATTCGAAGCCCAACGCCTCGGTAAACCGTTTTACAGTTTAGGAATCCGCCGCTTGGCTTTGAGCCAGGGCGAAAGGGGCGCCGAAGAATTCGTTGGTGCTTTCAAGCACCGCGGTAAGACAGGCCCCTAACTCTTCTTAGGTAGAGATCAGATTTAGCACCGCAAAATTACGCGTCAACCGTTTATCGACGACATAGCGCGTTACTATCGCCCGTTTGCGAAGGATAGTGTAAATTTTATTCCTCATGAATCGATACTCTCTTCTTATCTTCTTGGTGATGGCGATAACTTCTGCGGCCTTCGCGGGCCGAGGCTCACGCAGGCCGCAAGCCACCTCGGGCTCGTCCGATAACGCCGCGATGGCACGTATTCTACAGGCGGAAGACAACCGCATTACCGGTGACAAACGGTTGCTCAGTCACTTCTCCAGCTCTTCCCGCCGCGTGGCCAAGGCCGCCATTCTGGCCGCGGGGAGAAACCGCGACGCTTCGTATTTAGAGCCACTCGCCAATTTGCTCAATCGCAAAGACAAAGAGTTCAAACAGCTCGCCGCCTTTTCAATGGGCATGATCGGCACCGAGCTTGCTCTCAAAATTTTGCAGCAACATCTCGCCATGCAGAAAGATGCCGAAACCATCACCGCTATCATCAACGCCATGGGAATATCGGGAAGCGATAAGTTGCTCTCAACCGTTGCCCAGTTTTTAAGACCCGGCAATAAGGCTGAGGTTATGGAAGCCGCCTGCGAAGCAATGGGAAAAATTTTTTCCACGCTGGGAACCACTTCCCCATCCGGCATTCAAGAAATACTGAAAGATTTGGCGACGCTAGCGGCGGGCCCGGAGCCAGTAGCCCGAGCAGCGGCATTTGCCTTATCCCGTTGGAAAAATGAAATGACTCCTGTCACCCCGGCCCAGCTGATTGCCGCGGCAAAGAAGTCTAACTGGCCCGAAACGCGCGAGCTTTTGTTGCGATCGCTTAGTCGATTTAAGACTGCAGAAGTTTCTTTGTATTTGGCCAGCGAACTCGCCAATGCCACCAGTAATCCGGGCGTGCGCATCGAAGCCGCCAAGGCACTTTCGAGCCATCCGGCGTCCGAAATTATTTTTGCCGCATTGAAAACCGGTTTTTCAGAAGGTTCGTCACACTTGATCTATCAGGTGCTCGAAACCGTTTACAACATGGGGCCGGCCGCTGGTCCGCGACTTACCGAGAACATTGAAGCCTTATTAAAAAACACCCAATCGGTATGGTTGCGCGGTGGCGCCTTGAAAACGCTGGCGGCAATCAATCCGCCGCTGGCCCGTCAACGCGTCATCGAGCTAATGCCAAAAGCCGGTCCGCCGCTACTCGAAGCGTGCATTGGAGCGCTGGGAACCCTTGGCACCACCGAAGACTTGGAGAAGGTTTTGACCTTCCTCACCCACACACGAATGACGGTGGTACAAGCCGCGCTCGAGGCCCTTGCCCAAAGTTCAGAGGATAAATTTCCGGCCACGACCAAACCGCTGGTCCGAAAAACCTTGGAAACGGCCGATATTGGCGTCACCGCATTGGTGTCCCAAATCGTGGAGAAAAATCGATGGAAGGATTTTTCTGGTCCCCTGAGTCTGACCTACCGTCTGCTTTCGAAGCCAGACCAAGTGGAGGCCCGGGTAGCGATTTTGGGAGCGCTAGCGGTCGTGGGAGATCCCTCGCAGCTAGATGTGATTGAAGAGGCGTTCAAAGACAACGAACGGGTGGTGGTAGAAGCGGCGGTAAAGGCTAAGAAAGCGCTCACCGGAAAAGATGAGAGCGAACGCATTCCGGTGAATAGCAAAATCACCAAACCAGCCACCACCAAATATGATGAAATCAAAAACACCGGTGGCCGCACTCTGCTGCTACGAACGACCCGCGGCGACATCACAATTAAGTTTTTCGAAGAAACTTCGTTGGTGAATTTTCAGGTCATGAAACTGGTGAAAGAGGGTTTCTACACCGGAAAGTCGTTTCACCGGCTGGTGCCTAATTTTGTTGGGCAAGGCGGCGACCCCCGCGGCGATGGTTTTGGGGGCCCGGGCTTTTTGATTCGCGATCAATATTCGCTGATCTCCCCCGAGCGCGGTCTGGTGGGGATTGCCACGGCGGGTCAAGACACGGGCGGCTCACAATTCTTTTTCAATTTAGCGCCCAACTTGCACTTAAGGGGCCGCTATTCCTTCTTTGGCGAAGTGACCCGGGGGCACGAGGTGCTCGACCAGCTCGAGGTTGACGACAAGATTATCGCCGCAAAACTTCAGTAAAATGCCGACCGTTTCGACCACGGAGGGCCGAGTAAACTTCTAACCCAAAAAAAGACCAACGCGCTGCATTCAGTTTTACTTCAGAAGATTCCGAAAAGATCGTGAGGAGTCTTCTAAATTGTTTAATCGCTTTTCCAATTTTGCCGCCGTATTGACCGCGCTGGTTTTTTGCGTGCCTACGCACGCTCGCCGCGTACAGCGTGAAGTGGTTAAAATTACTTCCGGTAAGCAATGGCGAGTGAATGACTCGGTCTGTTTTCATCGCTCGGACAAGATCATCGCGTGTGGAAAAGTGATTGGAAATAGTTCGTACTTAGTTTCGATTCGATCCCCGGCCCTAACCGAGAGAGTAAGCAGCGGCGAAACACTTTATGTTTTCGGCGCCGGCCCCGGCCGCCAGCCCAGCAGCTACGGCGACCGTTACGTAGTGAAACGAACCGTGCCGCTTTTCCACCGCTCGTTATCGTTCGGCGGCTACGGCGGCGATGGTTTTTTTCTTCCCGCCCTCCATTTCCAGCTATCGTTAGGCCGCGGGTTGGCGATTGGCTTGATGCCGGCATTTTATCGTCCGGCTACGGATTCGAGCATTTTGGGGTCGTTTGCCACGTTAGAGTTCTATCTAAGCGGAAACACTTTTAGCGGCATCAACCTATCATTTGGTGCAGGAATTTATTCTTTTCAAGACTCTAATCTTCCCGCCAAATGGGTGCCGACGGCCCAAGCCACTTTGGGTTACCGCTTCTTGGCGCGCGGCGGGATTAATTTAGGCTTAGGCGTAGGCGGCCAATATGTCGACTCAGAGTCGAAGTTTCTGCGCGGTACCCGCACGTCCATCTTCCAGCCGTTAGCCAAGGCCGACATTGGCTTCTCTTTTTAAAGCCGCCAAAGATTAGATGTACTCGCCACGTTTGATCTTATCGACGATGATTTTTTCTGGCATCTGCGGATCGCGTGGGTCCACCATAAAGTACGATTGCTGCTCACAACGCCGCTTATTTTTCAGCAACCATTCGAGAAGCTTTGAGACCCCCCGGTTCTTTTTATCGCGGAAGAAGGGATCATTTTTTAGAGCGTCGGCCGCCTTTTTTAAAGCGCGCCCTTCCGAAGGGTCAGATTCTTTAACTGGATAATCACTCAGGTCGAATTTTTTTATGTCTTCGGGCAGTACGCCCAAAAACCGCACTTCGGGGGCACTAAAATCGGAATTACGAATTAAACTCGCGGCCGATCCCGCTTTTAACGTGCGGTAAATATTCTGCAGAGTGTAGGCGTCGAGGTCGCCAAAGAAGTAGATGGGCACCGACAGTTCGTCAGAAATCAGTTTGCACCAACCACGAACCGCATTGCTCGGAACGCCCTGCGCGCCCATCAATATACAGTTGTGCCGTTTGCAAAAACCGTTGGCCACGAGCGTATTCGCCGTACCTTCGGATTCAACCACCAAACAAAAATCGATTTTCTTTTTGGCCTTAAGCCGTAGGCTTTGCGGCCGGTTTTTAGGCTGAAAAGGGGTTGTTCCCAATGAGCTTAAATCGACCACCGCTTTGGTACCGTCGAGCAGCGTTTCGGTAACCACCAGTTGATTAGAATAGGTTTGGCCGCCACGATCGTTGGCATAACAGTTTAACTCTTCGCGGTAGCATTCCAGCATTTCGCAGATGAAATCGATGATCGAATCACTTTCGGTCTGGTCGCCAAAATCGAGCGGGCCCAGGTCGGGAGAGTGTTTCACTTCACCTTTGCAGATGTAATAAATTTCACGCTTGGTATTCACCGCGCCGGTTTCTAAATTTCGGAGAAAAATCTCTAAAACAAAGATCGCCCGCGACATCTTTTGCACCGATGCCACATTGAGTTCCGTGCGAACTTTTTTGCCGGCAGGGGTTAAATAACCCACCTTCGGGTTGTATTCCGAATTATCTAAAGAACATTTCACCGCTTCTAAAACCGGCCGGCGCGCATGTTCTAAATCGGTGAGCAAACGCTCGCACAAGGTTTTAGAAAGTTTTGGGATATCGCTAACTTTTTCCATGATTACCGTTCCGCCGTTTTTTCTTTACCAGATGCGCGGCGCCCTTTTGATTTCTTGCCCGTCTTCTTGTTCGTTTCGCCTTCTGACTCGGAAGCATCATCGCCATCCACGATCGGTGCTTCTTCTTCGATGACCTGAAACTTGCCCTTTGATTTGGCAAGCTCCGCATCAGCCACAGCTTGATCCAGATGCACTTTGGCCTGACTGATGTCGCGTCCTAAAAGTTTGATTAGACCGTCTGAAGCCTTCTTTTTGCGCGACGCCGGTGCTTTGGCGATACGGCACAAACAGTCCACCAGAATGGGGCAAAACTGTTCAATGTGGCGCAGCTTTTCTTCCAGATCGGCTTCCCGATTTTCTTTTCTAATGTGCCGCGACAGGCGTTGTCCCGCTTGAATAAGGGCACGCCGAATCTCTTCAACCAGCTCATCGCTGGCGTCTACGGTCTCTTTCGAGGCATTTTTAAATTTAATAAACGGCGACACCAAACTTACGGCGATGACGTAAGGGCCTGACGGCACGCTTTCGCGGCTCTGGGCCAAGCCGTAAGTGCGCCAATTCACCGTTTCAATCGCTTTCACCATGGCGCAGGCCGCTTTGTCGAACTGAAGGGGTACGCGGTTGGCAAAACGCATTACCTGCGCCTGTTGCTCTTCCCCATCCGCGCCTTTTCCAGAAACCTTCAAACGGGCAATCGCCACTTCGATCACCACCGGTTTAGAGTCACAAATGGTAGGCTTGCGGGTCACCACCGCAAAAAAATCGACTTCGCCCAAACGACGAACGCTTTGCGAAAAGGCCGTTTCCCCGATCGTAATTACCGATCGGGTGCTAGGGGCCATCAGCTCAGTCTTCTGCACGGCGGCAAAGACCTCTTTGAATTGAGCTTCATTCAGCTTGTCGATGGACTCATCGAGTAACTTTTTGTTCATCCCATTTTTGGTGAACTCTTGAACCACGTTGTCGCTAATGCGCGAAAAACCTTTTTTAAACCAGCTCTTCAGCGCCATTTTTCCAAACAGATGGGAGTGAGCAATAAATTCGCCAAGCTTCATCGTATGCGGGTGTGGCTCAACGGCGTCAGGGATCGCAGGCACAACTTCAGACACCCGCTTAATCGTCTGCCACTCTTGCTCCGGCAACCGGTACTTTAGGGTGAGGTGGGGATTTACCAGCGTGGTTCCCAATAAATAAGAAATCAATCCGCCTTCGCCCTGCAGCTGAATACGGCCGTCAATTTGAAACTCCACCGACACGCCCGAAGGGCGATCCCAGTCCACGTTCTTTTTATCGCGGATAATTCCCTTATTGTGTTTGATATCAACTTCCACCGTCATCGAAACGGCCTGTTTCATCTTAGCCGTTTTGGTGATGACTTTAGCGCCGGTCGCGCTGGTGAGCTGGGCCCAAGTGGTGGCGGCAGAAATACCGATGCCCTGTTGACCACGCGAGCAGCGGCCCCGGCCAAATTTGGACGAAGCCAAATATTCGCCAAAAACCGACGGCACATCTTCAAGGGCCAGCCCCGGGCCGTTGTCTTCTACGAAAACGGACACTAGGTCCGTATTTTTCATCGTGCCCGCGCCCTTTTTCTTAATCTCAACGGTGAGCTCGGGCAGAATTCCCTCTTCCTCACAAGCATCGAGGGAGTTATCCACGGCTTCTTTCAAAGTGGTGAGCACCGCTTTGGTGGGCGAGGAGAAACCAACCTGTTGTAGGTTCTTAGAAAAATATTCAGCCGTACTGCTGGAGGTGATCTTTTGTTTGGCCACGTGCCTTCTCTTTGTTGTTAAACCAAGCCAATAAGACTCAAAAAAAGCCGGCGCCGTAGTTTTTGCGCGCCACTTCAGAACTAATGATACTCGAGAATAGGGTATCAAGGGGAAACGAGGCAAGCTCGCTCTCCCTCAAAAATTTAACCGCGCTGAGTTAAAGGCACGAAAGAACGCTCTTTTTCGCCCACGTAGATCTGCCGAGGCCGACCAATCTTAGCGTTTGGGGCGTCGAACATCTCTTTCCACTGCCCGATCCAACCCGGTAAACGACCGATGGCAAACAGCACGGTGAACATATTTGTCGGAATTCCCATCGCCCGATAAATGATGCCGCTATAGAAGTCGACGTTCGGATAGAGCTTGCGCGAAACGAAGTAGTCGTCTGACAACGCCGCCTCCTCAAGCTTCTTCGCGATTTCCAACAGCGGATCGTGCACGCCCATTTTGTTCAAAATTTCATCACAGGCCTTCTTGATAATGGTCGCGCGGGGGTCAAAGTTTTTGTAGACGCGATGGCCAAAACCCATCAAGCGAACCCCGCTTTCGCGCTTTTTCACCCTATCCACGAAACGAACTACGTCGCCCCCACCCTCATTTTTAATAAATTTGAGCATCTCAACCACTTCTTGATTGGCGCCGCCGTGCAGCGGACCCCACAAAGCTGAAATTCCGGCAGATACCGAGGCGTAAACGTTGGCGCGGCTGCTCCCGACCAACCGGACGGTGGAAGTACTGCAGTTCTGTTCGTGATCGGCGTGCAAGATCAACAACAGGTCAAGCGCCTTTGCTACCGTGGTATCAACGCGATAATCCTCAGCCGGAACGCCAAACATCATCTTCATGAAGTTGGCCGAATAATCGAGCGCATTGGTTGGATAAACAAACGGCTGGCCGATCGATTTTTTATACGAGAACGCCGCAATCGTGGGCAACTTGGCCAGGAGGCGGAACATCGACAGGGTACGCCCGTCCTCCGTATCCCCTTCATTCTGATAAAAAGTAGATAGCGTGTTTACCGCTGACGAGAGAGTGGCCATGGGATGGGCATCGCGGGGGAAACCATCGTAAAATCGTTTCATGTCCTCGTGGATCATGGTGTGGCGGGTAAGTTGATTGGTAAACGCGCTCAATTCATTTACCGTGGGTAACTTTCCGTAAATGAGCAGATAGCTAACTTCGGTAAACGATGCCTTTTCGGCGAGTTGTTCAATCGGATAACCGCGGTAACGAAGAATGCCCTTTTCCCCATCGAGAAAGGTGATGGCACTCGAGCAGGCGCCGGTGTTCATGTAACCGTTGTCTAATGTGACGTATCCGGTCTGGGCGCGGAGAGTGGTGATGTCTACTGCTTTTTCGCCTTCGGTTCCTTCCACAATCGGTAGTTCGTAAACCTTGTCACCAATGGTCAATTTAGCCGTAGTCATAGAATCTCCTGCCTCGCTTTTGCCTACCGCTTATCACAGAAAGATTCCCGTTGGCGACCGGTCAGCGTTTTTTAGCCGCTTTAGCCAAGCGGCTGGCGCGTTTGGTGGCCTGCACCACCGCCTTAATCAGGGTAACGCGAAGCTTACCCTCTTCCAACTCCATGAGCCCATCGATGGTGCAGCCGGCGGGAGTGGTGACTTCGTCTTTCAACGCCGCAGGATGGCGGCCTGTGTCGAGCAACATTTTTGCGGCGCCCAAAACAGTTTGCGCGGCAAGCTGGGTGGCCATGTCCCGGGGTAAGCCCACCTTGATTCCGCCGTCCATCAGAGATTCAAGCACCACGTAAATGTAGGCCGGGCCACAGCCACTTAGGCCGGTAACCGCGTTCATGTGCCTTTCTTCAACTTGGATGATTTTCCCCAAAGGCTTAAAAAGCATTTCGGTGCGTTGCCAATCACGCTCTGACGCGTGGGCCCCCAAACAGGCCGCGGTAATTCCAGCCCTTACGAAGGCCGGGGTGTTGGGCATAGCCCGAACGACTGCAGCATTTTTTCCTAACGCCTCCTCCAGGCTTGCGGTGTCGATACTGGCGGCAATGGAAATAAGTGTTTTATCCTTCGCAAAGTGCCGGCCAATCTTTTTCAACACCTCGGCCGCCCCTTGGGGCTTAACCGCCAGAACAATAATATCGCACTGCTTTACCAGCGCCTCATTGTTAGCCACGGGAGTGATTTCAAGCTCACGGGCCGCCGCCTCTCGGCTTTCGGGATGCGCGGTCGTAAAAAAAATGTCGTGACGGCTAACCGTCTCCGATTCAATTAACCCCTGGACCATGCACCGGCCCATGCGCCCTAACCCTAGAATTCCAATTTTTTGTTTTTGAGCAGCCATAAGTTTTTAAGAAGCTCCATTTTAGCATGAACTTGATAAAAACCGGCGGTTGCGGCATACCATCCCTTCCACTTCAAGGGGGCGGATAGCTCAGTTGGTTAGAGCACCTCGTTTACACCGAGGGGGTCCACGGTTCGAGCCCGTGCCCGCCCACCACTTTCACTCCCCTAGTCACCAACCGACAAGAGCCCAAGAGCCAGCCTTTTTTAGTCCAAGTGGCCCAACGGTTTTTGGTTCTTTTCAATAGGAAGCAAGAACGACAAACCGTTTAGGATGGTTTCGGCACCCTCCACCTCTTTTTTCTCCCCCCCGGCGAGTTCGATCCACATGTCTTTGTCATTGGCGGCGCGAACTAAGTAGACCAACCGGTGTCCGTGAAGGTCATCAGTCGTACAGCGGAGCGAAAAGCGTTTTTTAAATCTATCGGTCGAGAGGCACTCTCGTGTTCTCTTCATATTCGTCCAAACCTCTGCGTTGTGAGGAAAAAGAGTAAATATGACCGTCACCCGCGACCTCTCACCGTCAAGTGACCCGGCAATATAAGCCGCGAGCACTTCAGAAGTTAGCTCCGGGAAGGTTCCTAATCGAACCTCTTTATTCACCGAAAAACGACCCGCATCGAAATTTACCGTAGCCACTTCACCTAACTTCACAAAATTTTCAACCCGATTTCTGGCCTCGGGCACCGACTTCAAGGTTTGCGCACCAACTCCGCCGCCCTGAAAAGACTCTGAAATTGGCGCAAACATCGCCTTGGTGGCAGCCGTCGCCAACACTTCGGCGCGCACTAATGATCTTTTTGTGGTTACGAAAAAGTAAGTCGCCGAATAAACGCCGTCGCCCTCGGATACCGATTTCACGCCAATGCTTCCGTTGATCGTCACTTTCTCAAAGCGTCGTCCCGGCGCCTCAATGCGTGAGAAGATCATGAGGTCGTCGGCAGTTCCCGCCTGGGTTCCAGGCGTGATTATGAATTTTACCGATGACACAGGTTCATTCGTGCCGGCCCGGCGTAGAACCGCAGCCGTGGCGCCAGGTTTTTCGTTTGAAATCGTTACCTGCGTTTTGTCGGGGCTTTCTTTTACCGTCAACGACTCATGATACTGAACTTCAAACCCAAAGTCGGATTGGTACTTCTTTAGCCCATTGCCGACGTGAACGCCGCAGCCGCCTAAAGCGACGATTGCGAAACCAATTAACCATCTATTTTTTTTCACTTGCTTCATGCGTCTGTTCCTTTTACGACCGGAAACGTTAAGGGGAAAAATTGAATGTTGAGTTGGTACACTTCGTTGGCTTCGCTCTGGTGTTTGTCGAGCAAAGCATCGATGTTTTCGCGAAACTGCCGAATCAGTTGTTTCACCTCATCTAACTTGTTCAGCGGCAGACCAACCGTAAGACCGGTGATTTCGCGAATTTCTTGCGGTAACTCTAAGGCCCGAGCCGAAAGTTCAATCATGCGCCGGTGATACTGACGCACCGAAAGGTGGCGCACCTCGTCGCCGGTTTTTAATACCGTGCCCGAGGTCTGTACCAACGTGCCGTTCTCATCCTTTAAGAGTTCGAGATCCAGCATATTGCCGATCGCGTCTTCAATATTCTTAGCCGAAATGTAACGCCCCAGCCGCTGCGAAAGCCAACTAGGGTCGCGGCGAAAATGGGGCAAACCAACCAGCACGTAAATCACGCTGTAGTACCAGCGCGCGATAAACTCGTACTGCTTCACCTCGAGGTGTTTTGCTTGTGCCAAATGCTTGATGTAAAAAAGTTCTTCTTTCAAAGCCATTCGCCCTTCCGAGTCTTTAGCCCGGGTGAGTGCCGACAATGCTTTTAGATACCTCTTACGGTTCCCCACCAGCTTGAGGTAACGCATCAGCTTATCTTCGACCTCTTCGCTGATCGACCGTTTTCCGCGCATCACCAGGCTGAGCGTGGCCGGTGATTTCAACCCCGACCACTGAGTGAAGGAGCGTAGGCTCTTGCCCGAACGCGCCTTTTCATCGATGACGGCGCGAAGATACTCGGCCGCCGAACCAAAATTCAGCACATCGATTTCGGCTCGCACTGCCGCAACGGGGTTTGTACTTGAGGAGATCATATAAATGAGTGCCAGGCTTATACTCCATAACACCCACTTAACGCAATGCAGCATTGTTTATACTTGTGCCTGCCCTTACCGCTTAAGTTTCAAATAACTTATTTATTTTCAATTAGTTAAACTAAAAAAGTGTTTCGGCTGCTCTCTTTGCACGGTCTTTAGCGAAACGCTTGGGTGATGGCTTCCGTGGCCGGTATCACGATGCCCGCAGGTAACCTTAACGAGCCGTCTTCAACGTAGAACTGATTGTTGGCGTAATCATTCACCCACAGGGCCTTCAGATTTTTCGCCTTTAGGGTGGTCACCAGCTTGGCCGTATCGGCGAGCAGAAGATCTAAGATCGCGATCTGAGACGGCGAAAAGGAAACTGTCCGCTGGCTCAACCTGACTTCGAGATCAATCTCGCTGGCCGTAAGCGCCTTTCGCAAGGCTTGCCCGCGCTCCACTATCGCCTTCAAAGTGTTGATCGGCTCAGGGAGTGATTCAGATCCGCTAATTTTATCGCCCACTACATTTCCGCTAGAAAACTGGGTGCCGTTAAAGCTGTAATCGGCCCGCTTTACATCGCCCAGATAGTTGCGCACAAACGCGGCGTTGGTGCCGTAACCCTCTTTTTGTAACGTATAGAGCCCTTTATCGGGGGTTACGACAAAGTAAGGCACTTGGGCGGCCTTCATGAGTTCGCTGGTGGACTGGTAAACGCCCACCGCCGCCTCCAGTTTTTCAGCTGGTTTTAGTTTCCCGCAGCCCACCATGGCAAAAAGGGAAACGATTCCGATCACTAGGTAATTGATATTTGTTTTCATAAGTTCTCCGTGTTGGAGGTCTTATAGAAAATGTTGAAAGGCACCACGATGAAGAAAGTTGAAATGAGCACGTTAGTGTTTAGCCGGCGAAACACTTAAGCCTTGGGCGATTTTACCAGGCAAGTAGCGATTACTCCTTCGCGGGAGTGACGAGTCGGGCGCCCCGTTGCGAAAAAAAGTAGGACCAGGCCCATTCGACAAGCACCACGATGCGATTTCTAAAACCGATCAAATAGAAAATGTGAACAAATAGCCAAGCGATCCAAGCGACTAGGCCGGTGAGCCTTAACGAGCCTACCTCTGCCACGGCGGCTGATTTTCCGATCGTCGCCAGGTTGCCTTTGTTGAAATAGCGAAAGGGTTTTGAAATAGATCTACCCCGAATCAAACTCTTAATTGCCAAGGCGGCATAATGCCCTTGTTGCATGGCAACGGGAGCCACGCCCGGAAGGGAGATCCCCTTGTCATCGAGAACGCACGCTGTATCGCCGACTACAAAAATCTCGGGGTTGCCGGGAACCTGTAGGTACTCGTTCACTATTACCCGTCCGCCCCGATCGGCCTCAACGTTAAGCCACTTCGCGGCGGGCGACGCCATCACTCCGGCCGTCCATAAAATAGTACGCGCGTAGAGTGTTTCCTGCGCCAGCCTGACTACGCCCTCTTCAATCTTCTCAACCCGCGTACCTTCTCTAATCACTACGCCCAAACGTTCTAAGTCTTGCTTGGCACGTTCGCTCAAGCTTTCGGGAAACGCCGCGAGAATCCGTGCACCAGCTTCGATCAAAGTGATTCGCACGTCGCTGGGCTTGATCCTGCGAAAGTCACGGCTCAACGAGATTCGTGCGAGCTCAGAAATGGCGCCGGCCATTTCAACCCCCGTAGGCCCTCCCCCCACTAAAATAAAATGAAGTAATACCGAGCGGCGCAGCGGATCGTCTTCGGTTTCGGCGTCTTCAAACGCCAACAATATTTTTTGCCGAATCGACGTCGCGTCCGGAATTGATTTAAGTCCAGGGGCAAAGGGTTGCCATTCATCGTGCCCAAAATAGGTTCCGCGCGCCCCGGTGGCCACCACCAAATAATCGTAGTCGATTTGTCTCTCTTGCTCGGAAACCAGCGCCGTTATTTTGCGGCTAGTCCTGTCGATTCCCTTTACGTCTGCTAACAACACGCGCGTGTTTTTCTGACCGCGAAGCACGCTACGAATTGGCATCGCAATTTCGGCCGGCGATAGAGTTGCGGTAGCCACCTGGTAAAGGAGAGGCTGGAAAAGATGGTGGTTCTTCTTGTCCACCACCACGATTTCAGCCGGTAAATTTTTCAGGTCTCGCGCGCAGTTTATGCCCGCAAAACCAGCGCCTAAAATGACCACTTTCGGAGTTTTCACATCGCAGAGACTATCGCCAAAAGTTACAATTGCCACGCCGCATCTCCTCAGGCTACCTCAGTCACACATGGTGTGGTTGGAGGAGAAAAAATGTTCAAAGTTATATTCCTAATGATGGCCGTCGCAGTGGCTTCGCCCGCGGAGCACGTAAAGTATGAGGTAAGCCAACAACAGTTTAATCAGCTACTAGAAATGACGGCACACCTTAACGATATGGCCGCCGCCATTGAAAAGGACTTTGGATCAAACGAAGTCATGCCGCGCGAGCGCGACCGCCGCGATTTCAAGCGCGACATGGGCGATCTTAAAAACCATTCAACCCAAACAGTGGCACGCTGGATCGACAGAGTGAAAAAGAGTGATTTTATTCCGCCCGTGGTGACTCCGCTTTTGCCGGCTCCGGCTCCGAACGATGTCACGCTGACTGAAACCTTCGTTCAAACGTCTGGCTTTTCCACTTTCTATGCTGCGGATTTCAATGGAGCCGCAACCGCCATGTCTGCTCAGTGCGCGGAATGGCGAGAAACCGTGAAAAAAAATACGCTGGGTAGCGTAACCATTGCTCAGTGTTCGGGCCCCGAACAAGTGAAGTTGGAAGACGGTAACATTGGGGCCAAAGTCACCGGCCAGATCAAGTTATCTTTTGCTCAATATTCGGGCTACGTCGCCGTAAAATCAGTTTCGGCTACGTTTTCGAACAACTCCGGTTTTGGCACTTACTACGCGGGGGACTTCGGAAAAGCCGCAGCCAATTCAAAACGGCAATGCGGCGAGTGGGTTTCCGGAGTTCGGGCTCAGTCGCAAGGATTAATTCTCTATACTTCGTGCGGTGGCACTCAGACGGTAAAAGGCTTGGGTGGTAATTTGCACGCCTCAGTAACGGGAACGGTAACTTACACGCATCGTCCCTCTAAGTCTGAAGCCAATGTGTTGAATCAACAGTTCACAAACAACAGCGGTTTTTCGACTTATTACGAAGGGGACTACAATAAAGCAGCGGCGGCGTCTCGTGCGCAATGCCAGGCGTGGATTGCCGATACGATCAACAATTCGTCGGCGCTTCCGGTTTTCGCCAGCTGCGCGGGACCTGAGCCGGTGATGAATTCGAATCTATACGCACGTTATAGCGGACAGGTAGTTTTGCTTCCGAAATAGGTTTCGAAAGAAAATCGTAAATTGGAGAGCCGGTGCCTTGATAAGGAATCGGCTTTTTTTATTTTCCGCCCGCGGCTTTTTTAAAAGCATCGGGCATGCAAGGATCGAAACCTTCGGGAAGAACAAATGGCGCGCGGCTTGAAAAATTGGTAACGAAAGACTGAAAAACTTTGGGATCAAATTTTCCGGGCTGCATGCGAAACATTTTCTCCATTGCCCCCTCCGCGTCCAGAGCCTGGTGATAAGAACGGTCGGTGGTGAGCGCATCAAACACATCGGCAATTGCCACGATGCGAGCTAAAAGAGAAATATCTTCGCCGTGCCGGCCATCGGGATACCCTTTGCCGTCAAAGTTTTCGTGATGTTCGTAAACTACTCGCAACACTTCCGAACCAACGTTAACGCCTTGAAGCGCGTTACGGCCGTATTCAGGATGACGCTTCACCTCGGACCACTCTTGCTTAGTGAGCGGCCCGGGTTTGTTAATTACGTTCCACGCTAAATTTCTTTTTCCTAGGTCATGGAGCAGACCGCCAAGACCGGCTTGAACTAAAATAGCTTTGTCGTCGCCGAACACCCGTCGCGCAAACGCGATGGCGTAGATAGCCACGTTTACCGAATGGTTAAACGTATAAAAATCGTGATTCACCAGTGCCATCAATTTTTGAACGGTCCCTAAATCTGAGGTCACCCGATCTACCATCGCCGCAACCAAATCTTTCGCCATTTCGATGCCAGGAGAAATATCCGGACGAAGAAACAGCTCACTAACGTGAAGCAAGGTGGTCTGCTTAATGAAATGGCCCCATTCCGTTTCTGCTGCGACACGAATGAGGCTGCACTCTTTCAGATACAAAAGGTAGTAGGGGCGGTGCTCTTCGGGGACCCAAAAACGGGTAATTCCGTGCCGCGAAAGCGCTTCGATACGGTGAGTAGAAATGCTCTCTCCCCGTGTCTTAAAAATCACGTCACGGCCTGCCACCTTGAGAAACAGATCCACCGGAAGCGGTTGATCGGGCAGTAGTGAGCTCAAGTGAATTGCGAACAAATCCACGACAACCTCATGTGATCGGAGCTTGAGGGCGCCAACCATGACGCACGTCCCCGCACTAAGCTTATCGGCTACGCGTTAGATGCCTTTAGTCATTTTTATTAGCCGCGTTAAATATCGAGAATCAAAGGCATTACCACCGGCTTATGGCTAACCCTTTTTCTAAAAAAGCGGCGCACTTCAACCCGCAAAGCCTCAAGCGGATCTTGGGCCGCGATGATCTCTTCGTACAGATCTTCAATCCAGTCTTTAGCCCGTTCCACAGTCTCTTTTTCTTCTTCGCCTTCGCGGTATAGCAAGCCGTAGGGCATGATCGACGGTCGGCAAAGTAAATCTTTGGTGCGCTTGTCACGAAGCAGACTGGCAAAAACCAAACCCGTTTTGGCCAGCTGAACTCGCTTTGAAAATTGGGCCGTCGAGCTTTCCATCGAAAACCGATCGACCACTACGCCCTTTTCGAGCTCGTGTTTTTCGCCCAACCGAACGCCGTCGACTCCCACTTCAATTGACTGGCCGTTTTCGATAATAAAAATATTCTCTGGCTTTACACCAGATTGCCGAGCCAACTTAGAGTGCTTAGAGAGGTGCCGGTACTCACCATGTAAAGGAACAAAATACTTCGGTTTACACGCGTTCAGCATCATTAACAGCTCATCTTGATAGGCGTGACCTGAAACGTGAATAGTGTGATGCGATTCGTACACCACCTCCGCACCCTGCCGGTAAAGCTGGTCAATTAAGGAGGTAATGTTTCGCTCGTTACCCGGAATGAAACGACTCGAAAAATAGATCGTGTCGTTGTCCCGAATCGATAGATCCTTGTGATCTTCATTGGCAATCCGCACTAACGCTGACTGTGGTTCGGCTTGGCTACCGGTTAGCAAGATGATCACTTTATCGTCTGTAACTTCGCCGATTCTCTCGACCAATACCAAAGTATCCGGCGGAATTTTTAACGTGCCCTGCTCGTGCGCCAACCGCGAGTAGGTGTGCATACTGCGCCCCACCAGGGCCACTTTTTTTCCAAGTTTGTGGGCAAGGTGCAAAAAGCTTTCGATGCGGCGGATGTTCGAGGCAAACAACGCAATTAAAATACGCCCCGTCTGTTTCGAAAAAATGTCTTCGAACGTAGCGGTAATTTCTAGCTCAGAAATGGTGTGGCCCAAGCGCTCCGCATTGGTGCTATCCGACATCAAAAGCTTTATGCCCTGATTGCCCCATCTTTCAAATTCATCGAAAGAGAAAGAGTCGCCACCAATTTCCTGCGTTTCGTGCTTAAAATCGCCGGTGTGAACCACCACCCCCACCGGAGTTTCAATGGCGAAAGCGTGACTCTCAATAATGGAATGCATCACCGGAATGGGATGAAACGTAAATGGCCCTACCACAAAGCTTTCGTTGGGTTTGTACTCAACAAACGTCACTTCTTTAGCGGCGGGATGTTCAACTAACTTGTTGTTGAGCAACCCACGCGGAAACGGGGGCGTATAAACCGTAACCGGCATGTGCTCAGCCAGGTAAGGAATAGCGCCGATGTGATCGTCATGACCGTGGGTTACCACCACTCCGACCAATTTCTTTTTGCGCTCGATGATGTAGCGCAAGTCAGGAATCAGCATCTCGGCGCCGGGATAACTTGGCCCCGGAAACTGAACGCCACAGTCGATGAGTACGATTGAGTCTTCCCATTCGAAAGACAGGCAGTTCATTCCAATTTCACCCAAACCGCCTAGGGGAAGCACTTTCAGCATTTTTTCTGGCATCGCGGCTATTTAACCCCACCCCGCCACCTTAGGGAAGCATCAAGTCATAGAGTAGTGTAGTGGCACGGCTCGTCACCGTGAACGGCAGGCCAACCAGCCAATGCGGACGCCGAACCTTTTTTAACGCCTCACGCCAAACTGAACTCCTCAATTGTGTGATTTTCGCTAAACCCGCTACACAAAAGCTCCGATAAGCAGAGGAGTAGAAAAGGGGCAATCCATGAGATTCCGAGAATTTCTCCTACCTTTGGTCACCGGCCTTGCGATTTTTAGCATGAGTGTTTTCATTTCATGCGCGAGCAAAAGCCGAATCGATGAAGATGGAAATGAGATTGAAGAGACATCGGTAAGCGAATCTGGTGAAGACTCTGGCTCGACCGCCCCGCCGACAAAAGGCGAAGATAATCTTGGCGAACTGCCTCCCTCGAATGAAAAAATTGCCGCAATCACCCCTCCTCCTCCTGCGGCAGAACCCACTCTATCCGCGGACGCATTGCCTCCCGCCGATCAAGTACCGCCTCCTGGTGGTGACCTTGCGAACCTGCCGCCCGAAACTGCGCCTCCGCCAGCCGACAGCTTGCCGGCCGATAGCCTGCCTGCCGACGGCTTGCCAACCGACAGCTTACCGCCCGATTCGGCTCCGACGGGAAAGATTGCCGCGGCGGCTCCTCCCACAGAGGCTGGTTTGCCTCCGGCTAGCGATTTGCCTCCGGCGGGCGATTTACCTCCCGTCACTGACTTGCCAGCGGTCGCCGCAACCGACATTCCTCCGGTTATTGGTGAAGCGCCAATCGACGGAGAGCCAAAGCCTCGCGCCGCCGTAGGCGGCGGCAGCAGCGTGCCCAAGATTCCGGCAAATGCCGTCACTCGGGCCGGCACGCCATTAAATCGTTTTTATTTTTTGCGTAAAGGCGACACCAAAAGTTCAGTCGCCGAAATGATTTACGGAGACAGCTCAAAAGCGAAAGAGCTGAGCAAATGGAATAAGGGCGGTTTCAATACCGGCCGCTTGGTCTTCTACCAATCGCCAGTCCAACCCGATGATAAAGAAATGAAGCCTTTTTATCAGGAAAAATCCATCGCCCCCGTCGACTACACGGTGCAAAAGGGCGACTGGCTCTCGAACATCGCCGCTAAGAAATTGGGGAGTGGTGCCAGCTGGAAAGAGATTGCGGTTTTAAATGGTATTGAAAGCCCGAGCGCTTTAGAAGTTGGCCAGAAGTATTCAATTTACCCCCTTCAAGGCAACTCCCAGTCGATGGCCGCTAACGAGGCTCCGCCTGCGCCGGCTCCCGACGCTGAACCGATTAAAAAATCTGGCAAAAAGAAGCGCGGTAAAAAGACCGCCGTGGCTGAAAACGAACCCAGTAACCCGAACTTCAAATCGGCAGACGCTCCGATCCCGACACCTGGAGCGTCTGATGCCCCGTTGATTCAGGCCGAAGGCACTCCGCAAGCCGCCGCGCCCGTGCCGCTTCCGACTGAATCGGTACCGGCCGTCGAAACTTTCAAAAAGAAAAAGAAAGCAGGCGGTTTCGACTTACTTCGCCTCATTGAACAGAACCTTTTCTTCCTTATCTTGGGGTTGGGCGTGGTGGTCTTGGTAACCGCCCTTTTCTTTGTAAACAAGCGCCGCAAGGCCAAGGCTGCCGAGGCTGAGTTTGGTGACGACGCCTTTGCAAGCCCCAAAGCTAAACGCCGCTGACCTGAGGCACCGCATTTTTCTCTGGCCCCCTGCTTTCCCGCTTAAAACCGGGTTAAATCAGGGGGCCTTTTTTTAGGCGCTTGCAGCAGAACCGTCGGCCGGAACCCGTTTATCCAAGCCTTCTCGACAATTGACAATGGTGCCAGGCCAAAGCAATTTAGGCGTTTTCTCAAAGACCGAGGCACTCATAAATGAACCTACGTAACTGCCTTTTTACTTCCGAATCAGTCACCGAAGGCCATCCGGATAAGATGGCCGATCAGATTTCGGACGCCGTGTTAGACGCCATTTTAGCCCAAGATCCACGCGGTCGTGTCGCCTGCGAAACCATGCTGACCACCGGACTGGTAATCGTCAGTGGGGAAATCACCACAAACGCAATCGTAGATTTTCAAGATATCGTACGAAACACCGTCAAAAAGATCGGTTTCACTTCGAGCGACCTTGGTTTTGATTACAAGACCTGCTCGGTAGTCACCGCGATTGGCCGCCAGTCGGCCGACATTTCTCAGGGTGTGACCGAAGGCGAAGGGTTGTTCAAAGAGCAAGGCGCCGGCGATCAAGGCTTGATGTTCGGTTATGCTTGCGATGAAACGCCCGAGTTCATGCCAGCCACCATCGCGTTCTCGCACCGGCTAACTCGACGGTTGGCCGAAGTTCGTAAAGAAGGCGTGTTAGATTTCTTGCGGCCCGATGGCAAAGCTCAGGTGACGGTTCAGTACGACGCCAATGGCGCCGTGAAACGCGTTGAAGCAGTTGTGGTTTCAACACAGCATAACCCTGACGTCAGCCACGAAAAGCTCGTAGCCTCGGTTCAAGAAGAGGTGATTGCTAAATCGATTCCGGCGAAGCTCATCGATTCTAAAACCAAGTTTTTTGTAAATCCCACCGGTCGTTTTGTAGTGGGTGGTCCGATGGGCGACTGCGGTCTGACTGGCCGTAAAATTATTGTCGACACGTATGGCGGCCATGGGGCCCACGGTGGCGGGGCTTTCTCCGGAAAAGATCCGTCTAAGGTAGATCGCTCGGCCAGCTACATGGGCCGCTACATTGCCAAAAATATTGTGGCCGCAGGACTCGCCAAACGTTGTTTGGTTCAATTGGCTTACGCCATTGGTGTCGCCGAGCCGGTATCATTGATGGTGGATGATTTTGGCACCGGCACGATGTCGGCCGAAAAACTGAGCGGAGCAGTTCGCGAAATTTTCGGCGTTAAGCCGGCCGACATTATTAAACGGCTGGATCTACTTCGGCCCATTTACGAAGAGACTGCCGCCTATGGACACTTTGGCCGTAACTCCGCAAAAGGTTTTACGTGGGAGAAGACAGATCGCGTGGACGATTTGAAAGCTCTGCTAAAGCATTAGTCCCGCACGAATTTAGGTATCAAACGGGCCGTTCCTCTTTGCCTCTTCCGCAGTGGCCCCCGCTTCAACGTAGGCTGGAGCGTTGTGCGGAATTGCCGCCTCTTCAATTTCCATCTCTAGATCGATGAGTAGCTCATCGCATCGAAAACAGAGCTGGCGATGGCCCAGGAAAAACAACGACTTTTCATTTGTGCAAATAGAACAGTTTGCTTTCGTCATACGTACCCCCAAAAACTACATGCGGAGCGGCACCTAAAACCAACCTATGTCCTGCGGTTCGAGCTGCTTATAAGTTAGGCGACTGAGTAAGAAGGATTCGGGTGACAACTTTATTGTGAGACATTTTACGCGCCGTATCAATAGGGAACCGGCAGCATACGGTGTATACAGCGCGAATACAGTGAGGTTGCTCACCAAATACGTCGATATGCTGATGATTCTAACCCTCTCGGCAAAAAAAAAGGCACCCTAGTGGGGCGCCTTTTTCTCAATGGGTAGCTCGAAAATAACTAGTGCGTCGCGGGCAATGGCTTATCGGTAATTACGTCGGCCACAATCCCCGGTTCAACCACCGGCACTACCTCGCCAGGCTTTACAAAGATTTCGTCCGCGACCAACGCTTCGCGCAGCACTTGATCCATGTGACTTACCGCCGTTACTTTTACAACCTTGAGAATATTTTTGGGAATATCTCGTAGGTCCTTTAAGTTGTCCTTCGGTATTAGCACGTGGGTAATGCCGCCGCGGTAAGCGGCAAACAGTTTTTCCTTTAGCCCGCCAATGGGAAGCGCGTTTCCGCGAAGGGTAATTTCACCCGTCATCGCCACATCTTTACTCACTGGCTTTCCCGTCAACGCGCTTACTAGTGCGGTTGCCATGGTGATACCGGCGGAAGGGCCGTCTTTAGGAATAGCCCCTTCGGGGACGTGAATGTGGATGTCGATTTTCTGGTAAAAGTCGGGAGCCAATCCCAGCAAACTGGCACGTGACCGCACGTAGCTCATTGCGGCCTGTGCCGATTCTTGCATCACATCACCAAGTTTTCCGGTGACGGTAAGTTTCCCCTTACCGGGCACATGAATCACTTCGATGCTTAGCATGTCGCCACCCGTTTCGGTGTACGCCAAACCATTTGCCAATCCGACCTCAGAACTTGCCTCGCGCTGCTGGTACCGATAGCGATGCGGCCCAAGCAAGACTTGAAGCTTCTTTGGTGAGATGACTGCTCTGGATTTCTTATCGGTTTTACGGGCAAATTTGCGAGCCGTCTTACGGCAAACCGCGGCAATTTCCCGTTCCAAATTACGAACCCCGGCTTCGCGCGTGTAGTGGCGAATCAGGCTTTCTAGGGTTGGAATGCCTATCTCAATTTTCTTTTCATTGAGACCGTGACGCTCTACCTGCTTGGGAACCAAGTGGCGCACCGCGATCTGCACCTTTTCTTCTTCGGTGTAGCCGCTCAGGTGTATCACCTCTAAACGGTCTAACAACGCCCATGGAATGGTGTGTTGAGAATTAGCCGTTGTGATAAACATCGCGTGCGAAAGATCGTATTCGACCTCAAGGTAGTGATCTGAAAAATATTTATTTTGCTCCGGGTCCAACACTTCGAGCAGAGCCGCGCTTGGATCACCACGGAAGTCGTTGCTCATCTTATCGATTTCATCGAGCAAAATCACCGGGTTTACCGTCTCGGCCTTTTTCATGCCCTGAATCAACTTGCCAGGAAGTGCGCCAATATAGGTACGGCGATGACCACGAATCTCCGCTTCGTCCCGCACTCCACCGAGCGAAATCTTTACAAAATTGCGGTTGATGCTGCGAGCAATCGAGCGCGCCAACGAAGTTTTACCGACGCCGGGAGGGCCAACCAAACAGAGAATGGGCCCTTGCGAACGCTGCACCAAGCTTTGAACAGCTAGGTGTTCGAGAATCCGCTCTTTTACCAACTGTAAGCCGAAATGATCGGTATCGAGCACTTTCTCTGCAGCATCCACATCAATGCGCTCTTCGTTTCTCTCTGACCAAGGCAGGCTTACCATCCAATCAAGGTAGTTACGCACTACGGTGGCTTCAGCTGACATCGGCGACATCATCTTGAGCTTCTTAAGCTCGGTGCGGGCTTTTTTGGCGGCCTCTTCGGGCATCCGCTTTCGCTTGATGGCTTTTTCGATTTCAAATAGCTCGTTCTTGAACTCGTCACGTTCGCCGAGCTCTTTCTGAATCGCCGACATCTGCTCGTTTAGGTAATACTCCTTCTGCGAGCGTTCCATCTGTTTCTTTACGCGGCTGCGAATCTTTTTTTCAACCTGAAGAATTTCAATTTCGCCTTCAAGCAGGCCCACCAAACGCTCTAAACGTATGCAAGCGTCAGTGAGTTCAAGAAGCTTTTGTTTCTCTTCAACCTTGATATTGAGATGCGGCACAATTGTGTCAGAAAGTTTAGCCGGATCTTCGATGGCCAACACCGACATCAAGAGTTCAGGTGGAATTCTTTTATTTAGCTTAACGTAAGATTCAAACGTGGTTTTGATGCTGCGGTTATAGGCCGAGGCTTCCACTTCCGAGCGCACGGTCTCTTCCAAAGGTTCGCCTTCGACGCGAAAGATGCTGTCCTTTTCAAGGTAGTTCACGATGCGCACTCGCTGCACACCTTCAACTAAAACTTTCAGCGTACCGTCCGGTAGTCGGAGTAGCTGAATTATATTGGCCAGCGTGCCAATCGAAAAAATGTCTTTTTCTTCGGGATTATTGTTCTGCGCTTTCTTTTGCGCAGACAAAATAATCTGCTTCCGGTTTCCCATCGCCTCTTCCAGCGCGCGAATGGATTTCTCACGGCCCACGAATAGGGGCACCACCATGTGCGGAAACACAATGATGTCACGGAGGGGCAGCAGACAGTACGACTGGGGCTCTACGGACTTCTTCGTCATTGCAAGGCTCCTTGAGGTGGGTGGGGCCAACGTCCAACGAACAGACCATCTTCATTATAACTACTTTCCAAATATTAATCACACGAAGTGAGCGCGCGAAGCGTCGAATGTTAACGCGCAGGGTTTGACTTCGGACGCGCGATCAAAACGAGCAGCGATTGGCTTCTCTGAATTGGTAGTGCCTTAGCCAAATAAAAAGGGCGCTCCCTCCGGAGCGCCCTTTTCAAAGAAAGCTTACTGACTAAAGCTACTAAGCGTTTTCCGCCTTTTTAGTGTAGCCCGGAGGAGTAGCGGCCGCGGCGGCCTCTTCGGTAGCCGCACCAAACACCAACTCTGGCTTGCCCTTCTTATTAATTACATCCTCATTGATGATGCACTCTTTGAGGTTAGGAATTGATGGCAGCTCATACATGATGTCTAACATTGAATTTTCGAGAATCGACCGCAAACCGCGGGCACCGGTCTTAGACCGAAGTGCGTCACGCGCCACGGCGTTCAAAGCCGCTTCGGTGAAGGTCAACTTAACATTCTCGTACTCAAACAGCTTTTGGTACTGCTTCATGATCGCATTTTTGGGCTCGGTGAGAATCTTGATAAGAGACTTCTCATCCAGCTCATCTAAGGTTGCGATTACCGGCAAACGACCAATGAATTCCGGAATCATGCCGAAACGCAAAAGATCTTCAGGCTGTACGCGATGAAGCGGATTTTCTTTCTTTTTATCGGTAGCCGTTTTCACGTCCGCGCCAATACCCATGCTGCGTTTTTGTCCACGAGCCTCCACAATTTTATCCAAGCCGACGAAAGCGCCGCCGCAGATAAAAAGAATGTTCGTAGTATCCACCTGCAAAAACTCTTGCTGCGGATGCTTACGGCCACCTTTAGGGGGAACGTTGGCACGGGTGCCTTCAAATATTTTTAAAAGCGCCTGCTGTACGCCTTCACCCGAAACGTCTCGGGTAATCGAAGGGTTTTCCCCTTTACGTGCAATCTTGTCGATTTCGTCGATGTAGACGATACCCTTTTGCGTTTTCTCAATGTCGTAGTCGGCGTTTTGCAGCAAGTAGAGGATGATATTTTCCACATCCTCGCCCACGTAACCGGCTTCGGTCAGCGTGGTGGCGTCTACGATAGTAAACGGCACTTTCAGCACCCGCGCCAGGGTTTGCGCAAGCAGCGTTTTTCCGCTACCCGTTGGGCCAACCAAAAGAATGTTGCTCTTCTGCAGCTCAACTTCTTTGGTTTCGCTGGCACCCGGCAAGCGGCCGCCGCCAATTCGTTTGTAATGATTATGAACGGCAACGGACAAAGTTTTTTTGGCTCTGTCTTGGCCAATTACAAAATCATCTAAAACGATTTTGATTTCTGTGGGCTTGGGGATCTTCGTAGTTCCCGTCTTTACATCCTCTTTTTCCGCCTCTTCCGCGATGATGTCGTTGCACAGTTCAATGCACTCATCGCAAATGTGGACGGTTGGGCCAGCGATCAGTTTTTTCACTTCTCGTTGGCTTTTTCCACAGAAGCTGCAGACCAGATTTCCGAAACTATCGCTATCTCTCCGGCTCATGGGAGCCCGCCTTTCTAATAGATGTCTTCTCTATCAACCTTTTTCCTTGTCAGCTTTCTTTCCCCGCTCCGTAATCACGTGATCAACGAGGCCATAAATTTTGGCCTCTTCAGAAGACATGTAGCGATCTCGGTCGGTGTCGCTTTCAACTTTGGCGAACGCCTGACCCGTATGCCTAACCAAAATGTGATTCAACTTTTCACGTAACAATAAAATCTGCCGGGCCTGAATCTGAATGTCAGACGCTTGCCCCTGAGCCCCACCCAATGGTTGGTGGATCATGATCTGAGAATGCGGAAGTGAGTAACGCTTACCCTTGGTACCCGCGGTAAGCAGCAAAGCGCCCATGCTGGCGGCAAGGCCAGTGCAGTAAGTGCAAATATCGGGTTTTACGTACTGCATCATGTCGTAAATTCCTAAACCGGCAGAAACACTTCCGCCCGGGGAATTAATGTAGAGATGAATATCAGCTTCTGGATCTTCAGATTCTAAAAAGAGCAATTGCGCCACGATTAGGTTAGCGATGGCGTCGTCCACCTGAGAACCCAAAAAGATAATGCGCTCTTTTAAAAGGCGCGAATAGATATCGTAGCTGCGCTCGCCACGAGCCGTCTGTTCAACGACCATCGGAACTAAGTAATTCTGCACATCAAGCGGATTCTTCAACGGAGTGCCTCCAAAGTAGTATCGGGTGGCTACGAACAGTGGCGGGACGTAAGTCGGCCACTTGCGCAACCTCCCACGTCCTATTTAACTCAACTTAAGGCATTAATACAAGCAGCCGCGCCCCATTTAACCGTAAGCGATATATTGGAAATTATGGATTTTTTATACTGAAGGGCCGGCAGCCATCACTTTAGCGTTCTGCGTCAAGTATTCAAACACCTTCTCGGTCAACAGTTCGTCGCGAATCTCGGCCATGGCACCGCGCTCTTCTAACAGTTTCATGGTTTCTGAAAAAGGGCGCTTAATCTCTTCTGAAAGCGCCTGAACCTTGAGTTCGAGCTCTTCGTCACTGACCAAAAAACCCTGTTTGGTGGCAATTTCACTCAAAAGTAGTGAACCACGGGCGATCTGTTCGGCTCGGGTTTGCAAAGACTTTTTATCCTCGTCTTTCAAACCCTCGGGCTGCCGCCCCATCCGTTTGTACTCTTCAGCCAGCCGCGAAATCATCTTGTACTTCTCGCGTTCAACCAGAGTGGCTGGCGCTTCAAATGAATGCTCTTTAACCAAATAATCGATGATCTGATTGCGGTAAGAGCTTTTCTGCTCGTCCTTTTTCATCGCTTCGATATTCTGAACCAGATCGCTTTTCAAAGTGTCGGCGGTGGCACCTGGTTTAATCTGCGCGGCTAAGGCGTCATCAAAGGCGGGCATGACCCGCTTTTTGACTTCGAGCACCCGAAACTTAAACTTTGCCAACTTGCCCTTCATTTCAGGGTTGTTGTGCTCTTCGTCGTATTTAGTTTCTACCGTGGCCCATTCGCCGCCCACTTTGGCTTTTTGGATCGCTTCGTCGAGCGCGGGCAGCAGACGATTCATTCCCACTTCAACCGTTACGGTTTCGGGGGCACCCACTTTGTTTTCTTTACCTTCGATCTCAGTCTCTATTTCAATTACGGCGTAAGACTCCTTAGGTGCTTTTTCAACCTCTAGCGGTTCCATGGTGGCAAAACGCTCGCTCAAATTCTTAATGGTTTCCGCAATCTCTTTTTCTGAAGCCTTAATCGAGTATTCCTTTAGCGGAATGCCTTCGATCTTTTTCAGCTTAATTTCAGGGCGCACGTCAAACTCAGCCTGAAAATCAAAAGGGGTCAGATCGCCATGGTTGCGCTCGGCAACCTTGGTTAAACGAGGCTGGCTAAGGGGTTCCAAGTTGTTATGGGCTATGGCGTGATCAAGCCCCTCACGAATCAAAGTGGTAATGGCGTCTTTTTGAATGTCGTCTTTGTACTTCTCGGTAACCAGTTTGATCGGTGCCTTGCCCGGGCGAAAACCCGGAATCTGTGCCTGTCGGTGGTAGCGCTGGGCCGCCTTTTTCTCGTACTCTTGAACACTTTCTAAAGGATATTCAACAGTTAGACGAACACGGGTAGGGCTAACCCGATCTACTTTTACGTTCTGGGTATGCGAACAGTTTTCATGGCTCATAATATTTTTCCGAAAAAGTAAGCGAAAGCGCTTGAAAGTGAGTGGGAAATAACACGCCGAGACGCCCTGTGTCCAGGCGTATGGGAGGGTTTTCAGGCAACAAAAAAGCGGGTTTACGCCCTTTTCAACCTAACTCTAACCAGGTGACCTGCAGCGTAGATTTCTAATGGTAAGACAAAGTCCTATAGCGAATTATGCTTGAATGGCCTCGGGCGGCTTGCCCCACGACAAAATGAAGAGAATACAAACGCCTAATACAATGCAGGAGTCGGCCACGTTGAAGGCTGGCCAGTGGTAGAACTCTTTCCAATGAAAATCCAAAAAGTCGATCACGAAGCCAAAACGCAATCGATCGATTAAATTCCCAACCGCGCCCGCCAGCACCAAGCTGAGTGAGGCCGCCATAAGCCGCTGCTCGTCCCTTAGCCGAATAAAGATAATGAGTATGACTGCCATCGCAACCAGCGGCACAATGATGAAAAAGGGTTCGCGAAACGCAACCGGAGCCCGGTTCAAAAAACCGAAGGCCGCGCCGGTGTTGCGTACGTAGGTGAGAGAAAAAAAGTTTTGCACGATGGGTCGGCTTTCGCCCCACTGAAAATTTTTATGCACCACATTCTTAGTCCACTGATCGGCGATGATTATAACCACGCAGATCACCACAAGCATGAGGTACTTTTTTTTCTTCAATTCAGAGACCACTAATTGTGTCGTATTCATCGTTGCTGTTTCTACCTTCATGCGTCGTGTCGGCCGGGTTTGGGATCGAAGAACAGGGTAAAAGATAACAGGAGAATTCCTAACAGAATAGAGAGATCGGCCACGTTAAACTTGGGATGGACCGCAGTAAAAGGCAGATAAACCTTGAAGACGTCGATTACATAGCCCTGTCGAATCCGATCGATCAAATTTGAAATTGCCCCGGTCACAATCGTAGCTAAGGCAATTGAGGTTAGTATCAGTCCATCTTGTAACTTCACAAAAATAAGGACGATAAGCACCAGCGCGAAGATCGGGATGCCGATGAAAAAGAGCTCTTGAATGGGGCTCGGGGCCTCGGTGAGTACGCCGAAGCCCAAGCCAAAGTTTTGAAAATAGGTGACCGAAAGCAGATTACCAATGATTGGCTGCTCATCGCCCAACACCAGCCGGGTACGAATCCACAGTTTGGTCCACTGGTCTAGGCAGAACAAAAGTCCGCAAATTGACAACAGACGTACGGTTTTTTCCTTCACCCAGTTAGTTTAAGGCCTAACCAGCCGCTTAGCCACTCATCGAGTCTAAGAAGGCTTTGTTGTTCTTGGCCGACATGATCTTATCGAGCAAGAACTCCATGCTATCGATTACGTTCATGGGCTGAAGCACTTTTCGCAAAATCCAGATGCGATTGAGAACATCTTTGTCGAGCAACAGCTCTTCGCGACGAGTGCCCGACTTATTGATGTCGATACAGGGGAAGATGCGCTTTTCCATGAGTTTACGATCAAGGGTAACCTCAAGGTTACCCGTTCCTTTAAACTCTTCGAAAATCACTTCGTCCATGCGGCTACCGGTATCGATAAGTGCGGTGGCCAGAATGGTTAAGCTGCCGCCGTTTTCGATATTACGGGCCGCGCCGAAGAAACGCTTTGGTTTATGAAGGGCGTTAGAATCAACGCCGCCCGACAAGATCTTACCGCTGGGAGGCACGACCGTGTTGTAGGCACGAGCCAAGCGAGTGATGCTGTCGAGCAGAATCACTACGTCTTTTTTGTGCTCGACCAGGCGCTTCGCCTTTTCAATCACCATCTCAGCAACCTGCACATGGCGGGTAGCTGGCTCATCGAATGTGGAGCTGATGACCTCGCCATCAACGTTACGCTCCATGTCGGTGACCTCTTCAGGCCGTTCATCGATAAGCAGCACAATCAAAACCACTTCAGGATGATTATGGGTGATCGCGTTAGCGATCTCTTGCATCAACATGGTTTTACCGGCCCGAGGAGGGGCAACGATCAAACCACGTTGCCCTTTTCCAATTGGGGTCAATAAATCAATGATTCGAGTTGAATACTTTTTGGGGTCGTACTCCAGATTAAACCGGGTGTGCGGATAAAGCGGGGTTAAGTTGTCGAAAAGAATCTTTTCGCGGGCAACTTCAGGATCTTCGAAGTTAACCTTTTCCACTTTAAGCAGCGCAAAATAACGCTCTGAATCTTTTGGAGGCCGAATTTGGCCTTCTACGGTGTCGCCGGTGCGCAGCATAAAGCGGCGAATTTGCGAGGGCGACACATAAATATCGTCGGGACCCGGCAGGTAGTTATAATCGGGAGCTCTTAAAAAACCGAAACCGTCTGGCAACGTCTCAAGAACGCCTTCGCCATAAATTTGGCCGTTGGCTTCCGTTTGCGCCTGCAACAGCGCAAAGATGAGCTCTTGTCGTCGGAGGCCGCCGGGCGACTCCACTCCGAGTGACTTCGCAAGCTCCGTGAGCTCAGAAATCGGTTTAGTTTTCAACTCCTTCAGATGCATCGTGATGACGTCTGGGGAAGTGTTAACGGATTCTTCTTGGTCTTCTTTAGTTCGTTTTGTGGGCATGGATTGCTTTCAGAAACCTACCGGACTGGCGGGCCAACTTATCCTTAAACGTGTTTCGTATTCCTGTTGCCTAACCGCCAAAGAATTTGCGGGGTCTGTTTATCGAGGCTCGATAAAGTTCATCGTGTTGTGGAAGTCCTCGAGTGCCGAAAATACTTGGGGTAAAAGCGTGGTGACGTTAACGCTACGCCGTGTAGCGTGTCAATTATTATTGGTCTTTTATCGGCGGGCCGAACGGATCGGCCCGCCGCAAATTCAAAACTATGCGTTTCCTTTAATCTTTTTGACCCTAGTGGCCTGGGGTCCCTTGGGTCCGCTGGTCATGTCGAATTCGACTTCCATGCCCTCGGTTAGCGATTTGAAACCCTCGCCTTCAATGGCTGAAAAGTGAACGAAGACATCTGCGCCACCCTCCTGCTCGATGAAGCCGTACCCTTTGTTATCGTTAAACCATTTTACGAACCCAGTTGCCATTGTTCCCCCTAATGAACACCCACACGAACCCCCGGACGCGCCAAATCGGGCACGCCCTTCCCTTCGGTGGAAAATCCTAAGGTTCCCCCCGGTTTAATTTATTAGAATGATCGGAATGGATAGACGTACTGATTCCCGAAACCACAAATAAAAAATCCTGGAAGGACCCCCCAAAAAACACCCAACCTTGGCGCCACTCCCCCGAGGGAACTACGAAATCCTACGTTTGGTGGCCTGCCCCCACGGCAGACCGCGTAAACCCCGTAACCCGTTCCACTCTATGGCTTATCGCCCCGATCAGGTTAAACCCAAGAATCGATAATTCCGAAGGGGTAACACCCTGTCAAGGTGCGAAATTGACAAGGAATGTCAGCGATTTATAATAGTAATGGTCGTCTCATTTCATTCCCGAACTCCACTCACAGCTGTATTCGAATACGCGTCTTTGCCCGGAGATTTGTTAACGAATTTTTTTTTCAAAGGAATAGCCCCCATGGCGTCTGAAAAAAGCTCCCCCTTTCCCGCTACCGCATTTGCAACTCCAGGCCGTCGGCTGTGGAGAGAAATTCAGCGCGTGCTCTGCCTCGCCGCCGCAGTTCACCTGCTACTAGCGTTGGTATCCTACTCGCCTGAAGATTTTTCATGGTCGACGTATTCCACCACTTTTAAAACCCACAACTGGTTGGGTCGCGCCGGTAGCGTCGTATCCGACGCTCTACTGCAAGCCTTTGGACTGAGCGCTTTTCTGTTGATATTTTTTCTGCTGAAATCCGCGTTAGAAATTCGTCCCGCCGCAAAAGAGAGCAACCCTAAACTTCGTCCACTCTTTGCCGCCCTTTTGCTCGTCGCCGTAAGTGGTTGCCTTACCATTTACCTACCGTCGACAGGCTTGCCATTTAAAATGCGCGCGGCGGGCGGCTTGGTCGGCGACGGCCTGCTTGGAGCGTTCAAATTTTTAGGCGGAACCATCGGGGCTAAGACGGCGAGCGTGGTGGTTTTTATTTTAGCATCGATACTTTACTTCGACTTCCACCCGATAACTTCCCTGCTTTCCAGATTTCCGGCGTGGAAAGAAAGTTTCAACGGCGGCTTTCTCGCTTTTTTAAGTAAAACTAAAGAGTCATTCGTAATATGGAAAAACGGGCGCGCCCAAAAGAAAAAACTGGCGCCAACGCCCATGGCCTTTCCCATCGGGGTAAACCCTTCGCTTTTACCGGCGGCTAAATCCGAACCCACCGCTCAACACGATGACGAGCCGGTGCAAGCGCAAGAGCGGGCTTCGTTCACCGGCATTTCTCTTTCGCCAAACGAAGAGACCGACGAAGAGATTAAAAAAGCGTTGGGGCCCAAACCATCACGTAACGGAAATAAAAAGATAATTCCCCGCAAAGCCGCACCGGGAGAATTTCAACTACCTTCGCTAGATTTACTTTCAGGACGGGCCGATTCCGTTCCCAAACCGATTGACCGCAACTGGTTCGTCGACAAAGGAAACATTCTTGTCCAGAAGCTAAAAGACTTCGGCGTCGAAGGAGAGGTGGTGCACATCTCGCCGGGACCGGTCATCACCGTCTACGAATTTAAACCGGCCAGCGGCGTAAAGATTAAAGACATTGCGAATTTATCTGACGATCTGACGCTCGCCCTCTCGGTAATGTCGGTGCGCATCGTCGCGCCGATTCCGGGCAAACCCGTGGTGGGAATTGAAATTCCCAGCCCCCACCGCGAAATGGTTTACTTCAAAGATTTAGTAAATGAGACCCGCTTCTACGATCCGGATATGAAAATACCGCTAGTGCTTGGCCGCCTAGCCTCGGGAGAGCCGGTGGTTGCCGGCTTAGCTTCTATGCCCCACCTATTGGTGGCCGGAAGCACGGGTACGGGGAAATCCGTTTTCATCAACACCCTGATTTGCAGCCTGCTTTACCGTTACACGCCGTCGCAGCTCAAACTCATTCTCGTCGACCCAAAAATGGTGGAGCTGGCGAGTTACGAAGGCATTCCTCATCTTATGTTGCCGGTTGTCGTCGACTCTAAAAAAGCGGCGCTGGCTCTACGCTGGACGGTCGATGAGATGGAGCGCCGCTATTCGGCAATGCATAAGCTGCAAGTTCGTCACATCGACGCCTTTAATGAAAAGGTAACTCACACGCCCTGCACGGGGGTAGAGGGCGAGGAGCTCAGCGCTTTTCCCTATCTCGTCGTCATCATCGACGAATACGCCGATTTGATGGCCGTATCACCAAAAGATGTAGAGCTTTCGATTGCCCGCTTGGCGCAAAAAGCCCGCGCCAGCGGCATTCACTTGGTGCTCGCTACCCAACGCCCCTCGACCGATGTGGTGACGGGTACCATCAAAGCCAACTTTCCGAGCCGCATTTCGTTTCGCGTGGCCTCCAGCGTTGACGCTAAAACTATTTTAGATCGCACGGGTTCCGAACGCTTGTTAGGCAACGGCGATATGCTGCTACACTCCGCCGGATTCACCTCGCTTAAACGAATGCAGGGCGCCTACCTAAGCGATGCCGAGCTCGAACGCGTTACCAATTTCCTAAAGGCCCAGGGCGAGCCCCAATACGATGAGCGCATCATGCGCTACCAAGATGAGTGCCTCTCCGGCGAAGAGGGCGGTGACTCGGGCGAAGAGGAAGGCGGAAACCTGTACGACCGGGCCGTTCGCCTGGTTACCGAAAAGGGTGAAGCCAGCATTTCGCTTATTCAGCGCCACTTAAAAATTGGCTACAATCGTGCGGCCAGCTTAATGGAACAGATGGAAAAAGACGGCGTGGTAGCTCCAAGCACCGGTGCCTCAAAACGTAGGCAGGTATTGGTTAACCAGATATAAAAACTCACCGAAATAAAACACAATTAAACGACAGAATTGGATATCTACCAAGTTGGGTGAATTCAAAATTGCTTAAACTTTTCCTCCTCTTCGCCATGGCCTCGTCGGCACTACTAAGCGCTGATTCTGCTCGCCGTTTTTCTTACCCCACCGATTCCTCGACCCTAATGTCGGCCGAATGGCAGCGAGATTTTGTGCGCGAGCCAATCGACTACAATCTTAAAGGGCTGCCTAAACGAAAAATTTTTTGCTTTACGCTTTTGGGAAAGATACAGACTCTCGACTTAAGGTATCTGCAAAACCATTCGAGAGCCCAGATGAACTTTTACGATTGGTATCTCGGTGATTCTCCGGTCTCTTACCCTGAGCAATTGCGCCGGCAGCACCTTGAGTCGGCGCTCGGTCAGCCGGAAGAAAAACAGCACTACGTTAATATCAGTGATCGCATATCCTACCCCAGTGACATCGCGGAGCCAGGAATTTTTCGTGCGGAATTACTAGCTAATCATGCTCCTCATTTAGGGATCGATGAGTTTCAAACCAATATGGCGCAATGGGAGCAGCTCGAGCGACACGGCTTAAACCAAAGTGAAGCGAAGGCACAGAAGGGGGCTTACCGGCTGGTGGCTCGCGACATTGCCGAAAATTTGCAAGCTGAAATTGAGTTTAAATTAAATGGGAGAGTTTCTCGGACGGCCCCTAAAAATGAGGCGGAAACCGCTTTTCGGGAGGCGGCCGGTAAACGCATGACCGATCTTAAGAAATGGCGAGACAAGAGCCCCGCCGAAGTGCGCGACAACCTTAACGCTTTCTTAAACGACTTGAGCGACTACTACCACACCGCCATTCAATGGATGCCATTCTCCGCGATTAACAACTCGATATTGATGGGGCACGTAAACGTGATCTTGCGTCACGCTGGCCTACGGACAATTCCGCACGATGGTCTTGATTATCTCGCCCTGATGTCTCACTACGATGTTTTTCGCGGGGTTTTTAAAGAGGCCGTACGGCACGAAAACCCCGCGAACTAAAACTCAACACTAAAGATCGACGGCTTTCTAAATTCGGGCTAATACGTTCAACATGAACCCCGACAATAAACTCACCCTGGTTATCGGCGATAAAAATTTTTCTTCCTGGTCAATGAGGGCCTGGTTGGTGGCCAGTCTTTCGGGGGTTCCGTTTGAAGAGAAATTGGTTTTTTTGGACAAGCCCGAAACCAAAGAGACCCTGCGCCGCTGGTCACCGTCAGGAAAAGTGCCCAGTCTAATGGATGGCGAGCTGAGAATTTGGGATTCGCTAGCCATTGCGGAATATTTTGCGGAGTTGGCGCCCAACGTTGCGCTGTGGCCGCGCGACCCGAAAGCAAGGGCGGTGGCCCGCGCTTACGCCGCAGAAATGCACTCGAGTTTTTCTGCTCTACGAACCCACCTCTCGATGGACATCCGCCTTAAAATGGAGATTTTGCATCTCACCTCAGACACTATTTCGGAGATCGAGCGGGTGCTTTCGTTGTGGGAATCGGCCCTCGCCAAGAGCGAAGGCCCTTTTCTCTTCGGCGAATTTGGCATTGTCGATGCGTTTTACGCTCCGGTGGTCTTTCGCTTCTTGAGCTACGGAATTCATATCACCTCGCCGGTAGTGCTTAATTACCTTAAGGCGGTTCAAAATTTTCCGGCCGTAAAACTTTGGACGGAGGCAGCCCGTAAAGAGGAACGCTGCCCTTTCGCGTTTGACGGCCATCCGGTTGGCCAAATATGACGCTCCGGTTTTCCCGTGGTAGTTTTGGGGCGCTATGAAACTACACTCACTTCTTATTCCTTTAACCGTAATTGGCCTGAGCAACATTGCGTTGGCAGGGAAACTGAAACCGCTGAACACGGCCGCGGGATTGCCCGGCCCCATCGTCGAAAAACTGCAAAAGACGTGGGACTCGGCCAAGACCTACAAGGCAGATTTTAAGCAGATCCTTTTCCAGAAACGCATGGGAACGCGCGAAGAATCAGCGGGGACACTTTTTGTCTCTAAGCCCGGAAAACTACGCTGGGAATCAAAGACCGACGGCCAGATTCAGATCATGAACGGTAAGCAGCTGTGGGTAATTAAGCCTAATAAGCGGCGGGGAATTCAGGTGGTCGATGTTTTCCGCGATTTGAAGAAGATTATGGACCCTAAGCCGATGGCCTTTTTATCGGGCACGGGAAAGTTCAAAGAGCTGTACCAGACAGAATTACTTAAAGAAGACAATAAGATGGCGGAAATTAGGTTTTTCCCCAAGGCCGAAACCAGCGACAGCCTTATTGCGGAAATTGACAAAGAAAGCTATGGTCTGCGGTCTTTAACGACGGACTCGCCGGATTCGCGGGCGCGTACTGAGTTCTCTAACACCGAAGTTAACCCGACCCTTGATGAAAAACTCTTTGAGTACAAAGTACAGCCAAGCGACGTCGTGCATGAAAATTGATGGAGAACCAGGATGCCCTCTTTCGATATTGTAGTGAATGTAGACCTTCAAGAAGTGGATAATGCCGTAAACCAGGCGCTTAAAGAAATAAGCCAGCGCTACGACTTCAAAGGCACCAAAAGCAAAATTGAGTTTGATAAAAAGAAAGAGCTCGTGGTTACCGGTGACGATGACTTCAAGCTTAAGGCGGTTATCGACATTTTGCAGAGCAAAATGTTCAAGCGCGGTATCTCCCCTAAGAATATGGAGATGGGCAAGGTAGAGGCGGCCTTCGAAGGCACCGCCCGCCAAAAGATCACCCTCAAGATGGGCATTCCGGCCGACAAGGCCAAAGAGATCAACCGCATCATCAAAGATTCAAAAGTAAAAGTGCAGTCGTCGTTGCAAGACGAACAGGTAAGGATCACCGGTAAAAAGCGCGATGACTTGCAAGAGGCGATGGCGTTGGTGCGCAAGGCCGACCTAGACCTCGACGTGCAGTTCACCAATTTTCGGGATTAACAAAAAGGTTGTTGTGGAAGTAACGAACAGCAAAGTGGCCGCTCCCCCAAAAACGATTTTCTTTCAGAGTTTGGGCTGCGTAAAAAACCTAGTCGATACCGAAGTGATGTTGGGCATCTCGTTGGGCGATGGTTACCGAGTGGTTCGCGAGCCCGAAGAGGCCAAGGTGATTGTGATCAACACCTGCAGTTTCATCAATGACTCCAAGCGTGAATCGATTGACGCCATTATTGAAGCGGCATCCCATAAGGAGGCCGGCACTTGCGAGCGGCTTATCGTAGCGGGCTGCTTGCCCCAGCGATACAAAGCAGATCTTAAAGTGTCTTTTCCCGAAGTAGATGCTTTCGTAGGAACCGGCCAATACAACCAACTCTTAGATTTTATCGGTGGAAAAAAAGAAGAAGAGGCTGGTTTTAATCACCCTAAGTATATCCATTCGGAAAACACGCCGCGCATCAACACGCAGCCAAATTACCGAGCGTACCTAAAGATTTCGGAAGGCTGCATTAAGAATTGTGCCTTCTGCATTATTCCTAAAATTCGTGGCACATTAAGAAGCCGCTCGATTCCCTCGCTAGTTGAAGAGGCGACGCGACTGGTAGCGGAAGGTGCAGTGGAAATGAATTTGATCGCCCAAGATCTTACCGACTACGGCCGCGATCTTCGCGACGGTAGCAATCTGCTCAGTCTGCTAAAGGCCTTGGCGAAGATCGAAGGGCTACAATGGATTCGCATGCTGTACGTATATCCAGACGAGCTTTCTGACGAATTTATTGCGTTTATGGCCAGTGAGCCCAAGCTTTGTAAATACGTCGACATGCCGATTCAGCACATCGCCAATCGTATGCTCCATTTGATGAACCGCAAGGTGACCGGGGCGCTGATTCGCGATCGCATCAAAGCGCTTAAGTTGGCCATGCCGCAGATCACCCTGCGCACCAACGTAATTGTTGGTTACCCGGGTGAAACCGAAGCCGAATTTGCCGAGCTTAAGGCTTTTGTGCAGGAGGCCCAATTTGATTACATGGGCGTGTTTGCTTATTCGCATGAAGAGGGCACCGCGTCTTATCTGCTTCCGCAACAGCTGCCGGAAGAGCTTAAGCTTGCCCGAAAAGAAGAGCTGCTCGCGTTGCAGCAAGTGGTTTCGGCCGAGAACTTAAAGAAACGGCGCGGTCACACCGTGCGGGTTTTGGTGGAAGAGGTTTCAGAAGAGTCTGAACACTTGTGGCGCGGCCGCTACGAAGGCCAAGCTCCAGATGTCGATGGCCACGTTTTGATTCGGGCCGGTAGAGTCGAGCGGGGCAAGTTTGCCAACGTGAAATTAGAGCGCTCCATGGAATATGACTACATTGGTAGTTCTTTAGAGATCTGAGGCGGCGGTGAGGCAGTCCGCTGACAAAGATCCCCAATCCCTTCGTTCAAGGCCTCAGCGTTAACCCCTTTGCCCCCGCTCTGTTAAAATTGGCCTCCTATGATGAAACTTCTTGGAACCCTCAACTTATTGGCCGTTTTTCTCGCCACTCCCTTTTTTTTGTCAACCGCCAACGCCGCCCTGCAAGTGGCAAATGCGGCGCCCCATTCGGATTACGCCTGGCTTCCCGATTACAAGCGGCTGTTCTTGAGGGCGGGGGCCAATTTATTTAGTTCGGCCTCTAATTTCGATAATGCCGGAAACTTGGCCAACCTAACTGGCAACGCTGAGCTAACCCGTAATTATTTCTTCATTCAACCGGAGTACGGCTTGGCGCAAGACTGGTCGATGAAGGCGCAACTGGGGCTGATTTCCAGCACCGTCACTAACGGCAGTGGAGCGGCCGCCCTGTCGAGCTCGGGCTTTGGAGACATGAATTTTTCGCTGAAGTGGATGGTGAAGCCCTTCGATCCGTTGCTCAGTTTTGAAGCGGTGTTTGTGCTCCCGACGGCGCAAGCCGTGCCGGCCACTAGAACGGATGTGGCGCTGGGCGACGGCAGCTTTGACGCCGGAATCAAGTTACACACCGCCCATGAAAGTGGGTCTTTCGCGTTGGGCTTTAGCCCAGGTTTTATTTACCGCAACAAGGGGTACTCGCCACTAGTTACCGGCGATGCTTTTGTTCAGTTTGATTTTAGGCGCGGCTACCTTCGGGGTTATGGAAATTTGGTGTTTCCACTGACCACGGTGCCGCTCTTTGATTCGAGTATTACCAAACATGACGCCAATGGATCGGCCGGCAGCTACGCCCTGCTTTCGGCCAGCCCCTTTGGTTTCAGCGCCGGCGCCAAGCTAGGCATTAAAATCGTTGATGAGCTTTTTGTGGAAGCTTGGTTCGCGCGCTCTTTTGCGGGCCAACGTTACCCAAATTTCAATCAGTTTGGGTTTGGCCTTTTTTACGCGATCGATTTTTTGGAAGTGCTTCCGGTCAAAAATCTACGCGAAGTGCCTTTCGATGGGGATGAGGGCAATTTCTATAAGGGAAAATAAATTACTTTGCCGGCGTTTCACGGCGCAGAGTGGTGACTTCGCCGTTTGAAATAGGACCATTGTAGGCCTTGCCGCCATTAGTGCGGCGGCCCATTTTCATTTTCTTTAAGTAGTCGGCGTTGAGCGAGCTTGCCTCGCCCTCCAGAAACACGCGCGGCCGTTTCGAAGCCACGAGCGCCGCCGCGGCTTCGGCTTCGACTTCGGATTTCGTTTTCTTGTTAAGGTAACTCGAGTCTAAATTATTTCCCGCGGCCCCACCGCTGCCTTTGCCGACGGCATTGAGTTGACTGGCCGAAATGGAAGTGTCGACTTTGTTGGCTTTGTCGTCGTATTCGGTGCGGGCACCGCCAGCGCCGCCGACCGAAGCCGGGCCACGTCCCGCGCCAACTTTCACCACTTCACTCGCGCCGCCGGCGGCGCCGTTTGCCGAATCAGCTTGAGAGGTAACATCGCCTGCAGCCCCGCCACCGTCGGAAGAGGCTGCGTAACCGCCCCCGATTGTCTTAGCGCCCGAGCCGCCAGCGTTAGAAGCAGCACCTGCGTCCGGCGCACCAAAACCACCGGGTGGTTTTTTATGACCGGCGCCGCCCGTAGCGACGTCGACAGATCCGGAGCCAGCCCCCGAAGCCGATGAACCAAAAGATTTTGCACCAGCCGCGCCGGAGCCCGATGCTGCCGCGCCACCAGATTCACTTCCGCTTGCGGATCCGCTGTCGCCAGACTTGCTGGCTTGCCCACCGGCACCGGGGCTTGCGGGCGGCGTGAAGATAGGTTTACCTAAATCAAACATGCGTTCGGAGTCGCCTTTAACGATGTAGGTCTCTTGCCCTGAGTTGTACTTCCAGCGCCCGTCGTTGGAGAGGCTTCTATTGCGCAATTCATTGCAACCAAAGTCATTGAGCCCATCGGATTTAGCCAGACCGGCGGCGCTGGCGTCGCCTTCATTCCAGCTACCTAGACCAAGGCCCGCACCGGCGCCGTAGGGAAGACCGGTGATCTGGCGAAAAATAGTGGTGGCCAATGCTTGCGGCGTGTTGCGTCCCACGATTCCAGAACCGGTGGGATTTACTTCGGCTCCACGGCCAGTCATTCGATAGCGCTGTTTATAAACTTCACCGGGATTGTAAGTGAGATCTTCGCAAGTATCGCGATCGTTGGCGCCGGCTCCGCACATTTTAGCGGCCTGCGCCGGATTACCCGTAACGGTGGCCGAGGCCACGCGATTTACCCCTTGCGACCCCATGCCCTGAATCGCATTGCACGACTGACGCGCTTGCGCATTGATGGCCTGCGGACTGCCCGGAGTTGATTTTACGTAGAAGGGAAACACCACCAAGTTAACCCCACACTTGGCCGCCATGTCCACCGCGCCTTTGACCATCGCGTTGCCGTTACCCACCGAGGGAGAGAGAAAAATGCAGGCCGGAAACCAGCGATCGTACGCTTCGATTTTACCCGGTTTATTTTGCGGCCCCCCGCCGCCACTTAAATCGCCCGCACTGTTTGGCCCTTTTCCGGGCCCTTCGCCTTTTGCGGCGTTGTCATCGTAGGTTGTAGACTGCGTGCCAGTTCCGCCGCCAGAATTGCTGGCGCCGCCGCCGGCACCACTTCCACCGGCAGAATCGCCGGCCGTATTTGAATTTGATGAGGTGGAAAATTGTTTAAGTAAATTGCCGATGCGCCCGCCCGCCGATGCGCCCGCCGGATTGAGGATTGGGTTTCCGTTTTGGTCC
This sequence comes from Pseudomonadota bacterium, assembly GCA_043718025.1. Taxonomy (GTDB): domain Bacteria; phylum Bdellovibrionota; class FAC87; order UBA2466; family UBA2466; genus JBGSST01. The sequence goes on from JAYSWN010000188.1 coordinate 76,512, forward strand.
AACGCCGTTGAAATGCGGCCGCCGGGGTTAACTAGTTTAAGATTGCTCCGCTTAATTTTGCTCTGGAACTTGGCGCCATTTTTGGTCGGCACCGCTTTTACCACTGCCGCCTGAGCCGAATCATAAAATCCGATCGAAAAAAGAGTTACGGTAATGAGCATGAGTGGCTTCATCACTCACCCCCTGAAATCGCACGCGGTCGTCGGGCCGCGCCACTGCTGCCCCGGGGACGACGCGACACCGCATTGTCATCTTCCGCTTTCTGAATCTGCCGGCGGCGTTTAATACGCTCGCGATTATCGATCTCTTGCGGCGAAAATTCACTTGGGCTGCCCACGCCATTAAAGAAATCGGCGCCCGACAATCCGGCTCCCGCTCCGGCCTGAATCGAAGACACTGAGGCAGGCCTACGTTCGCCAGAAGCCGTAGTGCCGACTGAGCCATCGCCCTTAACGGCGTTGTCATCGTAAGTGGTTGAGTTGCCCCGCGGTCCGGCCAAACCAATCGGTGCGCTACGAAGCTGCGAATCAACGGTAGGTGCTCCCGGCGATTCACCCTTGGGCGCCTCGTCGTCGTAAGTGGTGCTTTGGCTGCCGCCACTTCCGCCGCTGGCGCCCCCCCCGCTACGGCTACCCGGAGGAGGCGGATCGACTTTGGGTTTGCCGACGGGACCTACGCTTGCATCGCCGCCTGGGTTTTTGGGCGCGCTGTCGTCGAAGCCAATAGACTGCGTAGCTTTGGGCTGGCCCTGTGGGGGCGGAGTGCGCGGGAGATCAATAAAAGTTTCGTCGGGCGGATCTCCGGCCACGCCGGCCCCGGCTTTAGTAATTTTTTGCGCGTTGGTTAGTAGGCCCGGGCGTTTGCGATGGCGAGGATCATCGGAATCGGATGCCGAAGCTTGCGAGGCGCCGCCAGAAGTAGGCGTTGAGCTTTTAGGCGCGGGGTTTGCGTTTCCCGCAGAGTCTTGTTTGGCGAGGCTGTCGTCGAAAACCACGGTTTTTCCACTTCCCACAATCTTAGGCGGCGAAACCTGTCCGGCGAGGGGAATGGGCGGGGGGTCATTGAAGAGCTTGTTGCCGGAGTTTAATTTCCACCAATTGCCCGGATCCTTGGGCGGTACATAATAAGTCTCACGATTGGCCTCCCAGCGCCAAGTGCCATCATTTTTCATCGCGTTTTTTCTAATTATCGCACAGCCCGCGGGCGTCCATCCTTCGCCGTCACCGCCATCTTTGGGCCCAATGCCGTTACCGTGCCCCTTACCGTTGGGCATTCCCATCATGCTGTGACCAATGGCTTCGTGGGCTACGGTCTGCGAATCGCAAGAACCCCCATCCTCGATTGAAGGAGCAATGGACATTCTACCGCTGCCACCCTTGGAGCCATCGGCCTTAATATCTTTGAGTCGCTTAATCGCAATAGCTTTGTCTGCGGCAGAGGTGGCCCCAGAAGTATCGTCCCTTTGTCGTTCGTAATCTTTAACAATAGCGTCGTAGTCTTCGGAACCAGTTGCGCTATTGACTACTGCACAGCCCGCGATCGGTAGTTTTTCTTTATAGCGAATGTCCCTTGGGTCTGAGTCGTATGGTGGATTTTCTGCGTACCCTTTGCACATCTCGTCCGCCATTGCCAGTGAACTTACACAGAAGGAAGTGGACGCATTCGTTACGCCGGGAATCTTGCCGACAATATTGCAGGCATCCATTTGCAGCTTATTGTTCGCCTCGGCGGCTCCGGCATCGGGATTGTAACTGCCAGGAGCGACCGTCACCGGAAAAACTACCAGATTCACACCGCATGCCTGCGCCATGTTGTCGGTCATTTTTTTGATAGTCTCATTGCCACGTTGTGCGGAGACGGCCTGGCCGTCCATAAAAAGGCACATGGCGTAAAACTTATCGAAGGCCTGAGTTTGTGGATTCACTCCGCCCGGCCCATTACCGCCGCTCAATGGACGCCCGCTATCATTCTTCGGCGCGTTGTCATCAAACTGGGTTACCTCTTTGGCGCGAGACGGGTCTGAACCCAAAGAACTTCCTCCGCCAGCCCCCGCGGCTCCCATTGAGTTACCGCCGCCGGCAGAAGATCCACCGCCACCGCCCCCAAAACCGACCGCGTTCGTTCCCGAAAGTTGAGAGCCAGAGCCGGAACCATTTGCCGCTCCACTGCCGTTTTCACCATTACCATTTGCGCCGCCAACGTTGACCCACCAGTGTTTGCCCTTTGTTATCGCGCTGGGTTTTCGATTGGGTTTTGCCGCAGTTTTGACGGCGCCCCGTAAAGCCTCGCGCGGCCTCACCGCCAACGTCGGTTGGCAAAAGGAGGCACTGAGTAAATACACGAAGAGTGTAGAAGTGTTTTTTCGTAGCGAACGAAACAAGCTGAAGACCTCGTAAGAGTGAAAATTCGCTAGAAAACGTACCGCGGGATACCAGTATACAGAGCAAGTTAGGGGCCAGATTTCAGGCAGTTACGGCGGGCTTTTAGGCTCAGGTTTAGGGGCTAAATCGTGAAGTGTGCCTAAAGTTTAGCCACCCTGATTAGAGCTAGTCAGTTCATCGGCTCTTTCCGCTAAAAGTTGGCGGTACACGCCCCACCCGTCCTTGCGAGCCACGAAGTGGCGTGGCAATCCTTGGCCGATGAATGATGAGAGAGAGAGTTTTATTTAGATTATGGCGAATTGGACGACCTTTAATCCACCGTGTGAGGATTGCTTCGGCCTACGGCCTCGCAAAGACGCGAACGATAACGCGCCCACTAAAAGAGCAAAGAACCCAGTTCATCGGTTCTTTCCACTAAGAGTGTGGACACTCAAAGATGATTGGTGGGGCAGGGAAACTGCGGGTCGTGGATGCTCCCTGCGTTGCTCGTGAGGGTTTGGGTGGCGCTTCCTCACTTCGGGGCTAGTGGGTGAAAAGCTAAACCCCACCCTTAAGTAACCTGTTCACCCATTATTTTCACGAAAGCGGGCAATGAGTTTTGCGAAAGAGCTTTCTGCCGCGGCGGCCATTTTCGCATCGAGGGCCGATTTATTGGTAATGCCAAAAACGTGTTCCACTCCTTCTGAAACGGTTTCACCAACGGCGTTCCAATCGCTCCAGACGGGCTCATCTGATTTTGCGTCGTACAACGCAAACCGAACCGAGGCGCTGGGGAAATAATCACCGGCCCCCACCAACTGTTTAAAGCCGCCGCCCTTTTCCACTTTAATAAATACGGTGGCCACCGCGATGGCATCGACCCCCAGTTTTTTGATCAGCTCTCTCCGTTTGCTGACATCCGCCGATTCGACAGGGTAGGCATCTACAATTCCATTGGCCGCCAGCCGTTGCGTGCCCGACGCCGAAGGCGGCCGAACTTGCAGCCCCGCCATCTTCTGCTGGTGATACCCCTGATAAAAACCATTACGTTCGACTTGATGGCGATCGAGCATTTTCCACTTCTGTTCTTTCGCGAGCTGTTTTTCCAGCGACTGATAGATCGCATCGGCCAAGGGGCTGGCCTGCCCTAATCCCGATCCCCACTCCGCCATGCCGGTGGGACCGGTGCGTTTGTGGGCACCAAGCGTGAACCCCTCCGGTACGGGCTGCTCAACCGAGAAGCCCACAATCGCCACCCGTTTTAAAGCGGCAGTGCGCTGCTTATCCACTTTCATGGTGGCGCAGGCAGCAAGGAATAGGAATGGAAGAGCGGCAGCGAGTGCTTTGTGTTTCATACGATTTTTTAAGTTGAGGCTCCTCTGCGGAGCCCCGCCTATTTTAAGAAGAAAGTTGTGGGTAACTAAATAATGTCGAAATACCAACCTAAGTTGATGTACGGCAGCCCGCCAAGTCCCGACATAAACGACAAGTTGTAACCTAGTCCGACGTTAAATCCGCTGGCCGCTTGCCAGTCCACTCCGATGTTGCCGTAGATGAGCGCCTGGCTGGTGGTAAAATTTGCCACCGTGATTGCCGTGCCGCCGCTTTGGCTCACCGCTACATACGCGAAGCTCAATCCCGCCACCGGCGAAAGACTCCAACCTGGTACAAAAAATCGGGCTCCGCCGCCGAGGGTCGTGGCGCTGGCCGAAGCATTTCCAAGCGAGGCGCTGATTTGCCCTAAGCCCGCGGTGAAGCGAGCAAAATCAAAAGCGTTGTAAGCTAAATTTACGCCGATGAGAGTGGGAAACGGATCGCCCAGCACGCCTAAGTAAACTCCGGCTTTTCGCCGCATGCGGTTACTCGCCACGGTAATTTCAGACGAATTCGATGAATCCACTTTTACGGCGAACGCCGAACTCTCGCTAATCGAATGCGTTAAAATCAACCCTACAATTAATAGTTTTTGGAAACCCATAAATCCTCCTGATTAATGAAAATCAACCCTGAGGCAGAAATATTTTGGAAGTCGGTTCAAGTCAATTAATTTTATACTCAGGTATAAAGATTATGATCAAAAGTATAAATCTGGTTAGTCGTCGATATGAACTTGAATGAGCTCGGAGATCTCTTTTACCGTCTTGCGTCGTAACTGCTCGAGCGAGAGCGGGGAGTTGGTGGTGATGTGGTCTAAGATATGACCGGTCATGATGCTCTGGATCATTTTTCCTAAATACGGCGCCAGCTTGGCCCGAGAAACCGGCAACAATGGCAACACTACCGCTTCGAGCCGTTCGGCACCCAGGTTACGAATCTCCGAATGCAGCCGCCGATAGAAAGAATCGTAACTGGAGTAATAATAGAGCAAAAGAATTACCGCCGAGTGCTTGGGGTACGTTGCAATCCAATCGAACGTGCCGTTGACGAAGGCGGTTAGCCTTTGCGTATCATCTTCGGCCTCTTTCACATGGCGCACGGTAAAACTTTGCACCGTGGCCACCACAAATTTAATCGCCGCTTCCACGATGGTTTTGCGATCGCCGTAGTAATAGGCCACGTGGGCCTTGGTCATTTTGTTCTTTTTGCCGATGGCCTCGAGAGTTGAGCTCTCCACCCCGATGGTCGCAATGCACTCAATCGCGCTCTCCAAAATGGCGATGCGGCGCATGTCTCCCTTATTGGGTTTGAATTTTAGAAACTGGCTATACAGAGCCTGTGTGAGTTCTTTGTCTGGCATGGCGAAATCGTTGTGACGCTATGTACCATATGGCCCGGGGACGAATCCAGAGCCTAAAAAAACTTAGCAATATCAATTAATTGCCTTAGCGACTAGCCCGTCGGTAAGCCAAGAATGCGACCACGGCAAAGATGAGGTTTGGAATCCACACCACCACCCAAGGCGCCCCCCATCCGCGTACGGCAATGGCATTAGCCGCGACCAGAAAGAGCCAGTAGAAAATGCCGGCCACCGTGCAGAAAAGGATGGCGCCACCGCGCACCCCTTTTTGGCTCAGCAGAGAAAGAAAAAAGCCAAGGGCACCGAAAATAAAACAAGAGAAACCCAGCGAAACGCGGCGGTGAAACTCTACCTGCAACGAGCGTGAACCAACCGGATCGCCCTCGATTTCAATGAGGCGCTTTTTAATCTGGTGGTAGTTAAATGAAAGCGGGCTGTACTCACGCCACGCTTCGCCCAACGGGGCGTGGCTTAGATTGATATCGTGAACCTCAAAATCAATTCTTAAGAGATCTTCATCAACGCTCTTTGTATCTTCGTAAACCGACCCATCCGAAAGGCGCAACAAAAGTAGCCCCTCATAGGGGTTGGAGAGAATCACCGCCTTTTTCGCGGTGATGGCCATGGGGTGGGTCTCTTCGCGATCGTCGAAAAGAAAAACTCGGCGCATTTCGTTTTTGGCGGGAATCACCTGTTCGGCATAGAGGGTCAAACCATGAAAGCCGTTGATGAAAACCCCCGGCTTTAAGGCCTCCATCACCTTCTCTTGTTGCAGACGGGTAATCATCAACTCAAATTTTCGGTTGCCGTGCGGCACGGGGTACATTGAAAAATAGACCGAAACTAAAGTAACGATAAGCGAAAGCACGGCCACGGGGCCAAATGCTTGCACCAGGCTGACGCCGCTCACCTGCAGGGCGGTTGTCTCTCCCTCTGAATGAGCCCGCGAAATGCCAATGAGCACCGAAAAGAGATAGGCCACCGGAATTACGGTGCCGACCAGAGACCACATCAGGTACCAACACAGAAGAAAGATGTCTTTGAAGTTCACCTGATTAGAGACCAGAAATTCACTAAGGCGAATGGCCTGCGCCATCAATAAAATCATGAGGAATAGACTGGTGCCCATCAAGAACGAAGGAACAATCTCGCCCCACGTAAAGCGATAGAGATACGGCGAAGTGAGCGAAAACCGCGTTGAGCGCCACAGGCGCATGCGGTTCTGCGAGGAAAAGAGAGTAGCGAGACGGCCCTTCATTGGGGCGAGTATAGCTTAATCGTCGGTTTCTGACGAAGGCGCGCTTTGATAAATTGGCTCGCGGTCTTCGGTTACCACCGCCGCCCGGCTCTTTACCCCCCAAAAAAAGAACCCTAAGTGAAAGTGCTTTCAACCCCTTAAAAAGAGCAATTCTTTGGCCAATTTCACCTCGCGAAACCACAACGCAAAACCGTCCGTAGACTGACTAGGTACGCGTGCGTGTAAAAAAGTTAGCTCCAAAAAACTTCGAAAAATGTGTTAAATCGGGATGGTGAGTGACCAGTTTCAAACCGACCTGTTTTCTGCCGCAGCCGATGATTCTCCTTTGGCCGAACGCCTGCGCCCGAAAGTGCTCGAAGATTTCGTCGGACAGCACCATTTTTTAAACGAACGTTTTCGCACGATGGTGGCTTCGGACAAGTGGAGCGGCTTGGTTTTTTGGGGGCCGCCGGGCACCGGTAAGACATCGCTCGCCCAGCTAATTGCCTCCACTTCAAAGCGGCCGTTTACCAAAATTTCTGCGGTAAATACCGGGGTGAAGGAGATTAAAGAGACGCTGGAACGTTCGCGCTTCGAGAGAAACTCGGGCCGTAGCGCGTGGATCCTGTTCATCGACGAAGTCCACCGCCTGAACAAAGCCCAGCAAGACGTGCTGCTACCGTACCTTGAAGACGGTTCAATTCGCTTTATCGGCGCCACGACCGAAAACCCTTCGTTTGAGATCAACAATGCGATCTTGTCACGTAGTCTGGTTTTTAACTTCAAAGCGATTGATAAAACTGATTTGGCCGTGTTGCTCAAACGATCGGTGCCAAAAGAACGAGACCTTTCGCCTTTGCTGATCGAACGACTGGCGATGATCGCCAATGGCGACGCCCGCAAAGCGCTCTCCCTGCTCGATCACCTTTTGTTATCGAGCGCCTCGGCTAAGCTCGACGAAGAAGATTTGGCCAATCTGGCCTCAGCCCAAAGCCTTTACTACGACAAAAAGGGCGAGGGGCATTACGACACGATTTCGGCATTTATCAAGAGCGTAAGGGGCAGTGATCCCGACGCCGCCCTCTACTATTTAGCGCGTATGATCGAGGGCGGTGAAGACCCGGTATTTATCGCCCGACGACTGGTGATTTTGGCCTCCGAAGATATCGGCAATGCCAATCCCATGGGGCTGGTGCTGGCCAACGCGGCCGCGCAAGCGGTGCATTTGATTGGCATGCCCGAGGCCCGAATTGTTTTAGGGCAAGCCACCACCTATCTAGCTTGCTCCGAAAAGAGCAACCGCTCCTACGAAGCCATCAATGCCGCAATCGAGAAGGTGCGAGAGACGGGAAACCTTTCGGTGCCAATGAATGTTCGCAATGCGCCAACCGCGGCCATGAAAGAGTGGGGCTACGGAAAAGGCTACGATTACCCGCACCGCACGGAAGCGGGCTGGGTCCCGGCCCAATACTTACCCGACGAAATAAAAAGCGAACGCTTTTACCACCCCAAAGATACCGGTGTAGAAAAGCGCTTCCAAGAATTCCTCAGCGAACGCGGCAAGAAATAACAAGGGGCGCCGAAAACGCCTTTGGTCCGAGGGCCAGGCGCTATGACGACCCACCCCTCGCCCTTTCGCACTAATTTGGCTAAGCTCTCTCGATGACACCAGCCGGATTCACCGTTCAAGCTATTAACCTGTTTGATACGATCAGCATTAAAGGCATTCGCTCTTTGCTTTCGGGCAAGGTGATCGACTCTTCGCCACAAGAGCTCAGATTGCAATACGGCGAGAACAGTTACCTTTTCGTTTTCCGCTTTGGCTGCCTCGTTTTTTTCAATATGGCCAACGCCGAGATCGAGCGCGAGATCGAAAAACTTAAGTCAGCTTTGGGCGGCGGCATCCCGGTACCGACCACCGAGACCTACCAAGTGAACGTGGGTGAATTTCCACTTCGCGTTGAGTTTGAGTACGTGGAGTTAAAAAAGCTCACGCTGGATCACCTGCGCCTAATCGCCGTGACCATCGGCCAATCCGCCGCGCTGGAGCTTTATGAAATAGAGGCCGATCGGATGCTTCGGGTGACCGCCTCTTTCACCAGAGATCTGGCCAAGGGCGGATACCTGCCGTTTAAAACCAGAAAACTCATGAGCATGATTGGGTCAACCGCCACCACCCGGCAAAATATCGTAAGCAATCTGGCGATTCTCGACCCGCCGGATGAGACGTGGAAGAGCAAAGAGCTAGAGAACTTCTTTAGAGAGCTTCAGGGTAACTTTGATATTGAAGTTCGCTTTAGAACTCTGGATCGAAAACTCTTAATTATTCAAGACAACATCGAACTTTTGGCGGATCTGATCTCGACCAGAAAAACCCATTTACTGGAAACGATGGTTATTTTGCTTATTGCGGCAGAGATAATCTTGGCGTTTTTTCCGGGCATTCGCGGGATTCATTAACCCATTTGAAAAAGCGGCCCGCCCCGACTATATAAAGGGCATGTCAATGCGCTATTTAATTCGAAGAGAACAAGCCGACAGCCTTTCTGAACTTGAGACCGAAGTCTCGGGGCTAAAAGAAAAGTTGGGCCCGGCGGGTGCTGACCTGCGTTGCGACATTCCGGTGGTAATCTCGGAAAAGCGCCACCTTCACCTTCAGTTTCTTACCCGCAAAACTGCCACCGGCTGGATCTGGGTATGCCCCTCGGTTGAAGTGGTTGCCGAAGACGAACGCGGTCTATTTGAATTGCTGAAGAAGTTTAATGCCCCTAAGCCCGCGCATCTAGCCCATCTATAAAGTGTAGACTTTCGGTCGCCGCAAAATAAAAAAAGGCGTTGCCCTTGTGGACAACGCCCCAAATCCTTAACCAAACCGCAAAGCGGTTAGCTGTTTTTCTTGATGCTAACTTTGGTCATTTTGTCGCCTTGCTTGATCTTCTTCACGGCGTCGAGCCCTTTAGTCACCATTCCGAACACCGTATAACTGCCATCCAAATGGGGATGCCGGCCGAGTGAAATGTAGAACTGACTGTCGGCCGAATTTGGATCCTGAGCCCGGGCCATCGCCAAGGTGCCTTCCAAATGCTGCTTAGAGTTAAACTCGGCAGGTAAGTTCTTACCCGATCCACCCGTTCCGTTTCCCTTCGGGTCGCCGCCTTGAACCACAAAGCCAGGCACCACGCGGTGAAAGGCGAGGCCGTTATAAAAGCCTGCCTCCGTCAATTCAATGATGCGCGCCACCGTTTTTGGGGCATCGCTCGGATAAAGTTCTGCTTCAATCGTTCCGTACTGCGTTTCAATGACTAACAAGTTACCTCCAGGTGCGCCGCCGGTTGTCGCCGGCGTAACTTTTTCCCCCTGCTTTGTACACGTGCAGGAGGATAGAAATAGGGCCAAAAACAAAAAAAGTGCTGTGTTGAGTCGAGATGCAATGGTCTTCATGACGGATAAGCGTAAGTTTGGCCTAAGCCAATGGCAAGTGGGATCCCAACGCGCTAGCTTTCAAGCGCCGAAATAAAATCAGCCACTAAATCTTTGGCATCTTCAACGCCCACCGATACCCGAACCAGGTTATCGAGTACCCCCATTTTAATGCGCTCGGGAAGCGAAATGCCAGAATGCGAAGTGGTTGCCGGCCTTGTGACTAACGACTCCACGCCACCTAGACTTGGGGCAACGTAGGGCAACTTTAAGCGCGAAAGAAATTTATCGGTGTCTTCCCCGCTACCCACGTATTCAAAGGCAATCATTCCCCCGAAACCACGAAACCACTCTTTCGCAAGTTGGTGTTCGGGATGCGATTTTAGCCCTGGATAACGCACGTTTCTTGCTTTTGGGTGCGCCGAGAGCGCCTCAGCCAATGCCATTGCCCCCTCTTGATGTGCCTTCATCCGTGGCCCCAAAGTTTTAATCCCGCGGTTCAAGAGAAAGCAGCTGTTGGGATCGAGAGACCCGCCCATGTGGTTAAGCAAATTGTGAATTTTATCGACCAAGCTTTTTTTGCCGGCAACCGCTCCCGCAATCACGTCGGAGTGACCGTTCAAGTATTTAGTTGCGCTGTGAATCACCAGATCAAATCCAATTAGGGCAGGATTAAAAAAATACGGCGAGCAAAAGGTGTTATCGATAAGCAGCAGCGCCCCATTTTTTTTTGCCATTTCGACGATGCGCTTAAAATCAGGAATTCGCATCCGTGGATTAGAAATGGACTCTAAGTAAACCGCCGCCGGCCGACGGGACAACGCCAGCTCAAGCGTAGAGAGATCGCCCAAATCAAAAGTGCTGAAACTGCGGCCAAAACCCTCAAAGTCGTGAGTTAAAAAGGTACGAGTGCCTCCGTACATATCAGCTTGAGCTACCAAATGTTGCCCCTTGTCGACCGCCGCTAAGAGCGCCGTAGAAATAGCCGCCATGCCCGAGGCCATTACCAGGGCACTTTCGGTCTGTTCTAATGCGGCAATTTTGTCGGCAAGCATCGTATGATTGGGGGTATTGCTTAGTCGCGTATACAGCACCTCGCCGTAGCTCTTCGCTCCAGCGTATTCGAAGGTGGAGTTTTGGTAGATGGGCGTGCCTACCACGCCAAAGGGGCCAGGTCGCTGGTCACCAGCGTGAACGGCGTTAGTCATAAAGCCAAATTTATTATGGGGGGTTTTCATACTGCTTCTGTCTCCGGTATTTCGATGAGCAATCGATGCTCTTCTTCTTTAAATTTTAAACCTCTAAGTTTCGCCCCCAAACACGGCCCACCGGTGCAGGTGCCAGTTTCAATTTCATAAAGGGCACCGTGCATTTGACACTGCAATTGGGTGCGATCGTATGAAAAAAACTGATCGTCTTCCAAATCAAGGGGAATGGGCAGGTGCATGCAAAGGTTCTGGTAGGCGTAAAAACTACCCCCTTTTTTCACGACAAATCCCTTAAATTTCTTGCCGTGAACTCGGGCAACAAAAGAACGGCCCTGCCCCTCTTCGAATTTCTTTTTAGAAACTTCGGCGAGAATTTTTTTCCGCATGCTGATCCTTATGGAACTCAAAGAGGAAGGGGAAATTCGGGGAGTTCGCGCCGCTGACGAAAGCCTTCGTGGTAGCCGTGGCAAAAACTTATATCAACTTCTGGAAACTGCCAGCACCAAAAACCATCACCACTATCAAAATCAACTAACCAGAGCCCTTTCGACTGCATTCCCAAGCGCAAAATCTTACCGTGCCATTCGGCAATGCACCGGCGGATATCTTCTTCAATCAACGTCTTTTTTTCAGGCGCCTTCAAGAGTTCGTGACGCTGGCTCAGTTCGCGCACCCTTAACTCCGCCGTTTGAGTCATGCGACGCACGACCGGAAGTAACTCTTTGGCCTCACTTAACGTGAAAAACTTTTTTTGATCGATATCAACTACGGTAGCCATACAACCTGCTATTTGAATCTAGTCGATGGTGACCCAAACTACGGTCACATTGTCCGAATGACGCACTTGCGAAGCCTCTTCGCACAAAACTTCAACGAGCCTTTCGGGTTCTATTCTAAGGTTTTGAATGTGCTCTAAAAGGCGGTCTTCAGTAATCTGTTTGTACAACCCATCAGAGCAAAGCAAGAAACGGTCGCCCGCTTGAATGGCTTCGCTCTCTTCTTGAATGGTAAGCGCGTGCAGCTCAGGCGGCAGCCCCATGTAGGATGCGAGTACCGGCCCTCCCATGGTGTCATCGAAAATCTCGTGATCGGTGGTTAAACAGGTAATCATTCCCTTACGCCATAAGTAACAGCGTGAATCACCCACGTGGCAAACGTCGGCTTTGCCATCGGCAATGATTAGCGCAGTGAGTGTGCTTCCCATCAGCGCTTCGCCCAAGGTTCGTAACGCCTCTTCGAGCACCGATGTCTGAATTTTCTCAAAAACGGGTTTGAGTTCTTTTGAGTCGGGAGCAAGCGCTTTAAGTCCGGCTACCGACATTTGCGAAGCCACGTCGCCTTTAAGCCCGCCCCCTACCCCGTCGGCCACGGCAAATACGTTGCGTTCGGGCCAGATGAGAAACGAGTCTTGATTGCCCTCGCGTCCGCCAATAACACTTTTTGCGTAACCTTTAATGTCCATAGTTACCGTCCTAAGACGTCATTCTAATTCAATTTCAAGGTCGCGAAAGCACCGAATTTGGCATGACCGCTTTCGTTCTCGCAGCGCTCCATCCCTGATCACCACCTGGCAGGTTCCGCAAATGCCAAGCCCGTGACAATTTAGTACCCGGTTGGCTTCACGGTAGGGAGAAAATTGGTTTTTTAGCAAGCACTCTCTAAGTACCGCACCGTACGGGGCCACGATTTGGATGGCTTCGGGCCCGGCAGCCAGGTTGCGGAATAGGGAGATTTTGATCGTTCGGGGGGCCACCGCCAACCTGTACCATACCCCCCCAAGGCTTAGCCGTTAGAAATATCATAATTGTTATTAATAATAAGAATTCAATTAGTTAGCTGTGTGTATACTGCCTGTATATTGCGGGGCGTAGAGGCTCCTTTTATACTGAAGTTGCGATCTTCTACGCGCGGGGGCGGCAATAAACTTGAAGAGGACGAACCCCCGAAACCGGAATCCATTGGCCAAGCATACCCCTCGCTTGGTCAGGTCCGATTTAAGTTTGCCGCCCCCACTTTTTTTCCAAGCCTTTCCAGCCCTAGCTTTTTCTTTCGCACAGCGCTAAATAGCCGCATGCTCTGGCTTTCGCTTGATCTCGTTTCCCATTTTCCCAGCCTCAGCCTTCACTCGGTTGAAGGAAATACCCTTACGCTCATCAAAGCGGTGACCTCCGAACAGCGTGGAGGCCTTGAGTGGACCATTCCCCATTTAGAATCCTTACTTAAAACGACCGGCCACACCCTCCCGCAAATTGACCATTGGTTTTTGCCCGAAGGGCCTGGGTCATTTACTGGATTAAGAATTGGGGCCGCCACCGTAAAGGGGCTCATTACCGTGCATCCGCGACCAGTCACGGTGATCAGTTCGCTCGAAGCCCGTCTTTTGGCCTTTGGCAAAAGGGCCGTTGCCGTCTATCGCGTAGGAAAAGATCAGTATGCGGTTGGCCACAAGGCAAATGGCAAATGGCAGTCCCAGGTGGTGAGCGAAAAAGAGCTTCCCGCGATAGCGGCGGGCAACCCCATCTTAATTGATGGCGGCGCCCAACTTACCATCGCGGGAACTCAACTCTTTGAACTAAACGCGAAACAGCTGGCCGAAGCCTTTGGCCATAGCCAAACGGCAACCACACTGCAAACGCCCGCCGAATGGATGCCTTTTCAACCCAGTTACTGGGGTGACACCCGTTTCGGCGGGTAAAGATCCGCTAGGCTACTGCACTCAGGGTTTTATTTTCTCTTACGAGAAAACCAAACGGCGATACCGGCTAAAAACATTCCGAAGGGCGCAAAGAAAACCGAAGCCAAAGTAATTACCTTGGCACGCTCTTCGGTGATGTTGAATTCACTCGAATCGGCAGCTTTTGGGCGAACCGCAATCAGATCTTCCTCGTGCGCCAGCCAGCTCAGCATGTTTTGAAAAAGATCGGCGTTGATACCAAATCGCCGGGCGCTATTGCCGGCAAAGTCAGAATCTCCCACTACGATCATGCGGAACTCAGGATCTTTTTCTGGCTTGTTCTCTGCCAATTTCTCTTTTTCTTTGGCATCGGCATCTTTCAACGAGGTGGGAAAAGGCTCTGCCTTTTTATCAACTTTGCCGGTGACGGCAAAAGCTAAACCGATTGGCCCCTTGCGGTTCTTTTTTTCGTCCAGTTCAATGCGACCACCCTTCATGCCTTCAAGAGACTTCATATTGACTTGAAAGCTCTTGTTGCTGGTCGAAAAAAGTGGCGACACGGTCACGCCAGCAGGCAACACCGCCATTTTTTCAATCGGGGTTGGCACCGGATAGATCGTAGGCTGCTTGGCCTCCTGAGTGATCTGATGGGTAGCATCGTAGGTCATTACGATTGGGGTCAGCGGATTTCCGCCCGCCATTCGCTGCAACGGATTGGTCTCTAAAATGGTGTCGCCACGCTTCCAATCCAATCCAAACTTCTCCAAGAAAGGTTTCAAATTGGCGGAGGAATCAGGCTCGAGCATTATCATCATCTTGCCGCCCAAACGTACGTAGCTATCGAGCATTTTTAGCTCGTGCTCCATAAACTCAGACTTGGCGGCCGGAATAATAATGATCTCGGCGTCGGCCGGAACTTTCTCTTTATCGAGTAGCACCAGATCTTCCACTTTGTAGCGGCCGTTTTCCAACGCGTCTTTCATCTCCGAATAACCTTCTTTGCCGGTATCCGAAGGCAAACGCTCGCCGTGACCCGACAAGAAGTAGATCTTTTTCTTATCGCCTTTAGCTACCTGAATAATCGCGTTGGTGAGCTTTTCTTCGACCTTCGGATCATCCGGTCCGTAGATATTATCTACATTTACGGTACGAGCTTCAGACTCCACCACGATGGTTCCGGCTTGTTTGATCTTGTACTTAGTAACGGCCGTAGGCTCTTTATCCACGTCTACGAACTCAGGCTTGATCATGTTCGTATGGTAGGTGTACTTATCGAAAATTTTCGTAAAGTTTTGCACCTGATCGGGATTGGCAAAAGTACGAAGCCGTACCTCTGTTTTCATCGCCTTTAAAATCTTAACCGACTGCTCCGACAACGTGTGCACCTTGTTTTTAGTAAGGTCTTTTTTTACGTCATGTTCGTTAGCAATAAGATTAAGCACCACCGCAATGACTAAGGCCACAATCGACATGAACGCAGAGTTCAGGCCGTATTGCGTAGTCCGTTTGGAAAAGAGTTGTTTAAGCGATTCTTTCTCCAGCACCGCGTAGGCCACTAGCCCCGCCACCCCTAATCCGACACAGAGCTGCCAAACCAGCGGAAGGTGCGGAAGCAGGTAAGCGGTTACGCCAGACAACACCAGCAAGAACAGCGCTGAAACTCCAACAATGATCGAAATATTTTTGTTTTTCATGACCTGTTATCTCCAGCGATTGCTCTCCACCACGCGGTGGGTGAGAAATAGCATGAATCCGGTAAATGTTATGAAGTAGACAAAGTCTTTTAAATTCAAAAGCCCTTCAATAAAGCTGGTGAAATGCCCTAAGGGCGAGAGGTAAACCAAGGTCGGTCCCCACTCGATAAATCCCCACTTTGCGGTTAACCCTTGGCCGATAGACTGAAGCAACCAGAGCAGAAGCAGAACGATAAACGTCCACACCGCGGCAATGGCTTGGCTGCTAGAAATCGCTGAAATCAGCGCGCCCAGCGAAATATAACAACTCAGTGCCAAGAAAAGCCCCAGGTAGGTCGACGCGATGATTGTGCCCTCGGGATTTCCCCACAGGATCATAAACAACACGTAGATGAACGACACGGCCATCATCAGCACCATAAGCGCGTACGCCGCAAAGAACTTGCCCAACACCAATTCCGCACTGCGGATAGGAGCGGTAAACAATAGCTCCAAAGTGTTTTGGCGCTTCTCTTCGGCAAACAGCCGCATGGTCAGAAACGGCGTTACGAAACAGAGGATGAACGCCATGTTCTGATAAAGGTACGACGCCAACTTATCCAGCGTAATCCCTTGGGCCTGTCCAAACCGTTGCATCGTGTTGGCCTGGTGGTAAATGGCCACGAATTTAGCAAAGATAATTCCCATCACCAGCAAAAAGATGCCGATAATCACGTAAGCAATAGGAGAGTAAAAATAAGTTCTCAGCTCTTTTTTTGCGATCGCAATTGCGCCTCTCATACTTCGCTCCTTCGGCCGCCGATGAGGCCCAAATAATACTCTTCAAGCGCCAACTGAACCGGCTGCATGCGAATCAATCCCGCCCCTTGGTTCACCACGGTTTTCGAAAGCTCTGCCATCAGTTCATCGCGAGCTTCTGATTCC
>JAYSWN010000189.1:0-48466 GCA_043718025.1 Pseudomonadota bacterium
ACGCCCGGCAAATGCACCCCAACTAAAATAGCTTTCATATTCGGTTTCATCGTTGCTTCTCAATACCCGCCCTTGCCCCTGATTCCTAGCGTATTACCGCGGGCACGAAATGGCTGATAGAATTGGGGCATGATCTCGGCATTGGCGAAACAGTTTGGCACTCCTTTATACGTTTACGATGGGCTTAAGCTGAAGGAACGGTGTAAAGCCTTCCGAGCCGCATTTCGTCGTCCCGACACCCGTTTTTTCTTCGCGGTTAAGGCGAATTTCAATCCGACCCTCTTGAAGTTAATTTTTGACTCAGGATTTGGGGCCGATGTGGTTTCGCAGGGAGAGCTGGAAATCGTGCGAAGCGTTGGCCTGCCCGCCGATAAAATTATGTTTTCTGGAGTGGGTAAGACCAACGCCGAGTTAAAGTTTGCGATCGAAGAGCGCATTCACGCCATCCAGATTGAATCACCCTTCGAATGGGACGCGCTAGAAAATTTGGGCGCGGTTGCCCAAAAAACACGGGTTAGCCTGCGGGTGAATCTCGACATCGACGCGCACACTCATCGGCACATCACCACCGCGACTCAATCGGCAAAATTTGGCATGCCCATGGCCGAGGCCGAACGACTGGCCGAACAGATCTTAAAGCGGGGAGGCGTTCTGGTCGGTCTCTCTTGCCACTTGGGGAGCCAGATCAAAGAGGCCGCCCCTTTTCGTGAGGCCACCAAGGCGCTGGCCGGTTTAGCCTCCTCGCTGAACCACAACTTTGAATTCATCAGCCTGGGCGGCGGCTTGGGCATTGGTTATCGGCCCAATGAGGCTACGCTACCGGTTACTGAATATGCCGAAGCCATCGAAGGGCAGCTTAAGGGTTGCGCCGCTCGGCTTCATCTTGAGCCCGGTAGGTGGATTGTGGCGCCATGTGGCCGGCTGCTCGCTACCGTCTTGGGGATTAAGACAAACGGCGCGAACCGCTTCGTAGTAATCGATGCCGGCATGAATGATCTGATTCGCCCTGCTCTCTACGAAGCCCATCACGAGATCACGAGCGAGGTCATTAAAAAAGAGTCCTTCACCGCCACCGTGGTGGGACCAGTGTGCGAAACCGCCGATACGTTTGCCACCTCCCGAAGTATTCCCGCGGTGGACGCTGGTGACGTAGTTGCCATCGAAAATGCGGGCGCCTACGGCATGTCGATGGCGAGTAACTACAATGGCCGACCCCGCCCCGCAGAAATTTTGGTGACTGCAAGTGAGACAAAACTCATTCGCCGCCGTGAAACCATTAAAGATTTCGTCCTTGCTTGAGTCGATTCTCCGTCGTGACGAAAAGCGCGACACGACTTCATCAGTCTTTTCGCCGCCCACTGTAAGTTTGCTCCCGCCCCTTCTCTAGAAATTGCACATACGCCAACAATTTCCCTTTCGCTTCTGGTTCAAAACCCTGGCCCCAACGGTGCAATCTCCCTACCCCGAGTGTCTCGCGCATTTGAATTGGGAGTGCCATGAAGCGATTAGTTATCTTTGGGTTGTTCTTTAGCTGCGCCTTGAATTGTGTTTCGCTGTACGGCATCACGCAAAACCCTCATCCGCCGATTCGCGAAAATAAAAGTTGGTTCGGCGCTATGGAAGCCTCGCTGATGACCGCCCGCGTGCCGAATGCACAAGATTGGGTGGCCCCTTCCTCTGACTCAGATAAGTCATGGCTAGGGTGGATGGGCTGGTTAGTGGCCGCTGTCTTTTTAATCGTGTTGGCCGCCTTGCACCTAAGAATGCGCCGTCAGCAAAAAACGATGATCCGCGGCGGTGAGCCCGATTTCTTTTTCTTGCCCCCGGCCCGCGATCGTCGGAGAAACCAGCGCTAAACGGCAAATGCCACGGAGCCAGAACCTTTAGATTTCGACGACCATGCCCAATTCGATAACCCGGCTGGCCGGAATCTGGAAGTAGGAGCTAGCGGTTTCGGAGTTTCGAGCCAGAAAAACAAAGATGCTTTCTCTCCATTCCGCCATTCCCGGTATATTGGTGGCCACCACATTGCGGCGCCCCATGTAAAACGTAGTCTCTTCGATCTTGAGAGTAAGCCCCTGTTTGGCACACTGTTCGAGTACGCGGGGAATATCGGGAGACTCCATAAAACCAAAACGGGCAATCACTTGATAAAAACTCGGGGAGAGCAGCTGAATGGAAACTCGATTTTCCAGCGTGACGTAGGGAATCTCTTCAATGATTACGCTTAAGAACACCACGGTCTCGTGAAGCACTTGGTTATGCTTCACGTTTCTCAGAAGCGCGGGAGGCGTGCCTTGATTAAACTCCGTCATAAACACGGCATTTCCCTTTACCCGGTGGGTTACGAGCGGAACGATCTCTTTTAGGCAGACCTCGATGGGCATCACGTGCTTGGCCAGGTTAGCCGCCACCAACGAACGTCCGCGTTTCCAAGTGACCATGAGAAAAAAGATCATGCCCCCCAATGCCAGGGGTAACCAACCGCCATGAAGAATTTTAAGCGCGTTGGCTCCGAAAAAGGCCAAATCAAAAAATAAAAAGAAACCCGCCACTGAGCCGGCCAGCCAGAGATTCCATTTCCAGAGTGAACGAGCCACGACAAAGGTAAGAGCCGTGGTGATCATCATCGTGCCGGTAACCGCAATTCCGTAGGCCGCCGCCAGTCGCGATGAAGACTGAAACTCGAAAACCAATATCAGGGTGCCAATGAGCATGAGCCAATTGACGATGCTCACATAAATTTGCCCCTTCTCATCTTTGGAAGTGTATTTGACGGCCACGTGAGGAAGAAAACCCAGCTGAATAGCTTGGTGACTCATCGAAAAAGCGCCGGTGAGCATCGCTTGCGATGCAATCACGGTGGCAGCGGTAGCCAAAGCCACCAGGGGGTACAGAGCCCAAGCGGGAGCTAAAAGGTAGAAAGGATTAGAGATCGCTTCTGGCGATCGAATTAACAATGCCGCTTGACCAAAATACTGCAATGCCAACGCCGGCAGGGCTACGACAAACCAGCCCAGCTTAATTGGCCGCCGCCCGAAATGTCCCATATCGGCATAAAGAGCCTCGCCACCGGTAACCACGAGAAACACACTTCCCAACACCGCGAACCCCGCAAATCCGTTCTCCACAAAAAAGCGAACGGCGTAGTAAGGGTTCAACGCGCTAAAAACTTCGGGTTGCTTAACGGCATTGGTAATTCCAAGCAATGCCAACACAAAAAACCAAAGCGTCATCACCGGGCCAAAGATCCGCCCAACGTGTGCAGTTCCATACTTTTGTACTGAAAAAAGGCCGATGAGAATAAGGGCCGTCGTCGGTACGACGAATTGCTTAAAAACCGGCAGCGCAATCTCCAACCCCTCCACGGCACTCAGCACCGAAATGGCCGGAGTAATAATTCCGTCGCCGTATAGAAGAGCCGCTCCGAAAAGACCGAGAATCAGTACTGGGCTAAGGCGGTGCACCGTCGGAGATACGTTGGCGGGCATCACTAACGCCATTAACGCAAGAATTCCGCCCTCACCCCGGTTGTCGGCACGCATCACGAAGAGAAGATATTTCATCGTAACTACGATGAGGGTCGACCAAAGAATCAACGAGAGAATCCCAAGAATATTATTGAGATTCAGTGGAACCCCATGCGGGCCAAAGCACTCACGCAAGGCATAAAGCGGACTCGTGCCAATGTCCCCAAAAACCACCCCCAAGGCTCCTAAAACTAAAGGATACTCAGAGCGCGGCGCGGATGAAGAGGATCTGGGTGATGTCATGTCTGAAGGTTAAGTTCAGTTTTGTAGGGCAGCAAGAACAAACCTCCCTTTCGAAGGGGCAAGTGCATCATTTTTCCGGAAGAATAATTCCGTATTTGTGCGCCTTGCGGTGCAGCGTTTTTCGATCAATTCCCAACAGTTGAGCCGCTTTCGATTTGTTAAACTTTGACTCTTCCAGCACTTTGAGAATGTGGCGACGTTCCATCTCTTCCAGGGAGGTCACTCCCCTGGCCTCGACCGGCGTCGGCGTCGCCCCTAAAATCTCAGACGGAAAATCTTCAGGATAAAGCTGCGAGGTCTTGGCCATAGTCACGGCGCGCTCCACCGCGTGTTCAAGTTCACGTACATTACCGGGCCAATTATAATTCTCGAGTAACGTCATCGCCTCCGCCGTTACCTGGGTGATATTTTTACCGAGCTTTACCGCGTACACCAAGAGAAAATGGCGAATCAGATCGGCCAAGTCCTCACGCCGTTGCCGCAGAGGAGGCAGATCGATGCGAATCACCTTAAGTCGGTAGTAGAGATCCTCACGGAACGTTCCCTTTTGCACTGCCTCGTCCAAATTACGATGGGTCGCCGCCACAATTCTAACGTCGGCCGTTTTGGTCTCGGTTGAACCTACGGGTTTAAATTCCCCTTCTTGTAGTGTGCGCAATAATTTCACCTGCAAACTGGGGGTCATGTCGCCAATTTCATCTAAAAAAAGAGTGCCGCCGCTGGCCTCTTCAAAAAGCCCCACCTTATTACCTATTGCGCCGGTGAAGGCCCCCCGTACGTGCCCGAAAAGCTCAGACTCAAGTAAGCTTTCGGTCAACGCTCCACAATTTACGGGAATAAATTTTTTCTTCTGCCGGTCGCTGTGCTCGTGAATGGCGCGAGCCACCAACTCTTTTCCAGTTCCACTTTCTCCCAAGATCAAAACCGGGCTCGAAGCTAGAGTCGCTCGCGCCATCGTTTTAAAAACTTCGACCAGCGCCGATGACCTTCCAATTAACGACCGTGGCGCCATCATCGGGGGGGGAAGCACTTCGCCCGATTCTTTGGCATTTTTTTGTAGCTCTACATGCTGGGCCGCGCGTCCCACCACGGCCTTAAGCTCGTTAACCTTGAAAGGCTTGCTAACGTAATCGAATGCTCCTTCTTGAATCGCCCGGATTGCGCCTTCCATAGTTCCAAAAGCGGTCATCAATATGACGATGGGCGCGCTGGCGATGCGCTTGCACTGAGCCAAGAGTTCAAAACCGTCGACTTCGAGCATACGAATATCGGTGAGCACAATGGAAAACCGCTCTTTGTCCAATAGGCGCAGGGCCTCTTCGCCGCTCGAAACCAACGTAAATTGGTAGCCGGGCGAAGAAAAAATTTCGCCCAAGAGGTCCCTGGTTACGCGATCGTCATCAACGATTAGTAATTTCATTGCAGTCTATTTACCCCGTCAGACGCTTTCTCGGTAAGGAATTTCCATTACCACTTCAGTCCAGGCCCCTTCACGCGATTCGATAGTTAAATGGCCACCATACTTTTTGGCGATGCCTTCGCAAATCGGCAATCCCAGGCCCGTTCCATCGCCGGGCCCCTTGGTCGTAAAAAATGGCTTCAACACGCTCTTAAGATTCTCGCGCGCAATGCCTTCGCCCGTGTCTCGCACTGAAAGTACCGCCCACGATAGGCCGCGGTCTTTCTTCAATGAAGTGGTGACGGTGATCTTCATTGGCTCATTGCCCGACTTCAACTTTTTGCTTTTGATACTATCTAAAGAGTTGTTGGTGAGGTTCAAGAGCACCTGTTCAAAATCCAGCGGCGCCGCCAATAATGGCGGCATTTGGCGATTCAGATCTTTTATCAGCTCAACCTTTAGCGTATCGATACGTGGCCGTAATAGTTCCATCGCTTTGTCCACGATGGCGTTGGGATCGATTAACTGATTTTGGGTCACTGGTTTTGAGGTCGTGTGCAACAGATCTTTTACAATCGTCTCGATGCGACGCACCTCACCCGACAAAATGGCAATTCGCTCCGATGGCGATTTTCTGGTCGGATGCAGATGCGGCATTGCCACTTCGGCTAAATCCTCTTGCATCAATTCCAAATGACCGGAAATAGCATTAAGGGGGGTGCCAATCTCGTGCGCCACGCGCGCGGTAAGCTGACCCATTACGGCGAGTTTCTCGCTATTCATAAGCTGTCGCTGCGTTTCATCAAGCTGTTCGCTAAGCGCGACATTTTGCGATTCGGCCAACCGAAGCAGGCGTTCATTGGCCACCGTCTTTCGCAAAAAGTAACTGAGTAGCAGCACCAGAATCATTTCGCTGACCACCGCCCCGACGACGATGATTCGCGACAAGGCTTGCATCAAGCGGATCACGCTCTTGAGTGAAACCTCCGCGTGGACCATGCCCAGAATCCGGCGCGAACTCTTTTTGTCTTTTGCAATCGAAAGTATAGGAACCCGAATGTCCCAAGCCGGCGAATCGGCGTCGTCAGATTTAAACTCAGACTCAGTGCGCTCGACCAGCACTTCGTCACTGGTAGGTGACAGCGTTTCGTCAACGTTGGTGGCAATTTTCTTACCGCGCATGGTATCGCCATCACGCACGATTACGTCGATGCGAAGAATACTGGGCTGTAAATAGAGCTGCTGTTGAATCTCATCTTCAATCACTTGGGTGGCATCGGGCCGCGACAACCAACGCTGTCCAACCACTTTCGTGGCAATCAGTTCGGCGGTGCTTAAACCGATTTGACGCCACTCTTCTTCAAGAATGGGACGGGTAAATTGGTACTGGAAAAAAGTGATCCCGATGAACGTCGGAATGGTTACGGCCAATAGAACGATAATGATCTTCGTCTGAATATCGATATTGCGGAGGACGAATTTCACTAGGGCCTACTTGTCTCATGAAATGGGGGGCGGGGCCATCGCCATAGGCGATAAAAAGGGCAAAAAAAAGAGGGTGGCTAGTGGCCACCCTCTCAAATTCTTCAGGCAAAAAGCCCCGAAGACCTAACCGCCCTAATTACTTAGTGGTGGCTTCAGCGGCATCTTTGTGAGCTTTTTTAGCTTTTTTGCTTTTTTTCTTGTGGTCGGCTTTAGCTTCTTTGTGCGTATCCGTGGTGGTCGTAGTCGTAGTGGCTTCCGAAGTAGTGGTGGTCGGAGCCGTTTCCGTCGTGGTAGCAGGAGCTGCCGCTTCGTTTCCGAAAGACGACAAGCCAAACAAGGCAACAAACAAAGCAACGATTACTGATTTCATGTTTTCTCCGATGAATGGGGCTCAACTTGATCGGACAACGAATTAAACACAGCGCCTAACTCGCCCCTTAATTGAGACCTACGAAACTTACTCTAAGCAACTCTGATGCCAGCCGCAATCCCGCTCATCGTAACGAGGGAGGTAAAAACTGAGGCGAAACGCCCCTGCTTTCATGGGTGCGGCTGGGGCAAAGCGCCCCAGAACTTAGTCATTGCGAGCTCGAAAACCGCTGGCGCGGAGCAAGCTATGGGTGACTTCAGGGAAGTGCCGGTTTATCCAAACCGCCGCCTTTCCGTGGCCGGTGATGATGATTTCGCGGCGACGAAGGTAGAGGCTGTTCACCATTTGACGCGCCGCCTTATCGGCCTTCATTGGCAACCAGCTCGGTAAAGGATCGGTTGCCGCGTCGCGCAGAGCCCCTTTGTTGTCGACCCGCCGGATCTCAGACTCCACAAACCCCGGCGCCAAATGCGTTACCGACACGCCCGCCTCAGAAAGCTCAAGGGAGAGCGATTCGGCTAGGGCACGAATCGCAAATTTGCTCATCGCATAAGGAGCATTACCGGCCAAAGCCACAAAGCCATTTACACTGCCAGTAATGCCAATTCGCCCCTTCGATTTCTTTAACTCCGGCAGAGCGGCCTGCACCGTCCGAATGACTCCGTAAATATTGGTCTCGAACTGCCGGCGAAAGTCGTCGAGCGTAAGTTTTTCGACTTCACCCACCACACCGAAGCCGGCATTAGCCACCACGACGTCGAGCTGGCCGAATTCTTTCATCGCCAACGCTACGGCCTTTTCAATTTCGCCATCTTTTGAGACATCGGCTACGCAGGGCAGAGCCCGCTGGCTTAGGGTCGTAAACCCACGGCAACTGACATCGAGCCGGTCTTTGCGCCGGGCAACCAAGATCAGATTTGCCCCCTGCTCAAAAAAGACTCTGGCTAAGGCCAGACCAATACCGGAGGAAGCGCCAGTGAGCAGAACCACTTGATTTTGAAATCTCATTTGGAATTGAGATTATGCCACTAACCCACGGCCGACAATGGCCCCCCCTTCTTACTTACTCGACGCGTTGCAAAGCGACTCTCAGCACGTGGTAGGATGAGCGATGAATTTTTGGAACCCCTCACCAGCGAGACTGCTACTGAGCCTCGGCGTCTCTTTCTTCATTCACTTATTCCCCAGCCCGTCACAAGCTTTCTTGGTCTCTCCGGTTTTTGGATCGAGGCTTGATTGCGCAGCGATAGCCGAAAGAGATCTGAAAAAATGCAAAGGGATGGATTGCAAAGGCGTGCTATCTGAAAATAAGGCCCAATGTGCTTCCCAGGACTGCCGAGCCATCGTGGAAGACAATGCCGTTAAATGCGCCACCAAAGACTGCCGCGCCTTCGTCGCCGGAAAGGCCGACCAATGTGACAGCAAAAACTGCCGCGCCGCCATTAATCGATCATCGGCAGAATGCCCGTAAGGCACCTATTCTTTTTTTGCGCCCAATAAGTCAGCCCAACCGGTTAGCGCGATCTTATGAAGGCGATAAAATGGGCCTCCCCTCACAACGAGATCAGTTGCCTTTGGGCTTTTTTGCAGAAGGGCTTCAATTTTTCTCTCCTCGGCCTTAAATTTTTCCAACGTCAGCTCAAACGGTGCAAACCCCAATTGCTTCTCAACCACTTCGAGGGGCAGGCGGCCGTTCTGGTAGGCCTCTTCAGGGTCAAACTTCAGCCCTAAAAAAATGCCAAAACCTTCTTTAAAATGAGCGCCGTTGCTATGGGCCTCGGCGACATAAAGGGGCTCACTAGCTCCCGGCGCCGTCACCAAATCTTTACCGCTGGACACGTAGACGGAGTGTTCATAGCGAACTTCTTCACGACTCAGCAGCTGATCTTCAAAACCCTTTTTCCGCATGAGATACGCCTCGGCGTCTCCGCTTACGTACTCAATTTGCACCCCGTTAGCCGCGTAAAAATGAAGCGCCAGCCGATAATCGAGTGGCTTGGTTTTCAACTTAGGAACCCAAAAGGACAAACGCCGATCGCCATTTTCTTTTTCAGTCAAAAAAGTTCGTACCCCATGTTCCCAAGACAGTTTCCAACCCAACACTTTTTCTAAAGGAAACGGCACCCCGGCTCTTGGGTTTTTCGGTCCCGAAATTTTACCGCCCGCGGCCGTAAGTTCGTCATTGCAAGCCGTCTCGCGGAAGGGCTGCTCTTTGTCTTTCTTGGTAAGAGCGTTTGGCAGCAAATTTTTTTCTCGCCAGTTGTGCATCGCAAATGTCCGTAAAACAAAACACGCGGGCAGTTCACGATTAGGAGCGATCGTATCGAGCGGCACGTGCACCCAGGCGCCAACTGCCTTGGGATGAGTGATGCGAGTCAATTCAGTGCTTGGGTTCGGAGCTTGGTAACCGAGTGACGCCTCAAGCGCGGCGGCAGATTTTTCTGCTCGGGCCCACTCGTCGCCCCCGTACTTATTCAGTTTTCCAGCATAAGAATTGCGGTATGCCCTGGCCAAATTCCGTAAGTCAGCATTTTCGTCGGTATCACGAATCGCCCAAACGGCCTGTGGACTCATTTTTCGCAACGCCTTTCGTGCCTGCTCCGGCATTTCGCGGACAAAGTTTTTAAAGGCTTTAAAAACCGGGTCCAGGTTGCGCAGCCGAATCGCAAACATTTGCACGATGTCGGCTTGTCTTTCGGCAACGGCCATGTTTCCACCCGGACCGTGACTTTCTACCGTCTTAGTGACCATCGGCTTGATCAGTTCCTGCTCAATAAATTGCCGGTCGCCCGCGTCTTTTCCCGCCCGAGCCCGCGCCACCACTTTTTTCAAGAAAGGGTCAAAGATGTCGGCATAGGGCAAACTGTTGAATGGAATCTCAAGGCTAGTGCCAACAAAATAATCGAACGAGTTTTTCCATTCTAATAGCTCGTCAAGTTGGCCAGAAACGCAGGCATCGACCAAAACGCCATCGAATTTGCCGTGGGGAATTAGCGGCACCGCACGCGTAGCGTCCTCGCGATAGACCTCTTCCATTACCCGCCGAAGTTCGTAGTTCTTCATCAGGTTGGCGGTCTCAAGATCTTTTCCATCAACGTGAAAGTCCATCATCATGCCCAGTTTTCCCCAAGAATGGCCCTGCAAAATCAAAAAGTAATGTTTGGCGGGATACGCTTGAATGGCCCAGTTAATGAATTTTTTTAGTGGCACCGGGTCCGAGGAATCGAGTTCGTCGTAGACAAACGTCGGGTCAATTTCACGAATCTTTTTTTCGTCGATACCCGCGCTTCCCAAAATTCCTTTTGGTGTTTGAGGTAGGTACTCAAAACGACGGCGCCATTTTTTGTTGCGCATCACATCGTCGGTGTCGTCACCCGACGCGTCGTACTGCAACACGATGGCCACTTCCTCTTTGGCCCGCAACGCTTCAATATTTTCAAAGCCTTTCAGTACCCTCGTCGCCGAATCGGCAAAGTCGCTTTCACGTTCTTTGGAACCTTCATCGGCCGCGGAGTAGACGAGAATCGTCCACTCCTTAAGGTGCGAACTATTTTTGGAAAAGGCGTGGGTACCAAGCAATGATAAAAACGCGACGATGGCTAACCCGAACCGCATAAATGAACTCCCCGTTAATAAAAAACCCAAGAATGGCTGACCCGGAATTTGGCCGAATTATGAAGTGGGGTAAAGCAGTGAGCGCGCAGCGTTATAACGCTTGCCTTCAGGTGTACGTTATTGATTAGGCAGGCCAGCTTAACGTTTTAAAATCATTAAATATCTATCGTAAAGGTCGCGATTTCAGGCGTTAGGTCGGCCCGACAGTTCGTAGTTAACCATGCGAATTACCTAGAAAAATCGTCTGATCTTTATTTGCTACTGTCTGCAGTTTACGCACCGAAGGCCAGTCGTAAAACGTCTTAACCAACCGAATTTATGAAGCTAAAGATTC
Organism: Pseudomonadota bacterium; assembly: GCA_043718025.1. GTDB lineage: Bacteria > Bdellovibrionota > FAC87 > UBA2466 > UBA2466 > JBGSST01. The sequence continues at coordinate 10,977 of JAYSWN010000189.1, forward strand.
CCAGGCCGCCCCGGTATCGTCTTTGCATTCTCTAGGAATACGCCCGCACAACATCGTCCGACATCACACCAAAACGCTTTCGACCAAAAGTTTTTCTTTCACCGGAGTGATGAAACAATGAAACGCATTTTCACTGTATTACTAGCCCCCACTTTACTCGCCAGTGCCTACGCTCAGGCGGCTGACAAACAATGGAAACCAACCAATGCTGCCAAAGCAGAACGCCGTTTAAAAAACGATCGGCGCGTTGCCTCAGTTCCCGTCTACTCGAACCGAAACGAATACCGCAGCAGCCGCAGCGCCGGCCAAAAAGAAGGTTTGGAATTTAGAATCGGAATTGCGGCCGGGGCAGGAATGCAGAGTCAGTCCTCTTCCACCAGCGGTACGCTCGATGTTGGAACCGCACCGACGGTCGGCATTAGCGCCGATATCAAGAACTGGAAATACGTTGGAATTGAAGAAGACGCTTACTTTCAGCTGACCGGATCTACCCCTCCGGTGGGCGGCTCTCAAGACTCGTCACAAGGCCTGGGAAGTTTCACCACGCTAAAAGGGCAATATGCCTTCTCCCTCGGCGACGTCAAAATCACCCCCAAAGGTGGCGTGGGCTTCGCCTACCAGCGGCGCACCGATAAGTCGGCAAGTTTGGCCAGCACCGTCGACGCCAGCATGACGGCCATGGGCGTGTTCGGCATGATCGGTATCGATTTAGAACCGTTTCGCAACTTTACCCTTACCGCCGATTACGCACGTTCAGTCACCGCTGATGTCGAATTTAAATCGGGAACAGTCGAGCAAACCGCCGCCAACCCCAAATTTGACCGAATCCGGATTGGTGGCTTTTACCAATTCATTCCCGGACTGCACGGTGGCGTTCAGTACATTCAACGTGGCATTGAATTTAGCCAGCCTTCGTTGACCCCGGGTGCCAGTGCGACCGGCACGGTTTTGCTTCGGCAAATTCAAGCCGTGTTTCAGTACGACTTATAAAACTTAAATTTCATCATCACCCCCAATTAAAAAGGTGGCCCGCAAAGCACTGAAAAGTGGTTAGCCGGTCACCTTTTTGTTTTTGCCGTTTTAGTTTTCTTGGGAACACCGTGGCGCTTATACTCGCCCCATGAATTGCCGGGTTATTTACGCGCTAATCCTCGTAACGGTGGCACTGGGCCAAACCGCCGCTGCAGCCTGCCTCAGCCAGCCCCTTCACCGGGGATTTCAACTCGGGGTTGGGGTGCAAAATTTCATGCTCGGAAATCAGCTAGACTTTGAGCTTCAGGCTCCGGGATACGCCGTTACCGTCGGCCATTCGTGGGGAAGCGACGGCCTTTACCTCACCGCGCAAATTGCCTCGTCAACCAACTTTTCGCTCGTCTCCGCCGAGGCGAGCTATCGGCACATTATCGACACTCCGTTTATGAGCGTATTCGGTCTGCTGGGCGGTTTTTTGATGAGCTACGGCACCACCACTTCAGTGCGACACGATTTGGCCGGGGCGATCGGTGGGGCCGGGCTAATCATCCTTTTTTCGGAGGCCGTGGAGTTCGATTTTTTCTTGAAAGGCTACCTGCACAACGAATCATTCATGGCGGGGGGAGGAACCTTCTTGTTCCGACTCTAGCGTCTTAGTGTTTAACCGCAATTAAAATGCCCAAAATCAGGATGGCCAGCAGCGTACTTTTTTCACTCTTGATTGCATTGCCTAACCGGAAGGCGTGAGGCGAACTCTCGATCTTGCGAGAAATTCCAGGCACCCACCGGGGCACCTTAGCCCGGTAATTTTCATACGCCGCCCCAAAGGTATTCTCCAGAAGGGACTCTTCATATTCGGTAATCAGGAAATACTGAAGAATGGTGTAGCAACCAAAAGCCAGCGTAAGCCAAACAAAACCGAACAAAAAACCGATGGCCACGTAGATTAGAAAGTTTCCAATATATAAGGGGTTTCTGCACCAGCGGTAGGGCCCGGCGTGAACCAAAACCGGCACCTGGTCGCCGCGAGTTCGGGTGACACTTCCAGCGTAACCCACCGCCCAAAGTCTAAGGGCTTCACCAGCCAGGGCGATCAACACTAACCCGGCGAACACTGGCTTTGGCCACGACACTTCGGACGGCAGAAGCACAAAGAGAACCAGAAAGGGGATAGGTGAGTAGCTGCGCAATCGGAACCAGGTTCGGCCCCAGCGGGTCAGCAAATCTTCACTACGACCGGACGCGCTGCCCGAAGAAATGGCTTGAGATTTCGACATTTTTTCATCGAACCATGGCCAGCCCCACTTAGTAAAGTTTGGATTTTCGGTCCTAAAACTGTTAAGAGGAAAGTCTCCATGAGCTTCCAATTAACTGCCGTACAAAATTGTGGCTGGGTCGAAGTCGTCTGCGGAAGCATGTTCAGCGGTAAGACCGAAGAGCTGATACGCCGCCTGAAGCGCGCACAAATTGCCCGCGTCAAGATTCAGATTTTTAAGCCTCAAATCGATGATCGCTACTCGGCTGACCACGTGATGAGCCACTCTTTGTTAAAGCTAGAAGCCACTCGCATTACCAACGCCGAAGAAATTTTGACGCTATTAGACGACAATGCCCGCGTGGTGGGCATCGATGAAGCGCAGTTTTTTTCTTCGGCATTGGTTGAGGTGGTTCAACGCCTTGCCAACCGCGGGCTACGCGTAATTGTTGCCGGCCTCGACATGGACTATCGTGGCGTTCCATTTGGACCCATGCCACAGTTAATGGCCACGGCCGAATACGTTACTAAAATGTCGGCAATTTGCACTTCGTGTGGAAATCCGGCCAGCCGCAGCCAACGTTTGACCCGACAGGTCTCGCAAGAGGCCGCCCAGAAAGTGGAAGCCGCCGGCCAGGTGTTAGTTGGCGGAGAAGACTTTTACGAAGCTCGTTGCCGCCGATGCTTTGAAGCTCCAACCCAAAAGTAAATTATGAACCCCGTAAGTACTGATGCACGAATCGACTGGGAAATTTCCCGCAAAGAATTTTCGCAGTTCGAAGATTTTTGGAAAGATAGAGCAGTCATTGCGCCCGAACTTTTTCAACGCGGTACCCGAGTGTGGTTTGAAATAGGCGCTGGCACCGGCGGCTTCTTTCACTCACTCTCGCAACTACACGACGACGTCACTTTTTTGGCCATGGAGCGCGGTCGGCACCGAGCACGAGCCCTGGTAAAAAAATCGCAGCGGCTGGCGCGGCAAAATTTTGTTGGTATTCGGGGTAACGCCGTACCCACCATGATCCATTCGGTGCCTACCGGTTCATTAGAGCGGATTTATATTTTGTACCCCTGCCCCTGGCCGAAAAACTCGCACCGTAAAAACCGTTGGTATTTGCACCCCATCATGCCACACATTCTTAGAGCGTTGAAACCGGGTGGCCTGGTGGTATGGGCCAGCGACCAAAAATTTTATATCGATGAAGCCCGCTACGTTTGTGAAAAGCATTACGCGACGGAGGTGCTTTCGCACGGCGAAATCAAAGCCAACGAATGGAACGACCTCGAAAAATTCAATGGTGGCCGCACCAAGTTTGAGGCAGACTTTTTGGGGCAGGGATTACCCTGTTATGAACTGGTAGTGCGTAAGGGAGCGACCTCCCTGATTCACTAAACCCTGCCCCTACTTCTTCCGTTGTCTCGATTCTTGGTTTCGCCTTGGCGAATCAGAAAACTAGAAAAGTCCTTTTTTACTCACGACGCAACCGTCCTGAGCCTCCAAGGTCTTCTCATCTTTTTCTCCAACGTGTAAAGTTACCGAGGCCGTCAGTCGCGTTTCGTTAAAATCGATGCCAAGAACGTCATTCTTCCTGGTCGAGTTTTTATCAACCCCTTCAAAGTAATACATCCACTGCGGGGGCTCAGTCTCACCCAACTTCTGGGTCTTTAACGGCACTATGACCTTTGAATCATTGTCGTAAAAACCGGCTTTTTTCTTGGTCAGGTCAACGCGAATGGTCCACTCCTCGGTGCCGCCTACATTCGCACACGAAAACTTCGTGTCTTTTGCATGCGCCGTGATTCCCGTCAGGACGAATAACAGACCAATAATCTCTAAATTTTTCACAACTACCTCCTCCAATGCCTTCCGGCAGTTACTATAGACAAGAGGTACAGGGAAGTGGCGCGTAGCGTCAACTCATCGCCGCTTAAACTGTATACAGGTGGTTCGCGATTTTTTTAAAGAGAAGTTACTGCAATCTCACGCTGGTCATCTTTGAAACGCCAGCCTTCTCCATGGTGACGCCGTAAAGGGCTTCGGCAATTTCCATCGTCTTCTTATTGTGCGTAATCACGATGAACTGCGTTTTCTCCGCCATCTTTTTCACGACGGTATTAAAGCGCGATACGTTAGCGTCATCGAGCGGCGCATCCACCTCATCGAGGAGGCAGAACGGGCTTGGTTTGCGCGCGAAGATCGAAAGCACTAGGCTAACCGCGGTCAAGGCTTTCTCACCACCGGAGAGCACGGTGATACTTTGTAGCTTCTTACCCGGAGGCTGAACCAGAATATCCACCCCTGATTCTAGAATAGAATCGGGGGAAGTGAGGGCCAATTCGCCTTTTCCGCCGCCGAACAAGATGGGGAAAATTTCGGCAAACTTGAGCTGCACGGCTTCGAAGGTTTCGGTAAAACGGGCCTTGGTAGAGATATCGATCTTCTCAATTGCCTGCTGCAAGATGCCCATCGATTTTTCAAGATCGGCCTTTTGCGTGGTTAAAAATTCAAAACGGGTCTGAATCTCATCAAACTCGTGAATCGCAGTAAGGTTTACCTCACCGTAACGGCCCACTTTTTCGCGGATGGTCTTGACGTGATCTTTGAGCAGAATTTCGCGATCGGTTTCGTTAAGCGTGCCCCACACCTCAGCCGTTTGATCCTGAAGTAACGGTAGCGACGCGATATCAATAGGCGTTTCTGGCGATAGCGGGGCCGCGTGGCGCTGATAACGCTCTTGCGCCAAACCCAACAGGCTCTCAAGCTTCGAGCTGTCGGTTTGAACCTTAAGTTCACTGTCACTCTGCTCTTTCAAGCAAAGGTCGCGCTGCTTCTGAGTCGCGTGAATCTGTTCGCGCAGATCCGAAAGCTGAGTGTGCATTTCATTTAATGCACCTTTCACGTCGGCAAGCTTTACCTGCAATGCTTCCCATACGGTTTTCGTCTCTTCACCGCCGCGGCGAAGGTCATCCGTTTTGGTGCCGAACCCTTCGATCTCAGCCTCGAACGACCTTAAATTGGTCTCCATCTGAGTCTGCTTGCGGGTCAAATTGCCAATGGTGTCGTCGGCTTCGAAAATACGATCTTCGAGACTGCGAAAACGCTCTTTTTGGGCAGAACGATCGACTCGCAACCCTTCTAAGATCTTCTTAAGTGAATCAGACTGTTGCCGAAGCTCTAACGATCGGGCATCCAAACGCCCAAGCTCGCCATTCGCCTCGTCCCATCGTTCGCTCAAACCGCGAAACTCTTCGTCTAACGCGATGATGCGCTCTTGAGCTTCCGAGGCCTGCTCTTCAAGCCGCTCAATTTCGCTTCGATTACGCTGATCTTCCCGTTTTAAACGTTCCAGCTCAAAACCTTGATTCTCTTTTTCCTTACGGGCTTCGATACTTTGCACATGCAGCGTCGATAAACGCTGTTTGAGATCTTCTTTTGTCTTTTCTTGCCGCTTTAACTGATCGAGGAGCCCCTCGCGGCGGCTCGATAGATCGGCAATCGCATTTTCAAGATCGGCGCAAATCTGTATCAGCTCTTGAATTTCGCGACGACGCGAAAACACACCACTGGTGGTGGCAGGTTTTCCGGCGCTTAGAGACTGGTCAGAATGGGCCACCACCCGACTTTCGCGGGTAATAAGCGACAAGCCCGTCGCCGACGTGCGTAAATCAAAGAGCGTGGTGCGGTTGGCCGCAATCGCCAGGCTGCCGAAAAAGTGCGACACCACCGATTCGTATCCGGCGGCCGCCCTAATTCGGGTGGTCAACGGCTCTACGTTGGGCGGAAAAACCCGCATGGTGGTTTCCATCGACAGAGCGTTGATTTCAGAAAGCGAAATCAATTTCACGCGATCCAATCCGCGCTCTTCAATGACTTCGGCCAAACGCCGAAGCTCAACCGAATCTTTCACCACCAACGTGTTCAACTCTTGGCCCAAGATCAACTCTACTAAGTCTTCAACATCCGACTCAGGATGAATGGCTTCGGCGAGCGGTACGGCAGAAACACCGTACTCATCAAGTTTCAAAAGAATTTCGCGCGCCGAAGGCGCATACCCTTCCAGGTTTTTTTGCAGCTCAGCAAGTGATTCTTGTCGTGATTTCTGTCCGTGGAAGGCCTTTCGCTTTTCAAAAAGCTCGCTCTCCACATCCGAAAGTTCGGACGACAAACGCTCGGCGGTAGAACCAACTTCGGTAACTTCGTTCTTCGCCACCTCGATTAACTTGGCGGTCTGCTCAATGGCCTGGTCTTTGGCCATTAGGCTCGAGGTAATTTCAGCGGTCTGATCGTCAAGCGCCGACATCTCAGTCTGAATGCGATCGATGTGCCGGCACCCTTCCTCGATTTTTTGAGTCAGGTTTTGCTTCTGCGCATCAAGTCGGGTCTGTTGATTTTGAGTTTCGTTTTTTAACTGTACCAGCCGAATGCGTTCGCCTTCATTTTCACCGAACAAGCGCTGAACTTCATTCAACTCCAATTCACGAGCCGAAAGGTCGGACTCTAGCTGCGATTCGCTTTCGATGAGCTTGTCGCGTTCTGTTTCGTCAGAGATCCGCTCTTCTTCCGCCGCGCTCTGGGCCTGCGCCAATTCGTCCAACTCCACACGAATGGTCTCGCACTGGGTCAAAAGATTTTGACGGCGCTCGGCCAACAGCTCAAGCTCGCTCTCCAATTTTTGAATCGCCAGCAAGGCGTTCCGCTCATCGAAGCTCAGCTTTTCAAACTCTTTTTCGCGATCTAAGCGTTTTACTTCAGTTTCGGTAGCTTCTGCCTCTTGGCGGCCCAGGGTGGCATCGAGCTCTGAGCGTTCATTGGTGAGGGTGTCGCGGCGCCCAGAGTTTTTCTCGAGCTCACGCTTCACGTCATAAAGGTCGCGGCCGATTAAAAATAAATCTAGAGATTCAAGCTCGGTTTTTAGCTCTTTATACTTGCGCGCACGCGTGGCTTGAACTTTTAGACTTCGGATCTGCTTTTCAAGCTCAGTAATAATGTCCTGGAGGCGCAGCAAATTGCCCGTGGTTTGCTCAAGCTTTTTTTCTGCCTCTTTGCGCTTGGCCTTGTATTTGGTAATTCCGGCCACTTCTTCAAAAATAACCCGCCGGTCTTCGGGCTTCACGTTGATCATGCGATCAATCTGGCCCTGCTCAATGATCGAGTAGGCGCGGCGCCCCACACCCGTATCCATAAAAAGTTCGTGAATGTCTTTTAAGCGGCAAGGCACCCGGTTGATTAAGAACTCACCGTTGCCATCTCTGTAGATGCGACGGGTCACCGAAATCTCGTCGCCCCGTTCGAAAGCAGCAAACTGTGGCGCCAGCGGCACCCCTTGCTTATCGAGTACCAAACTCACTTCAGCCATGGAGGTCGCGGCTTTGTGCTCTGACCCCGCAAAGATGATATCGGTCATGGATTCGCTACGCATGTGCTTAGGGCTTTGTTCGCCCATGACCCACAAAATAGCATCGACAATGTTGCTCTTGCCGCAGCCATTGGGCCCGACAACGCCGGTAATTCCTGGCTCGAACGTAAGAATAGTTCGGTCTAGGAACGACTTAAACCCTTGGAGCTCTAATCGTTTTAATCGCATCAGTGTTTTGTCTTAAGTGCCGCTTGTGCCGCAGCAAGTCTAGCTACGGGCACACGAAATGGTGAACAGCTAACGTAATTAAAGCCGAGCCTGTGGCAGAATTCAATCGTTGCGGTATCGCCACCCTGTTCTCCGCAAATTCCGATCTTCAATTTTGCGTTGGTGGCACGCCCTCTTTCGCAAGCCAATTTAATCAACTCTCCCACGCCTTCTTGGTCGACCGTAACAAACGGGTCTTGTTTCAACAGTCCCCGTTCGACATACGTCGACAAAAACGAACCTGAGTCGTCCCGCGATAGTCCCATGGTCATTTGGGTAAGATCATTGGTGCCGAAGGAAAAGAATTCGGCCTCGGTGGAAAGCTGTCCGGCGATCAATGCGGCGCGTGGTATTTCGATCATGGTCCCAATCTTATAAGGCACCTGAATGCCACGCCTCTTCAGCACCTCCTCGCAGACCGCAATGGCGTCGGCCTTAAGGAGCTTAAACTCCGCCATCGTGATGATGAAGGGGATCATAATTTCAGGTTCAATTTTAAAGTCTTCGTGTTGTATCAAATCCCCGGCCGCCTCCATAATGGCGCGCACCTGCATCTTATAAATTTCTGGAAACGACACTCCCAAACGGCAGCCGCGATGGCCCAACATGGGGTTAAATTCGTGAAGTGATTTCACTTTCGCTTTTAACGAATCCAAAGAGACATTCAGCGAGCGGGCCAGCCCCGTAAGCTCCTGATCGCTCTTGGGCAAGAATTCGTGCAGCGGCGGATCTAAAAGGCGGATGGTAACGGGAAACCCCTTCATCTCGCGAAAAATCTGAATAAAGTCATCTTTCTGCATGGGAAAGATTTTGGCCAAGGCCGCTTCACGCTGCTTAGAGTTTTCGGCCAAGATCATTTCGCGAACCGCCTGAATGCGCGACTCTTCGAAAAACATATGCTCGGTGCGACAAAGGCCCACCCCTTCGGCGCCAAACTGACGGGCGACTTTTACATCGTTGGGAGTTTCGGCATTGGCGCGCACACCCATCGTCCTCTTTTCATCGACCCAATCCATAAACTCAGAAAAATAGGCATCCACCTGGCTGTTAATGGTGGGAACGTGACCTAAGATCACTTCCCCGGTTGCCCCATCAATCGTGATGGCATCACCCTTTTTTACGACGTGGCTGCCCACGGTAAATTGGAGTTTCTGATAGTCGATGTTCACGCTTCCGCAACCCGCCACACAAGGCTTACCCATGCCGCGCGCCACGACTGCGGCGTGCGAGGTCATGCCGCCCAATGCCGTCAAAATACCTTCCGATGCGTCCATGCCACCAATGTCTTCAGGTGAGGTTTCGTGGCGAATCAACACGCAAGGCCGGTTCATCTTCTTTAAACGCTCGGCCTCTTCCGACGAAAAAACCGCTTCACCCGAGGCGGCTCCGGGTGACGCCGGTAAGCCTTTGGCAATCACGTTTTTAGGGTGCTTCGGATCCAGACGGGGGTGCAGCATTTGCTCAATTTGCGCCGGGGTCACTCGACCAATGGCCTCTTCGCGTGAAATCAAATTTTCTTTCACCATGTCCACGGCAATGCGCACGGCCGCAGTAGCCGTCCGTTTCCCATTGCGGGTCTGCAGCATATACAGCTTGTTTTTCTGGACGGTGAACTCGATGTCCTGCATGTCGCGGTAATTTTTTTCTAAAAACTGATACAGCCGAACCAGCTCTTTGAAAGGTTCAGGAAACTGACTCTCCATGGTGATGGCGGTACTGCCAGTTTGCGCCGACGATTTATTGATCGGGCTTGGCGTGCGAATGCCGGCCACCACGTCTTCGCCCTGTGCGTTTTGCAAAAACTCACCAAAAAACTTTTTCTCGCCGGTGGAAGGGTCGCGGGTAAAAGCCACACCGGTGGCGCAGTCGTCGCCCATGTTGCCGAACACCATGGCCTGAACGTTCACTGCGGTGCCCCAGTCTTCGGGAATTTTATTGATACGGCGGTAGCTGATCGCCCGCGCCGCCATCCACGAGCTAAACACCGCGCCAATCGATCCCCAAAGCTGCTGCTTAGGATCTTGCGGAAACGGCTTGCCGGTCTCCTGCAATACGATTTTCTTGAACTGAATTACCAACGTTTCTAAATCTTCGGCCGTAAGTTCATTATCGTTTTTGACTCCGCGTTTGGTGCGAGCTTCCTCTAAAAGCTGTTCGAACGGGTGCATGTTCAAATTCAACACCACGTCGGAATACATCTGGATAAACCGGCGATAGGCGTCAAAGGCGAAGCGACCATCTTTCGAAGCTTTTTTAAGCCCCTGTACAGACTGATCATTAAGGCCAAGGTTTAAAATGGTGTCCATCATGCCCGGCATGCTGGCGCGCGCCCCCGAACGCACGGAAACCAAAAGCGGGTTTTCAACATCCGCGAATTTAAGGCCCACCGCGGTTTCCATCTTCTTAAGGGCCTCTTCCACCGCCGTTTCAAGACCCGGAGGGTAAGATTTGTTGTTCTGGTAGAAGTGAGTGCAAATCTCAGTGGTGATGGTGAAGCCCGGAGGCACCGGAAGCCCCAAGCGGGTCATGTCATGAAGATTCGCCCCTTTGCCACCCAAGAGATTGCGCATCTCGTGAGTTCCTTCCGCTTTGCCATCGCCGAAAAAATAGATCTGCTTTTCCATCTGCCCTACTCCTACCAAGTCAGAGATTTTGAAAGATAAGTGGCGAGCTCGCCCACCGCGATGCGCTCCTGCTTCATCGAATCGCGCTCGCGCACCGTAACGGTATTGGCCGTAAGGCTTTCGCCGTCGACGGTAATACAAAATGGCGTGCCCGCTTCATCTTGACGACGATAACGGCGGCCGATGGCCCCCTTGTCGTCAAAGTACGTATTCCAGCGCAACCTAAGATCGGCAAAAATCTTTTCGGCCATCTCGGGCATGCCCTCTTTATTGACCAAGGGCAGCACCGCAATTTTGATCGGGGCCAACGCCGGATGAAACCTCAGCACGGTGCGCACCTCATCGCCGTCTTTTTCTTCATCGTAAGCGTCAACCAAGAAAGCCAGAGTTCCGCGATCGGCGCCCGCACTCGGTTCAATCACGTGCGGAAAGAAACGCGTTTTAGTCGGCTCGTCGAAATAGGACAGGTCTTTTTTACTAAATTCAGAATGCTGTTTGAGATCGTAATCGGTACGGTTAGCTATGCCTTCGAGTTCCGAAACACCAAACGGAAATTCGTACTCAATGTCGGCGCAACCAGCGGCGTAGTGGGCGAGCTCGTTCTTGGCGTGTTCGCGCAAGTGCAGCCGTTCTTTCTTAATGCCGTACTTTACGTACCAGTCGTACCGAGTTTGCTTCCAATACTGGAACCATTTTTCGGCTTCATCGGGGTGCACGAAAAATTCCATTTCCATCTGCTCGAATTCACGAGAACGAAAAGTAAAATTGCGAGGGTTGATCTCGTTGCGAAACGCCTTACCAATCTGGCCAATGCCAAACGGTACTTTTACGCGCGAGGTGTCCACGATGTTTTTGAAGTTGGCAAAAATTCCCTGACAGGTTTCTGGACGCAAATACACCTGAGAGGTGCTGTCTTCCATCGCCCCCACAAAAGTTTTGAACATGAGGTTGAAGGCACGGGTTTCGGTAAACTTGTCTTTGGTACCGCAGTTTGGACATTGGTTATTCACAATGTGATCGGCGCGAAAGCGGCCTTTGCATTGTAAGCAATCCACCATGGGGTCCGTAAAAGAGTTCACGTGGCCACTGGCCTCCCACACTTTGGGATTCATTAAAATCGAACAGTCGACCCCCACCACATCGGTACGACGCAGCACCATATCGCGCCACCAAGCCTCTTTGATGTTGCGCTTTAGTTCCACGCCCAAGGGGCCATAATCCCAGCAGCCGTTCAGGCCACCATAAATTTCACTGCTCTGAAATAGAATGCCACGGCGGCGGCAAAGCGAGACGATCGCCGCCATTTTTTGTTCACTTGGTTTCTGGGCCGGCTTGGCCATCGTGGTGGTCCTTTGAAAAAAGAGACTACCGTAGCGGCAAACCGCGGCCTCGTCTAGTAAACACCACGTTTTAACAGAGCTTTTTGCTGCCGGGGATCGCTTCCAAACCCTTAGCCAAAGGCCGTCCCCCGAGGCATAGCGGCCTTTGGCCTAATTGATCGCCCGCGCCCACTGCTGCAAAAGCGGATAAAAGATCAAACAGAAGGCAGGTGGCAGAAAAAAGAAGAGCAGAACCAGGCTGGCTTTCACCGGAAACTCTTCGTGATGGCGGATTAGAGCCGCTTCGATATCAACGTTGAGCTGGCGGCGAAAGGCATTCACCGCCCCTAAAATTGGGCTGCCCTCTTGATAAAGGGTGAGTAGCAGCGAAAACCAAACCCGGGCCTCGGTCAGCGACGAATGCTCGGCAAGATAGTTCAGGCGAGCGCTCAGTGACTCTTTTGAATGCAGTTCCGCGTAAAGCTCAGACGACTGAGCGCGCAACGCCAATGCCGATTCCTCCCATGAAAACGCCAGGTCGTAGCCCACCTCTAGGTGCAGAGCCATGGCCTCGACGAACTGCAAGAGCTCAGCCTGGCGGCGATTTTTATGGGCTCCTTTTAGCAAAATTTGGCGACTCTCCACAGGGTCCATAGGCCCAAGACCTCCCAGCTTAGACACAACAAACTCAAGCTTAGAAAATTGCCGTCGCTTAAATAGGCCCGCACCGACGTGCCTTGCGAGTAGGCCAAGTAGGCGAGTAGCCCCCACGGCAGGCAAAACGCAAAAGCCCCCTGAGCCACCGCCAACGACCGTACCCGGGCCACGCGGCTCTGAATGCGGTGGTGGCGCTCGAGCACCTGAATGCCGTGTTCGACAAAGGGAAGTAGCGGCAGTCCAGAGGCATAACCCGCCAATAGCGAAGATACGACTGTCCCCAGCAGTGGGCTGGGGGTTCTCCTAAGAAAGCGGTTCAGACAGTCGCCCAGTGAATGGCCACGGTCGAACCATTGCAGAGTTTTTTTCAACTTAAGGGTGAACGGCATTGGCTGGCGATCAGCAAGCAGGAACAGGCTGGCTGACAAACTGAGACCAGAGGACAAAAAGCCATGAAGTGCTTGTAGCGCTGGCCGGCAGCTGGCTTCCATTAAGTTGAGATGGCCCATCCGGGCCCAATTCAAAAACAGGCGAAACACGAGAGGAAAAGGCGGTAAAAACCAGAGCGCCCAAACGCCCCGACCTAAGGCCAGTGCAATCACCACGCAGCCCAAGCCAACAAGTACCGTGAGCAGTAAAGCGCGCTGTGGTTCACCGCGAATGATCCAACGTCGGGTGCGCTTCAAGCGAATTAGCTCTTGGCGGGCCGAGGCCCGACACCACCACGCTGCGAGACCGCAAACCAGCGCCGATAGTCCGGCATTCCTCAGTAAAAGCAGCGAATCGGTCATTGTCTTGGTACCAAACGCACAATTCAGGCCACCAGGGCGTTGCCTTAATGCGCAGTTGAAACTGCTAACGCGTTGCGGTTTAGTGGATTTTCAACAGGCAAGTGAGGGGCTTAAAAATGGACGCAAATAGAAAATCTAAAGTCGTAGATGGCAAAAATGTACCCGAAGCCTATTTACGTCGCATTGGCATGAGCCCTAACCAACCCGCCTTCTGGTTGAAAAAAGACGGCAAGTACCAGCCGTTGATTTGGAAAGAGGTGCACACCCGAATGTTGGGCATTCACGAAGGCCTTTCACGTATGGGAATTGGCGAGGGCGACGCCGTTTGCATCATGAGCCAGAGCCGCCCCGAATGGTTAATGAGCGACATTGCGATTCAAGGCCTTAAGGGCATTGCCGTGCCAATTTACCACTCCAGCTCGCTGGAGGACGTCGCCTACATTCTTGAACACTGCCAGGCCAAAGCGGTTATCGTCGAGGACGCTGCCCAGTGCGAAAAGCTGTTTCAAGTCTTTAAAAAACGGCCGGCATTACCCGTGATTTTGATTTCAGGAAGTCAACACCCCGACCTAAAGGCGACGCCGATGTCTGAATTCGCGAAACTGAATAACGAAAAAGCGGCTCACGATTCGTTTGCGAAGATCGCCGCCACCATTCAGCCCAACGACATGGCATCCATCGTTTACACCTCGGGAACCACCGGCTTACCCAAGGGGGCCGTACTCACCCATGCAAACTTTGGCAGTGAGTTGCGGTTTATCGTCGATGAAATTGAACTCTACGAATCCGATGTCACGCTTACCTTTCTACCCTTTGCCCATATCTTTGGTCGGGTTGAGAGTTTTTTACCAATTTTCGCAGGAACCTCGCTTGGATTTGCCGAGAGCATAAATGCGGTTTCGCAGAATATGGCTGAGTTAAAGCCCACTATGCTGTTGAGCGTGCCCCGCATTTATGAAAAAATTTACGCCAAGATTATGTCTCAGGTCGAAAGTGCTCCCCCTGCCCGGCAAAAGATTTTTCATTGGGCCGTGGGCATCGGCCGACAAATGGCAAAGATGCGTTCGTTGAAACAGGCGCCGTCCCCTGTGCTCTGGGCTAAGTTCAAGATTGCCGACAAACTCGTATTCGAAAAAATTAGAAACACCATGGGCGGAAACATTCGTCTTACGGTTTCAGGCGGAGCACCGTTAAACCGCGATCTGTGTGAATTTTTCCACGCTTGCGGAATCAAAGTCTTAGAGGGTTACGGCCTTACCGAAACCACCGCCGCCGTAGCGGTAAACCGCCCCGATGACTATCGCTTTGGTACGGTAGGTAGGCCCGTAGGTGATTCCGAGTTCAAAATCGCCGAAGACGGCGAAATTTTGGTTAAGGGCTCCTTAGTTTTTAAGGGCTACTATCGTAACCAAGAAGCCACCGGCGAGAGTTTGCAGAATGGGTGGTTCCACACCGGCGATATTGGTGAGATTGATACTCAAGGTTTTTTGCGCATAACCGATCGTAAAAAAGAGTTAATCGTCACGGCCGGGGGAAAAAATGTGGCTCCGCAGAAACTAGAAAATCTGATCAAAGCGCGGCGTTTTATGTCTAATGGCCTAGTCTTCGGTGACAAACAAAAATATCTGGTCGCACTGGTCACTTTAAATGAGCCTGAAATCACGAAATGGGCGGCGGATAGCGGGATTGCCTTTCGAAACTACGCCGACCTTAGCACTTTAACGAAGATCAAAGAGATCATTGAGATTGAGATCGCCGCGGTAAACAAAAACCTGGCGAGCTACGAGTCGATTAAGAAATTTAAAATATTACCCCAGGATTTTTCGATTGAGTCGGGAGAGCTGACCCCCTCATTAAAGCTCAAACGAAAAGTCTGTGTAGAACGATACCGTAGCGAAATCGAAGGCATGTACGCCTAAATGCCGGTGAGATAATTAGGGGATAGCCTCGTTATTGTTCAACTATCGTGCGCACCGCTGTACAAAACAGTGGTAATCCGCTATCAAGCGCCGATGGAATTTAAGCCCGAAACCCCGCTGGACACGGCCTTGCAGATGGCACGTGACGACCAAAAAACCGCAAACCTTTTTTACGACGCCTTTTTAAATGCCGAGCTTTTTATTCCCGTAAAACGCGAGGGTTTTGAGGTGGGGAGTTGGAGCGAGACCACCCCCGACGAAAGATTTTTTCCACTCTTCTTAAATCTCAACGGCACCAAGGTGATTCCCGTATTTGATCGGTTAACCCGTTTGCAATTTTGGGCTGAGTCGCGATCGCTGGACTACCTCAAAGTGCGCTGCCACCAATTTTTAAAATCGGTGGCCCCCGATGTCGCCATGGCACTCAATCTCGCTAACGCATACCACCATCTTTTTCCGGTAGAAACTTTGGGCCAACTTAGACAAGCCGCCCAAGTGGTTGTGCCCTCTTGAGCTCAGCCCCTTTAGTCACGGTGGTTTTCGAGAATGCTTTCTTTTTAATTGTCGATAAGCCAGCCGGCTGGCTCACGATCCCGGGTCGTACCGGTGAGGCGGATGAGCGCCCCTGTCTCATTAAACATTTAAATGAGAGCCGCGGCATTAAACTGTTTTGCGTACACCGTTTAGATAGCGAAGTTTCGGGACTGGTTATTTTCGCCAAGGAGGCCGATGCGCACCGCAATGCCAGTGCGTGGTTTGAAAATCGTCAGGTGAGAAAGACTTACGAGTGCTTCTCCGAAAAAGAGGTGGGTTCAGCGTTTTCCGCTAAGACGCTACTCACTTGGAAAAGCCGACTGTTAAAAGGCAAAAAACGCGCCTACGAAAAACCGTTTGGAAAAGACTGCGTCACCAACGCCGAGTTTCTGGCGGACAAAAAAATTGATGGCACCCTTCGCGGTCACTGGCGCCTTACCCCAGTAACCGGCCGTTCACATCAGTTGCGTTTCGAAATGGCCAAACACGGCCTACCTATCTGGGGCGATATTTTGTACGGTTCGACTTCGGCCTTCGCGGAGAAAGCAATTGCGCTACGCGCCGTTGAGCTCGATTTTAGCCAAGCCGTGCGTAAAGAAGCTTTTGACCTACCCGATAGAGTCGCCGGCGCCCCCCTTAACGCTGCGCAACGCACAGCCGTAGAAAAACCGACCTGAAAAAAATCAGAAACCCGTTATTTTTTCTTAATAATCCAACCACTTGAACCGAAAAGTATAGGGAGATGAAACTTTCCATACTTATTCCCCTATTTAATGAACGGCCATCACTCCATACATTTTGGACGCGCTTAAAGCAGGCTCCACTTTCCGAACTCAAAGAGATCACCTCGGTCGAAATAATAGTCGTAAACGATGGATCGACCGATGGGTCAGACGATCTAATCATTCAACTGTCAGAAGAGACGTTTAGATTTGGAAACGGGATTGAGGCCGCAGTGATGGTGCTTCACCACGATAAAAATTTGGGAAAAGGGGCCGCAGTAAGAACCGCGTTGGCCCAAAGCACGGGCGACGTAGTAATCGTGCAAGATGCCGATCTTGAACTGTCACCCCAAGACTATCCTAAGATGATTCGTCCGATTCTTGACGGTCATGCTGACGCTGTTTTTGGCAGCCGCTTTACCAGCCAAACTCGCCGGGTGATGTTGTTCTGGCATTCTCTTACGAATAAAATACTGACGTTGTTCGTGAACGTTTTGCTTGACCTCAACCTCACCGATTTTGGTACCGGCTACAAAGCCATGCGCGGCGAGTTCTCCCGAACACTGCGACTGAAATCGAATCGCTTTGGCATCGAAGCCGAGTTAACCGCGCGCCTGGCTCACGCTAAGGCAAGGATTTATGAAGTTTCTGTCAGTTACACCGGCCGGACCTACGACGAAGGCAAGAAAATAACGCTTCTCGACGGCCTATCCATTCCCCTTCATATTCTGCGTTTTACTCTTTTAGATCGTGAGCCGTTTATACCAAGCATGCGTCAAACTCTGCGCGCACTCGACGAAAGCTCTGATCAAATTTACGCTCCAGCGCTTCAAAAAGCGCTGAACTTCGAACCATCCCGAAGAGGCTGGCAAAATATTTTAGAAATCGGCTCGGGTACGGGCAATCTTACTAAATGGTTGGTCAAAAAAGGGCGAGTCACCGCAACCGACATTCAAAAAGAATTTATCGAAGATCTAAAAGTTCGCTTTTCCTATTTCGATGAAACCCAAGCTCGGCAATGGGACGCAACCAAGCCGGCTTGGCGCGGCGCAAAACGATACGATACCGTTGTCGCCTTTAATGTCTTGGAACACATCGAGGACGATCGAAAGGCGTTAAAAACTTGGGCTAGCCTTGTTGAAGAAAATGGCCGCCTAATCATCCTCGTTCCGCACAATCAACGTCTTTTTTCTCCAATCGATAAAGCCGTTGGCCATTACCGCCGGTACTCGCGCCAAGAACTTTGCCAGAAAATTGAAGAGACCGGCCTAATTGTAAAGAATTCATTCTACTCAAATTTCCTTGGTGTCTTTGGTTGGTGGGTAACCGGGATTTTACTGAAGCGGTCGGATCTCAATTCCGGTTCGGTTCGTCTATATGCCCTGGTGAAGAAATATTTTGGCCCAATTGAAAGAATCTTCGAACACTTTACCGGACTTAGCGTCGTTGTGGTCGCTACGGCCCCAATTGTTTCTGTTCACCAAGAAAAAGCAGCCTAATGAAGAGAATCGCGCTCCTTATTTTCCTCACCTTGGCATTTTTTTCGCCGGGTCGGCTTACTGTTTCCGATGCGGGAAATCGTTTGCTAATTTCACGCGCACTATGGCGACACGCGACGGTCTTTGTATCGCGCGACCAAACAAATTGGCACTCAATGGTACCCAGTCCGCATGATGTAAATCTGGGGACGTCATTTTACGGCATTGGACAGACTCTACTTTTTATTCCATTCGACATCATGGGATACGCGATGGCCAAAGTAATTACCCCGTCGCCCGTTAAGCCAGCTTGGGTCGAAACCCTACCTATTGTCTTCCTGTACGCTCCCTTGATGGGCCTTTTACTTTGGCTGGCCATGTTTTACCTTCTGCGACGACTCGACTATTCAAAGAGAACTTCGTATGTCGCCAGTTCCTTAGTTCTTTTCGGGACCACGACACTCATCTATTCAGTGGGCTTATTGCAAGAAGAGGTACCCATCGCAATTTTACTATGCTCCGGCCTGGTTCTATCCCTCAAGTATCTGGAAAATAGGAATCGACGTGACCTTTTTATTGCTGCACTACTGTGGTCTTGCACCGCACTTTTTCGCCTCAACGTGCTCTTTGCGTTTTTACCCCTCTTTGGATTATTGGCAGATCGAATTCGCCAAGGAAAAAGCGAGCCTCTGGACGGCAAGTGCATTCTCTTAACTTTGGTGTACGGCATGATACCTCCCTTGCTGCTCTATACCGCGTTTTCATATTGGCGGTTTGGGGGTTGCTTCGCCAATGGCTACGCGAAATTGGAAAATGGAATCGTGCTAATTCCCGTTCAAATTCATTTGGCCTTCGCTTTACTCATTGGACCAGGCAAAGGTCTTTTTTTGCTATCTCCCCTTCTGCTAGTAGCCCTAGAAGGAATGCGGCGAGATTGCCGAAGGTATCTCCTTTTTAGCTCAGGTCTAGCCGTTGCATTTATAGTTTCCTGCCTTGTCTACTCTCGGCTCTCGGGAGCGGCCTTTCCGGATGGAAGTGAAAGTTGGGGAAATCGTTTTCACCTTCATTTAATTTTTCTGTTCGTGATCGGGGTCGGTTCCTTTATAGAGCGATGCCGCTTCCGTCTGGTTGCGAAAACGTTGGTCTTAACCAGCATTCTGTTACAAGTGATCTCGTGCTGGGCGCCCGATTCTTTAGACGCTTTTTTCTACCCTGGTGAACTAGAATACAATCGTCGCCAGCGCCTTTTAATGGGGGCCGACGATGGCCAGCTTGCCCAACGAATCAAAACCATTACTTACAGTTTTACCGGCAATTACCCGCGCCTTTGGATCAATAGCGAGTCTAAACAACGCATGGTTTCGGAATACGTGCCCAACTTCTGGGGACCGGTTTATTACAAAAAATTGGGACGTGGTCCCCTGGCCATCACGATGCTTTTGCTTTGGCTGACTTTACTGCCCTTGGCGGCAGCTTTGGCCTATGGGCCGCTAAGGACTAGCGGCATGTTTTTCGGTTTTCGCGGCCGTTCCCCTGAGTGATGATGGCCGTGATTCGCGGGTCAGCGCCTTCTCGTTCTACACGGTAATCTCCCCAGTAGTACTCTTTATCCATCACGATGCGGTTGTAGGGATTAAATCGATCGGGGGCTCCTAGCACTTTAATCAGATCGGCTATTGTCACTCCGCAACGCAACTCCCCGAATACCTTGCGGTAGAGTTTTTGTTTGTAACTGTTTTTGAAATTGATGCGCTGAATTTCGGTGACGGCTTCGAAAATGCTCTGCTCTTCGCGAACCATCATTTCGGGCGGAAGTGGAATCGCGCTGGGTTGGTTTTTTTTAAAGAGGGCGCGGGCAGCCTCAATGTGGGCGCGGTCCCATTTTAACAGGCGGAAAGCGCGGTAGGCGCCTTCGGTTTCGTCCCAGTACACCAACGGTGAACCTTTTTCTTTCACTTCGCTAAGCCCCGCCCAATTCACTCGCTCGAGATGGAGCACCAACCCCCGACTGGCCGAGCTACCACCGTTAAGTGATTCAACGTGCGACGAGGCCACCTGACTCAACTCCGGAAACTCAGCCATTCCCATTCGGACCAAAGCACTGGCCCAAGATTTGGCCAACGCCTCTTCTTTGTCGATTGCCCCGAAGGCTTCGCCCACGGCGTAAACGTGAGTGTCTGCAGCGGGGGTTTTAAAAACCCAGGTCGGGAATAAAGGACGGTCAGCGGAAATTAGAGGGAAAGGATTGCGGGTGATTAAGGGCGAGGAGACAGGCTTTCGGGAAATTAAATTGGCACAGCCGCCGATGGCGAGCGACATTCCAAAAAGGAATGCCTTAGTTAGCCATTCAGTTTTGGGCTGTTCCGGCATCGAGCACGTTATCTCTTTGGCGGCGTCCGACGTCGCGAAGAATTTGCTTCACTTCAGTGTTTGAAGACAGCCGCTCAAGGTAGGAGCGTTTTGCTTTTTCAAAATCAGCCGCTGAAATTTCGGCCAGAGAATAGGCGCGAGTGGCGGTTTCACCGTGGGAACCATCGGCGACCGTTTCCCAATACCGATCGGTGATGGTCAAGCTGGGCATCGGTACGCGAAAGCCACGGGTTGCGGAAATGATACGTTGGCCGGCGTAGCCATCTCTTCTTAGCGTCTCGGCCACTTGGTTTTGATCCAAGAAATTGTCGACGAGAGAACGCATTGGCTCAGAAAGGGCCTTTTCATCGCTCATGTTCATGGCGGCGGAGCGAGAGCTGTCACCATCCACTTCAACGAAACCAACAAAATATCTTTTACCATCGTTCTCAAAACTTGGTTTGGTGACACGGGCCCAGCTAGGCTTACTTTCGTCATCGGCGCGTTCTAGTACTTTTGCAGTTTTGCCCGCACAACCGAAAAGGACAATGACCGAACAAAGGAGGAACCCCGAAAGGAGAACTCTTTTCATACTAACTCCACCAATTATTGAAAATTTCGAAAGGGTTTAGACGCCGTCTTTTTTGAGCACGGCCAGCTTGAGATTTACGAAGTCGGTGATGCCGGCCGTGTAGATAACTTTTTTCAAGACGTTAAAACGAAGATTTTTATCGGCCTGCATTACGATCGTTCCGGTGAACGAATGAGAGTCGTTGTGCTGTTGAATGAACATGGAGCGATCTTTTTGCTCTTTTAAAGCCTGCGCCAACTTCACAATGGTGATGCCATCACGGTAGAGCTCGGCCCGAGGCACATCGCCGTTATCCATCGATAGCAACTCTTTATCATCGAGAATAATGGCTTTCTGCGTGACTACGAGCTGTAGCGCCTGGGTAGGAGGGGTCATCGAAGAGGATTGGGGCAACGAGATGTCCTTGCCCATGCTGAAATCAGAAACTGCGGTTGAATAGTTCTTAAGCAGAAAAAACAAAATCGCCATCAAAATATCTAGCATGGAGGCCAGCATTAGCCCTTGGCCCATGCCTTGGCCCTTGCTCCGCATCCGACTAGTTACCCGACCTGCGGTGGCCCTACTGCCCTTTGCTCCGCTTCCTCCTCCAGCATCACCAGCCATTAGACTCCTCCAATACTAACTTCGGGAAAGAGACGATTGAATTGGTCGCTTTCGGGTTTTTGCGAAATTTCGGGCGGAACCACTTGGTAACCTTGGTCGCCGGTGCGAATTTCCCGCGAAGAGTCCATCACCTGAACCATCACGTCGTAGGTAATGTCATCGCTCGGAATCATCGTGATCTCCTTAGCGTTAGGCCGCTTCACCTTAATCGCTAAGAGATGTTTATGAAGATCTTCGAAAGGATAAACGCCGTTGGCGATCATCATCGTTTTGTCGCCCAAGCCCGCAGTTTTCACCACGAAGCCCGAAGCGTTGATGTAAACGGTGAGGTCGAGTTTGGCGTCCTCTTCCTTCGCTTTTTTAACCTCTTCCGCCGTGGAGGCCACTTTGGGAAGAGGGGCGTTAATCATGGTTACCGGAATCACACCCGCGAACATCATCAAGAAAAACATCAGGCAGGTGATCATGTCGATGAAGGGGGTAAGATTTAACCCCTCCAACGGCTTATGACGATTATTTTTTCTTGTGGGTGATTTGGCCACTGAATGACTCCTAAAATTTAGTCGTTAGCGGCGGCTTCGTCGTCCATCGAGCCGGCTCGCACGCCAGACTTATGAGACGCTGAAAGCAGGTTAATGAGTTTCACCGAGTACTGGTCGATGTCCGAGATAATTGAGTTAATCTTGGATTGCAGTACCGAGTGAACCAAAAGAACCGGAATCGCCACAAAGATACCAAGGGCGGTGGTGTGCATCGCAATCGCGATCGCCTTTTGCAAAAACTGTTGGCGCATCGCTGCGTCAACGTTATCGCCCGAAGCGCGGAAAGCGGTGATTAGACCAACGATGGTTCCAAACAAACCGATAAGGGTCGACAAGTTTGCCAGCGTGGGTAGGTACAAGGAGCGGGCTTCCAACTTAGGAAGCACTTCCAGAGTGGCCTCGTCGACAGCGTTCTGAATATCGGTTGAGCTGTCTTTCGCGCGGGTCAAACCAGCTTTAAGCACGCGTGGCAAAAGTGCCAAGGGCTTGCTGTTACATAGGCTGATGGCGCGGTCGATATTGTCGCTCAAGATATATTTCTTGAGTTTCGCCATGAAGGCCCGGCTGTTAACCGAGAACTGGAATTGAATTCTAATCCAGCGCTCGATGCTGATCGCAAATGCCATCACCGCCACCACCACTACCATCATACTGGCGAAACCACCTTCTTTTACAAAGTGTACCAGTTCTTGGATCTCGCCCATTGTAGATGCCTCCGTAGGCCTAGGGGGGATTTTTGCGCCCCCCGGTAAATTGATTAAGGTTTTGTTGAAAACAACTTTAAAGACAGGAGAAGACTAAGTACTCAAACTTACCCTTCTCTATTAATTCTAGAGTAACTTCAGGAAAAATCTAGCTCTTCGTCATTCTAGAACACGAAAAATAGACCACTCGCATAACGCACCGACCAAACATTGGCCGAAAATTCGAACGCTGGGCTTGAGATCACGGGGCCCGCACTTGCCCCGTCTTCATTCCAACGCTCAGAATCAATTTTCATGAAATATGCAGCAATTTCCATACGAATGCCGGCTTTGGCGGCAAAATAAAATTCAAATCCGCCGACGATCTGACCAGTAGGAACGGTCATGCTGCGTATGCGGTTCTGAACCGCGCTATCGTAAAAACCTTTTTGCGTAATTGCAGAAACTCCTGCACCGATTCCCAGGTAAGGAACCACGTCGCTACTGGTGAAGCGGTATTTAACCCCCAGAAGCATCGGGATCGTGCGCATTTCGAACTGATGAAAGTTAGGCTGCTTATCTGAGCTCGAGGCCGTTTTCTTACGGGTGTCGTAGTCGTAATAGCCGATGCTTGCGTAGAGCAGCCAATTATAAGTAAGCGAATAGTGCAGCCCGCCTTCAACGTTAAAGAACGTGGCGTAATTCAAACTCGAGAAAGCCCCACCGGTAGCCTCTTGGCTTTGAATCACCGGCGTGATCGGCATCAGGGTGGAGAACATCAAATCCACGCCTAGCTCGCCCGAAGCCCCTTCGTTTTCGGTGAATTTTTCTCGGCGATAAGAGCCGAACAGGCCTTTAAAATCTTTTTTAGCCGCAAACCCATCCACGCAGACAAAGAGCTCAAGCAAAAGGGTGAAGTAGACAATCTTACGAAGCCGTATCATTGGGAGCCCTCAGCGGTGAGGTAAGAGAAAGAGAGAAATACCTAGAGAAAATTATATCACGGGTTAATCGCGGGCTCGATTTTTCGCAGGGGTAAGAGGATGCCCGACCCGCTTCTTTCGTTAATTTGATTCTCACGGCACAACGGGTTAGGAAGGGGCCTATGTTTTACCTAGGCAAATGTCTTCAAGCCGCCGCCATGGGCGTGGTGGCCTTAGCCCTCTACGTTGGCTTCACTGAATTAGAAAAGGCCCAGACTAAAGAGATCACTATGCTCAGTATCGGTGCCGTGATTTTTTTGGTGGGCCGCCTGGTAGAAAGCAAAGCCTGACCCCTTAGCGTTAGAAAAATGGCACT
Source organism: Pseudomonadota bacterium (assembly GCA_043718025.1). GTDB lineage: Bacteria > Bdellovibrionota > FAC87 > UBA2466 > UBA2466 > JBGSST01. The sequence goes on from JAYSWN010000189.1 coordinate 34,940, forward strand.
AGTTTCAATACGATAGATCTTTTCCTCACCAAAGATTTAGTAAAGATAACAAAAAAAGCTCTTTAATTACTAGAACATGACTCGGCGCGTTTGTTAGTTACCCCTTCATCAAACACTAACTGACCAGTCAATGACTGGCTTACAAGGAAAAAAAATGAAGCGTGTAAATTCAAAAAAAGTGGGGTCATGGCTTGCATTGGCCTCGGTCTTATTCGTTACGGCTTGTGGAAAAGTTGCACCCGAAGCGAAAACTGCGCCTAGCAAACCCGTGGCCCCCGTTTCGCCGGCCGCCGTGCTTCCGATTAACGGTACCTGGGTCAGCGGCCCCGTGAACGTGCTCGGTCTACTCAAGCTAACTCAGCGAATTAAAATAACCGCCAACTCATTCAACAAAACCGTTACCTGCACCTATCCCGACGGCAAGAGCCTCAGCGCGGAAGCAGTTTCCCGTGCCGAAATCACAACCACGGCCATCAAAACCCTAGAAAAAAATGAGCGCACCGCTGCCGCGGCAGCCGCAAAATGCACTGCCAGCATCGTTGCCGAAACCATAAACTACACGATCAAAAACAATGCCCTCACCTTAACCAAGCCGGGCGAAACGGTTACCTTTACCCGCGTACCTTAAAGCGTCAGTCTTCCCCCTTCCGCCTCTCTGGGTGGTTGGGGGAGACTGTCCCTTTCAAAACGTGACGGGATCTTTCGTTCACCGTACTCTTACTCGGTGAACAAACGCCGCATCATGGGAATCGATCCGGGCTCCTATTTTTTAGGGCTCGGCTGCATCGAATACACCGAGCGCGCGCCGCGTCTCATCTTTGCCGAAGTGATTTCCGCCCCCAAAGGACTTCCCCTTTACTCCCGATTCGCTCTCATATTGGATAGGCTCAAAATCAGGGTCAACGAACTGACCCCCGACGAGGCAGTCTTTGAAGACACCTTTTTCGGAAAAAACCCCAAGAGCGCACTGTACTTGGGAATGGCCCGGGGACTGGTAGCTAGCGTTTTCTTAGAAAGAAAAATTCCCATTTTTGAGTACGCGCCCGCGGCCGTTAAGGCTGCGGTAGCCGGCAGTGGGCGGGCCGATAAAGAGGCCGTAAAAAAAATGGTGGAGATTACGCTCGGGGCAAAAATTGATTTAGGTCTGGATGCCACTGACGCTTTGGCGGTGGCGGTTTGCCACGGTAGCCAGCGGCGGCTGCCCGGCGTTTTTAGTTAGGAACTTTATGATTGGGTACCTCAAAGGAAAAGTGATCGCAAAGTCAGTGGAAAACTCTTCGCTCGTGCTTTTGGTGGGCAACACCGGCTACGAAATCACGGCGACCAAACCATTTTGGGAGATGACCCCCGAGGGCAGTGAAACCGAAATCTGGATTCACACCCACGTGCGCGAAGACATTCTTCAGCTATTTGGCTTTGCCACCGAAATCGATAAAAAAGTGTTTCGCATTCTGCTCAGCGCCTCGGGCGTGGGCCCCAAAGTCGGAATGGCTCTGGTCGGTGAACTGGGCGTAAAAAACGTAATCGGCGCCATTGCCCGCAAGCAGAGCGACGAGCTGGCCGAAGCTCCGGGCGTGGGTAAAAAATTGGCGCAAAAAATTGTGCTCGAACTCGGCAGTAAAATTGAAAAGCTAGAATGGTTAGAAACCGTTACTACGCTCAATGCCGCGGTCAGGGTTGCGCCGCCCACGGCAGCTTCGTCCGAAGATAGGCTGCGCGAAGAGCTTTCGTCGGCGCTACAAAATTTGAGTTTCCCCCCGGCCTCAGTTCGGGTGGCGGTAGATCGCGTGTTTACTCAAGAGCGTGGGCCGACAAACTTCGAGCTGGCTTTCAAACAGTGTCTACAAGAGTTGTCGGGCCGCGTGACGCCTCGCAAAGGGTCACCCTTACCTGGAGATCTAAATGGATGAGCTTGATTCCAGAGTGCTCGACCTACGCGTCGAAAAAGAGGAAGTGCGCAGCGAAAACGCGCTTCGCCCGCGCCAGCTTGCCGAATTTATCGGGCAGGCCGAGCTGAAAGAAAAACTTTCGATCTTTGTAGACGCCGCCCGTGGACGCCAAGAGGCCCTAGATCACACTCTGTTTTGCGGCCCCCCGGGCCTTGGAAAAACGTCACTCGCCCACGTGATTGCGCGTGAAATGGGCGTGGGTTTGCTGGCCACTTCGGGACCCGCGTTAGAAAGGGCCGGAGATCTCGCCGCCATTCTCACCAGCCTTAGTCCGCGCGATGTTTTGTTTATCGATGAGATTCACCGGCTAAACCGGGTGGTGGAAGAGGCCCTCTACCCCGCCCTCGAAGATTTTAGGCTAGACATCGTCATTGGCGAAGGCCCCGGCGCTCGCGTAGTGCAGATTCCGTTGCCAGCCTTTACTTTAATCGGCGCCACGACGCGCGCCGGTTTGCTTACGTCGCCGTTGCGCGATCGTTTCGGGGTGGTCGAGCGGCTCGATTACTACAACGCCGAAGAACTTAAATTGATTCTCGCACGCTCCGCCGGAATTTTAGGCTGCCGTTTCGAAATGGATGGCATTGGCGAAATTAGTACCCGTGCGCGGGGCACGCCCCGCATCGCCAACCGTTTGCTGCGCCGGGTGCGTGACTTTGCCGAAATTCGCGGCGATGGCACCGTCACTCAGAGTACCGCTCGAGCGGCGCTCGACATGCTTAAGGTAGATCGCAAAGGGCTTGATCTGATGGATCGCCGTTTTCTTAGCACCATCATCGAAAAGTTTGGCGGCGGCCCGGTAGGCATCGAAACTATGGCCTCGGCGCTCAGTGAAGAACGTGAAACGCTAGAAGACATGTACGAGCCGTATTTAATTCAAATGGGTTTTGTAAATCGCACTCCACGCGGCAGAACCGCCACCGAAGCCGCGTACGAGCACTTGGGCATTGCCAAAGTGAAATCGGCACGTGCCACCGATCCAGAACTTCCGCTTTTTTAAATCTGGAGTTTCCTTTTCTCCGGCATGGTAGACCGCAAATTAATTACTTGCCTCAACTTCACCGGTGGCGATCGTGCGGGGAGTTCTTGCGGTGCCGGCAAGTTCGCGCGCGCCACGCACCGAAGCCGGACGAATTACCCCTTGGCCGGCGTCTAAGGGCGAACTACCCGAAGCAATGGCCCGTTCACTTGCCCTTGCGGCCGGCGATCCGCCGGGAGAAAGCCGGGAATTCTTACCCATGACGGCCCTAAAATCTGGGCTACTGGCCGCCAGCGAATCAAAGTCGATCCCTTTTTTCTTTGGGTCACCCTTTAGGGCCTGGGGCATGGCGACTTGCGGCGCGGTGGCTAGGTTTGGCGCTGAATCAAAAGTGGGTGAGCTGCTACTAGGCGGCGAGTAATTGGAGGATCCGCTTGAACCCTGACTCGACGTGGACGAGCTAGAAGAAAACTCAGAAGGTTTAGTGGTGCATCCGCCCGATCCGCAGGCCCACGCCGGCGCACTGGTGAATACGCCCACTGCAATTAATACACGAATTAAGCTTGGCATTGATCCCCCCCCGGGTTTGCCTCATTTAACTAATGATGCATAACTGCGTCCAGGCCACAGTTAGAATACATCTAAAATAAATGTTTAAAATCAGCTGTTTAACCGCTTCGCTCGGCTGTTTTCCGTCTAACCCTTAGTCGCTTAGACGCGCCATTGCCAGAGACGTGGCTCTTTCCCTTAAAAGTTGGCGGTACGCTCCCCACCCGTCCTTGCGAGCCACGAAGTGGCGCGGCAATCCTTGACCGATGATTGATGAGAGACAGAGTTTTACTTACATTATGGCGAATTGGACCGGTAGCGTCCTTTACACTGGCGTTACCAACAATTTTCAATGGAATGACCCTTATTCCACCGTGTGAGGATTGCTTCGGCCTGCGGCCTCGCAAAGACGAGAGGAATAACACGTCTACTAAAAGAGGATAGAACCCAGAGACATAACCCAAAGAAGGCACTACAATTTCCAGAATGGACCGCGCTCGCAAACGGAAAAAGTGGGGCATTTACCTAGGCGCCGCCGTGATTTCGGCCTCCGCGTTTAGCGAGCCCTACGCTCGCCCGCTGCCGGCTCCTGATCCCAGGCCCTCGATAGAAAGCGACGAACCCGCGCACTACCGTAGCAGCCGCCTTCAGTTTTCCACGGAACTCTCGATGCTTTCCCCTACGATTTTCGAAGGGGAAAGCACACGAATCGAAAAAGCTCTCGGCGGGATACCGGTTATCTCGATGGGCGTTAAAATTCCGCTATTCCAGCGCGGGCAGTTTCAGTTTCACGGTGAAGCGACGGTGGGGTTTGGTACCAACGGCGGTAGTTTCCAAGTCAGCGCCGGAGATCTTAGCTACGCCGAAAACGCTCAACTGCTCTGGGTTCCGGTTACCGTTTCGTTTGCAACCGATTATGAAATTGCGGGTTTGCCGTTCATAAAACCAATGCTTTCGATTGGCGTTGGTGGCCACTTTTTATCGCAAAAAATTGCGAGCGGACGAAACCGCGACATCCTTGCGCCGTTTTTCAGTGTGCGGCCGCACCTCATGTTTCTACAGAACTCAGACCCTAATGGCTGGTTCGGCGGGTTTAGTTTCGGCATTAGCCGCTTATGGAGCGCAGGCCCCAGCCGCGTCAGCGCCTCTTCCATCGACATGGCTTTCCTTTTTAACCTCTAGAATAGAAGCAAGACCTCAATTAATTCAGAGCTTTTGCCGCTCGCCCCTTGATGATGGGAAAAGCATCACTATACTGCGGCCTTAACGTCTACTTATCGTAAGGAGTGAACGTGGCCTTCGCAAAACGAACTTTTCTTTTTATCATCGTGAACCTTTTGGTGATTATCACCATCAGCATCACCGCCAATTTGATCATGGGCGCACTGGGTATATCGCCAGCCTATCTTTCAAACGGTGGACTAGACATGGGCAGCCTGCTGGCGCTGTGCGCTATTTTTGGCTTCACCGGCGCTTTTATCTCGCTAGCCCTCTCCCGTGTGATGGCGAAGTGGATGATGGGCGTAAAGGTCATTGACCCACAATCGGCTTCGGGCTTCCAACGTGAATTGCTTTTACGCGTGCACCGGCTCGCTCAAAAAGCAGGTCTAGGCGTGATGCCCGAAGTTGGCATTTACGAGAGCCCCGAAGTGAATGCGTTTGCCACCGGCCCCACCAGAAACCGCGCTTTGGTAGCGGTGTCGTCAGGGCTTTTACAACGTATGGATGAGTCAGCGGTGGAAGGCGTGCTCGCCCACGAAATTTCCCACGTTGCCAACGGTGACATGGTCACCATGACCCTGCTGCAAGGCGTAGTGAATACCTTCACCATGTTCCTAGCGCGTGTTTTTGCTTGGCTGGCTTCGCAAGCGATGGCCGGAAACCGCGACAGTGAAGACCGCGGTGGTAGTTCCATGATGCACTTCGTGTTTGTGATTATCTTTGAAATTGCTTTCAGTCTGTTGGGCGCCATCGTGGTGGCTTGGTACTCGCGCCGCCGTGAATTCCGGGCCGATGAGGGCGGAGCTAAATTTGCCGGCCGTGAAAAAATGATTCGCGCTTTACAGGCTTTGAAGTCGCAGGTTGAAACCGTAGATAACCGGGCACCCGCCTTAGCGTCGTTTAAAATTAACGGCCGTCGGGGTGGCCTAATGGCGCTGTTTTCGAGCCATCCAGATTTGGATGTTCGCATCGCCGCATTGCAAGCAACAGGAAACCGCTAATTCATGTCCAAAAAAGTGATGCTGTCGGCAGTGCAGCCAACAAATAAGCTGCACCTGGGAAATTATTTGGGCGCCATCCGTAATTGGGTAACGCTTCAGACTCAGTACGATTGCGTTTTTTTCGCGGTTGATCTGCATGCGCTAACCGTGCGGCAAGATCCGAAAGAGTTGCGCGAAAACACTTACCGCACCATCGCCACTTATCTCGCGGCGGGGCTAGACCCTAAAGCCTGCACTTTTTTTGCCCAGTCGCACGTACCCGAGCACGCCGAGCTCGCCTGGGTGCTCACCTGCTTTACGGGAATGGGGGAACTGGCTCGCATGACCCAGTTCAAAGATAAGAGTGGCAGCAAAGGTGACTCGGTCGGTTCAGGGTTGTTCACCTATCCGGCCCTAATGGCCGCCGATATTCTGCTCTACAAAGCCAATCTGGTACCGGTGGGCCAAGATCAAAAGCAGCACTTAGAGCTGACGCGGGATTTGGCGGAGCGATTAAACACGTTTTTGGGCGAACCGATATTTCCCATTCCCGAGGTTTACATTGCGCCCACGGCCTCCCGGGTAATGAGTTTGCTCAACCCCGAAGCAAAAATGTCGAAGTCGGATGAAAACGGGCAGTCGGCTATTTTTATGTCGGACACCGATGATGAGATCCGCAAAAAGTTTAAACGCGCGGTGACTGACTCTTTACCGGCCGTAGCCGAGAAAGACATCTCTCCGGGGGTGCAGAACCTGTTGCAGATTCAGTCGGCGCTTAAAGGGGTTAAAACCGAAGAGATTCATAAAGCGTACGTCGGCCGCCAGTATGGCTACCTCAAACTCGAAACCGCTGAAATCGTAGTGGACGCGCTGCGCCCAATCCGTGAAAAGATCACTGCGTTAATGAACGACAAAACTGAGCTCGACCGTCTCATTAGTGAGGGGGGAGAAAGGGCTCGAGCCCGTGCCGGTAAAACCATCTCGCAAGTCTATGACAAATTGGGGCTTTTACCTCGTTTTGGCAGTTGAAGACGTCAGTGGTATAACTGCTTTCAATGTCCACCCCACAAATGCATTCAGGCATCGGTCTCAAAGACCTCGATCAGGCGTTTGAAAACGTTAAGGCCGTCGACAGCCAAAAGACGGGTGGTTTTGAAGAGGATTATAAAATCCTGCTTCCGAACTTCGAAGGCCCGTTAGATCTACTGCTCCACTTGATCCGCCGCGAACAGATCAACATCTACGACATTCCCATCTCGCGTATCTGCGAAAACTATTTAACGTTTTTAGATGCGATGGAACAACCCGACTGTAACTTGGCGGGCGAGTTCATGGTGATGGCGGCAACGCTCACCTATCTAAAATCGTTGATGTTGCTGCCTAAAGAAGAAGAGGCGGCCGACGCCGATCCACGGTTGCCGCTGGTGCAAAAACTTTTAGAGTATGAGCAGTTCAAATTGGCCGCTTTAGCGCTCGACAAGCGCGAATGGCTAGAGCGTGACTATTATCCGAAGGGGCCTGGTTCTACCGCCGACATACTTCCGCCCGAAAGTTTGCTCTCGGCGCCAGTCGATTCCATTGACCCCTATCAGCTTTTGCTGGGGCTTAAGGCTTCGTTGAGCCGCACTCAACGCAAGCCACTTGAAATTTCAACCGACCCCATTTCAATAAAAGAAAAAGTGTTTCTGATTGGCGAATTACTAGAATCACAACCTATGTTTGAGTTCCAGCAACTTTTACCCACCGTAAACCGCAAACCAAGAGACGTGGTTGTCACTTTTTTCGCGATGCTCGAACTGGCCCGCATGAAGTACATCGAAATTTTGCAGACGGATAATTTTGGACCAATTTACATTCGCAGCGTGAGATCGTTACGCGATCTTAACGTCACGCTGCTGGATCAATTTTAAGAGGGGCACGAATGGATTCTTTGGAGATGTTTTCTTCAATCGAGGCAATTTTATTTGCCGCAGACCGGCCCGTAAGCGTAGGCCGTTTTATCGAAGTGCTTACCACCGAAGAGGGGACGGGACCGACCGACAGCGAAATCGGCGAAGCTCTCGGTACGATTAAAAGCAAGTTCGAAGCGCCTGATTTTGGATTTGAGCTGCGTGAAACTCACGGCGGTTATCAGCTCACCACTAAAGCTAAGAACGTCGACGTCGTGCGAAAGTTTTTAGCCACCAAACCGTTTCGTTTGGGGCGCTCCGCCCTAGAGACTCTCTCGATCGTGGCCTATAGGCAACCGATCACGCGCGCCGAAATTGACGTCATTCGCGGCATCGACAGCTCGCATTTACTTCGCACGCTGATCGAACGGGGAATGGTGCGCATGGTAGGTAAAGCCGAGATTCCGGGCCGTCCCGTCGTTTACGGCACCACCACTAAATTTTTGGAAACCGTCGGCCTAGGCTCGCTGAATGATTTGCCGCCTTTGGCGGAATTGGATCAGTTAGCCGGAGACACTGAAGATCCGATTAAGGCCATGGAAAACGGTCTGGATAAATTCATGTCCACCAATACGATGCCCGAAGAAGAGCTGGACCCATCCGAAGGGCTTGAAGAGATCGATAACATGCTGATGACCGCGGGCGATTCAGACGGCGAAATTTACGCCTCGGCCGTTCACCGCGAGGCTGGAGAAGAAAACCGCTCGGCCCTAGCCTGTTTCCAAGCAACGATTCCAAGGGGGCGTAAAGCAAAGGCTACCGCCGAGACTGGTCAGGAGCCCACCATGGAGAGCACCATGCAGGCAGCGGTAGAAAAGGCCACCGAAGCGGCAATCCAAGCCTCCGAGTCGCTTGGAATTGAAGGCATCACCGAAATTCCCGAAAGCGAAATCCCAATCATTCCCGATGAGCTGATGCAAGTTGCGAACGAGGGCAACGCGGAGAACCATCCCGAGCAAATTGAAGAGCCTAAAATTATAACCATCATTAACGATCGCGATGATGGGCTTTTAAATTAGTTAGCTACTGATGCCGCAAAACCACCCCTTCGATGTTTGGCTTCTCCGTTCGATCAACATCGGGCTAGGCCATCCGTTTCTCGATCCGGTGATGCGTTTTTTTAGCAGTGATGAAATCTGGATGGTGGTTGCCGCTGGCTTACTCTGGTGGACCGCAAAGCACTTTAACCGTCGCACCGTGGTGCTGTTATTCTCACTTATCGTGGCCGTAGTGCTGACTGACTTCCTTTGCCATAGCGCCATAAAAGTTATTTTTGCGCGAGAACGCGGCCGACCGTGCTTCATCTTGCCTTGGGTGCGTCTGGTTATGCCCAAGTGTGGAAATTGGTTTTCATTTCCTTCTAACCACGCGGCGAACAGCATGTGCGTTGCCGCCTTCATCGTGAAAATGACCCCAAGCAAGTCTGGCGGTCGGCTTGCCGTCCTTATCGCGGCGCTGATTGGTTTCAGCCGGATTTACGTAGGTGTGCACTTTCCCTCCGATGTTATGGCCGGGGCCTCGCTAGGTGCCTTCTTCGGCATCTTATTTTTTCATCTCGGATCACGATTTGACAGCTGGCTTCAAGCCCGCGCGCTGACCACGAAACAGCGCACAGTTCACTAAAACGCCGGAGAAAGTAATTCTCCGGCGGCATCGATTAAGCAAAATTTAGTTCACTTTTTTCCGACTGCAATAAACCTTCGCGCTGCCGCCAAAGTGATCCTTGATATAAGTAAACACTAGGTGGGCCTCGAATCGCGTCTTTTTTTCTAGGCTTGCCGGATAGATCAGTTCCACCTTACCGAGTTCGGAAGGCAGACTAAACTGAACGTGGCCGAGATATTTTCTGGGCTTGTAATTGGCGTTGTAATCTAACGACTGTCCCTTGATCTCTTCGTTAGCCCACACTTCCCCCTCTTGATCATAGACGGTATAGCCTACTGAATAGTCTTCAAGGGTGTACGGTTTTCCCGAACGCCCGGTCACTAAGCCCTTCACCGCAGCGCCAATTGAGTAACTACCCTGGGTCTCGTGTTTTTTAACTCCACAGCTAATTTTATAAGTTGGAGGATCCGCCGCCAAAGAAATGACAGAAAAGATCCCGAGAACAAACACACTTACTGCTTTCATCGTAATACCCCCATTAAGATTGTTAAGTGTCTTAAGCTTCTTTTACGGATTATAAAAATCTCGTCAAGCACGCCAGAACGGTTTTGGAGAAAGGGTGTGAACAAAGAAATTCACTTCTATCCCCTATGCCTATTCAAATACTGATTCGGTTGCCCAAACGACTTCGGCGGGAGCTAGGAAAATGCATTTAGATGTAGCGCAATCACTCACCCCATTTAGGCGCATGGGCTTCTAGGCAGGCATTGGCAAGAGTTTCGGTGGTCCACAATTTATAGTGTTCAGAGGATGCACAGAGTTTCACTTTGGGGTTAGCTTCGAAGTTCACTTCACGCGCAGTCAGCAAGGCACCGTTTTTAAATTCAGTCAGCGAATCAATATGGCGGGTGTCTATCTTCCAATACCAGAGCGACAGCGCAGGGTAGAGCCAGTCGGCATCGGACAGCGAATGCCCCTGCAACTCTGCCAAACCCATTGCCTTCATGGCCGCAATTTTTGGGCGGAATTGAAAAAAATCGGCGTAGGGTTTACGTCGCATCGAAAAGGGAAATAGGTTCCATAAAACTTGGTAAAAGATAGCAAGCTTGAGGGCCCAGCGGCGTATCGCGTGTGGTTCGGCACGCCACAACGTGCCTTGCCACGCCAAGAGCCGTGTCACCCCGGTTACCGCCATGATGTTAACGAAAGCAATGGCCGGATAGGTATAGTGGTGAAAAAGTTTACCCAACACTCCGTTGGCTACGCCAAACAGCAATAGCCCTACCAATCCAAAGAAGAAAAACGAGCGCTCGTCTGTCCTCTTGGCCGCCGCCCCCACGCCAATCAAAGCCAGCACGACGTGAAAAGGATGCAGCCGGGCGATCAGAATAAGAAAGTTAATTTGATCCGCAAAAAAATGCCTCGACTGAGTGGCCCGTTTGAAAAACGCTAAATAAAAATAGCGATCCCAAAATGGAAACTCGGCAAACACAGTCTGAATGGCGATAGCGGCCAACCCACAAATCACCGTGAGACCGCCCCATAGTAACAACGGCTGAAAGGCTTTCTTTTCGATCGTTCCCCAGTAAAAAATCAGAGCCAAACCAGGCAAAAGGGCAATGCCCTTGGTAAAAAAGGCGGCAACAAAGAGCAAAGCCGCCCCGAGCAGCCACCAAAAGTGGACTTTGGCTAACCCACGATCAAAGAGATCAAGACTGGCGACGAAGAAAAAAAAGTAAGTGGGCTCCAGGTACGGCGTGGCGAAGCGCCCCACAAACGGAGCGCTCACCACGGTAAGAAAGGAAAAAAGGTTGGCGCGAAACGCCCCAAAGTTACGGCTTAAGAAACTATGGAAAAAAAACAGCGTACCGCAGCCAAAAATAAGGGAGGGGAGCCGCGCGGTAAAATCGCTAGCGCCAAAACCACGAAAGAAAAACCCCTGAATCCACATGAACAGATAGGGATGATCGGGAAAATCAGGAAAAAAATATTTGCCGCCGCCCACCGTCCAGCCACCGATTTCGGCAAAATTTCTGGCCATGAGCGAATAGATGGCGGGGTCGAGGGACAGCCCCTCTTCAAATAGCCGCGCCGAGGCGAAAAGAAAGACGACGAAAACCCAAAACCAGCTTTCGGCTGAAATTTTTAGGGCAGCATTTTTGGGAAGCGGAGTCATCATAGCGAGCGAGCCTCTTCGGCCTGTTTATGTCTGTTTTGCAAAAAAATAGCTTGGCCCATGGCGAGAAAGAAAATGGCCGCGGGCCCACCGTAGCTCGAATAAAAATGAGAATCAGTCAGGTTATTGAGCAAACCACCAAGGCCAGTAGATAACGATATCATTACGACCATTGCCTCATCGCTCTGCGCAGCGACCTGCCCGAGCGCCACCCGCAAATTTCTCACCGCCGTTAACAACAAGTATATAAAGCACACCAACCCCACCAGCCCGGTTCCACAAAGTAGATCTAAATAAAAGTTATGTACCTCTTCAGGCACCCAAAAATAGAGTTTTTTCTCTTCCTCGGTCAGGTACTGTTTCTGATAAGTGCTGTAGCTGTGAAACCCTTTTCCAAACACCGGTGAATCACGAAACATTCGTAAACCACTTTTCCACAACGCCACCCGATCGCCGTTTTGACTGAGTTTAAGTAGCGTAAACCGATCGCGAAAGCCCCGATTGCTAGCCCCTACCCCGATGACCACGAGCCCCACGATTAAGGCCGGAATCACCGCCCGTCGTCCCAACTTCACCACGAGAATAAAAAGGGTGGCGACTATGGCGGCCAACCAGCTGCCGCGCGAAAAACTGGCGAACAGACCCAGCGCCGAAAACAAAACCCCCGCCCCGCGCCAGAGGCGTTCTTGGGAATTGCGGGCAAACAAAAAAGTCGTAAACAGGTATTGAAAGAGCAAGAGCATGGGGAAGGCGAAAAGAGTGTGATGTCCCATTAAACCGCGCGCGTGAAAGCGCCCAACCGCGCCAACCACGGGGGCCAGCTCATGACTTTTAATTTGGGTCCATGACACCCCAAAATATTGCAACATGGCGAGACTACCGACTAGCACCGCCACGCCGCAGGCCAGGTTGTTTAAACGGCGTATTAAATCGGGATGCCTCACAAAAATGAAAACCAGCGGAAAATACATTACGCAGTAACGAATTTTTCCGAGCGGGGCGAGCCACTCGTACGGCGCCGCCAAAATTATCGAAAGAGCCACCGCAATAAAGAACGCGACCCACGGCTTTACTAGCGGATAGTCTAGCGCGTTTCTCCGCTCGGCCATGAGCCAAGCCGCCCCGCCCCAAATCAGCAGAATGGCCGAAAACAGAACCAGCAAAGAACGAGAGAAAAAAAACGAGCCAAATAGCGCCAAAGTAAGCAGTGGAAGGGCGGTTTCGGTGAGTTTGGCGATTCGCATGGCAAAAAGAATAAATCGGGTAAGTCTTTAAGTATCCTAAACTTTTCTTAGCACCAAACATTGTTTTCTGACCCAGAGCAATACAATCAACGGGCTTATTAAGGGCCGCGATAAAAGAAACCACGGGTTTGCCTCTTATTTTCAACCCCGCTATATTCTGACCCTTTGGTAAAGGAGCGTTAGACCGATGGGTGCCCAATGGAAACAAAAAGGTAGAGTAGAAAACGCCGCGAAACGCGGTCAGTTGATCAGTAAAATGGTGAAAGAGATCATCATTGCCACCAAGCACGGCGACCCTGACCCTAACAATAACGCTCGTTTACGTGCCGCGGTGGAAGCCGCCAAAAAGTCATCCGTACCGCGCGAAAACATCGAACGTGCCATAAAAAAAGGCGCCGGTTTGCTTGAGCCCGTAAATTACGAAACCGTAACCTTCGAAGGTTTCACCCCGCACAAAGTTCCGATCATCGTGGAATGCCTTACCGAAAACCGAAACCGCACTTCGGCCGACATGCGAACGTTGTTTCGAAAAAATGCCAGCCTCGGGGCTTCGGGTTCGGTGGCCTATCAATTTAGCCACATGGGAATTGTTGTGGCGACGCCGGTTGATGCTAAAAGCGACATCGAAGAGGTTGCCATTGAAGTCGGCGCCCAAGAAGTGGAGCGCACCGACGACGGCGTGCAGTTCATCTGTGAGAAGGTAGATCTGGTCGCCACCACCAAAGCGTTGAGCGACCGAGGGTGGAACGTCACCACGTCTGAATTCGCGTACCTTGCGAAAGATCCGATGGCGGTGGAGGGGGAGGCCCGCAAAGAGATCGATGATTTCTTAACCGAGCTCGATGACAATGACGACGTTCACCGTATTTTTACGGCAC
>JAYSWN010000190.1:0-19588 GCA_043718025.1 Pseudomonadota bacterium
CAGCAACCGTTTTTCAAACTCGGTGTCTTTAGGCTCTCCGGCGATATGTAACGCCAGCTCTTGCTCAATCCACCCGCGTCGAATCGCCAAATAGCGGTGGGTGTTCTGGGGCTGACGGAGCGATTCGATCGGCTCCTGATAATCAAAAAATCGTGTGAATTTTCCGGTTGGTTTAGCCTTTTCGGTTTTTACCGCCCAAAGCCAGCCCTTTTTCTGAACCGCGTCGCGAACCAAAGTACGAAGCCCTTGGTCCTCAGAAATTCTTTCCACTAAAATGTCCGTGGCGCCATCAATCGCCTGCGGCACCTCTTTGATCCCTTTTTCTTCGCTGCGAAAGGTGTAGGCCCAAATGTCGAGCGTCTGGCCGCCTAGCGGTTTCTCGGTGCCGTGCCCACAATTCCAGATCCAATCGGCCAGCGGCTGAAGCCCGGCTTCGCGCGCCATCATGGCTTTAGATTTTTTCTTTTGTTTGAAAGGCAGATAGAGATCTTCAAGTTGGTCGAGATCAAAGGAGGCAGAGATTGTGTTTTTTAATTCTGGAGTGAGTTTCTTCTGCGAATCGATTTCGCTGAGGATGAAAGCCTGACGTTTGGTGATCTCTTCCCACTCGCCTTTGAGATCGATCACTTTCTGAATGGCAACCTCATCCAAATTGCCGGTTGCCTCTTTACGGTAACGAGCAATGAATGGGACCGTTGCTCCGGTGTCAGCCAGCTTGAGCACGCCAACCGCGCCACTCAGTTTGATGTCAGGAACTCTTTGGGAAAACCACGTCTCGAAATTCACGGCGAATGACTACCTGTTATGGCTTGGCAACAGTTTGAGAAAGATAAAGAAACAACCCACTTAAATATTTTCGAGCCGAACCTACGGCACCAAATTTCTGGAAATCCTTGGGCACATGAAAAAGGAATTCGCAAACTTCAGTCGCGGACTCCCATACCACATTGCCCTCAAACGAATGCTTTTTAAACTTTCGCGCAACGAACGAGTAGGCGTTTTTGTAATTTGGCTCAGAAAATTTCTGTCGTTTTGCTGACGACGTTTCCGATGACGACTTGGGGGACGACTGCGCGGCAGTTTTTGCCCGAATCCCTGCTACCGTTACCGGTGATCTTTTCTTAGCCATTTTCTTAAGCCCTACCCTCTTCATCGAAGAACTCCCGAAGCCCCAGGAGTTCTCGTACCAAAAGGTCGATATCCTCGGCGGCATTTGACCGTTTGCCAAGCTGAAAGACTGACTTACCCAGGCTTTGGGCGTGGCGAAAGTTAACATCCGAACGCACCACAATGGGTACCAACTGCGCCGGAGAAACGTCCATCTCGTCACTTATGTATCGGGTGGCCAATTTTTCTCGCGAATCATACTTCGACCACACCACCCAAACGTCCTGTTTCAGCGCGGTAAAATCGCTATAAATGCCTTTTAGCGACCCCAAGGTGAGCTTCATGCCGTGCACCCCGTATTCATCGGGGCTCACCGGAATGCATACGGTATCCGCGTAGAGAGTGGCCAAAAAGGTGTTGTGGCTCAAGTCAGGAGGCAGATCAAAAACAAGAATATCGAACTCTTCGCGCACCGGCTCAAAAAGTGAACGGTAGAAGGTGGTGGGGTTCTTGGTACGGTGAACCAGCTCCATCTCAAGCCGCGCGTTCTCCAGTGACGAAGGAAGCAGTGAGAAAGTGGGGGTCAGGCTGACCAGCATCTTCTTGATGTCGCCTTCGCCCGTGATCAGATCAACAAATACCTTGCCCTGCCGCGGAGTGGCCCCAAAGGTCTGCGTGGCGTTGGCCTGCTTGTCTAAATCGACAAGCAATACCCGGGCCCCTAATTGCGAAAAGCGAAACGCGGTGTTGTAGGCCAAGGTGGTTTTAGCCGCCCCGCCCTTTAAGCAGTGAAAAATGAGGTTTTTTTTGGGAAAGGAGAAGCCGGCGGCTTCCATAACGCGTCTAGCTTGCAACGCATCCAAACGAACGTTGCCGTCGGTTTTTTTAACCGTCGCCCTGGCGCGAATAGGCGGCCCCTCGGGCTGCCCCAAAACGCCCATCAATCGTTGCAGCTCAAACGCTCGAATCGAGTTCTTTGTTTCTTCTTTCACGGTGCTGGAATTTTATGCCCTATCCGGCATAAAAACAAACAGAGGTAATTTAAGCGTGGACGGCGGTTGGCCGGGATTACAGCAGAGAGATCGATGGCTGAAGTTGGTTAGAACTCCATCGGATCTTTGTCCCGGCGTTTCACCATGAATACAACTAGGCCCAGCACCAGAGTAACGGTCACGACGAGAAAAAGGTTATTTACGATAAAGGCACCAAGGTTGGCGCTCGCCAGCGATTTTTCGCTCTTCTGCTTTACCTGGGCCAACGTCCGCTCTTTATCTGCCGCCACAAAGGGGTCTTCATCGACGTCTACGGCGTCGACGGCCGGCGTGTTAGCCTTGGCCTGAACCGTAGTGGCAACCAACCGTTCGGGGGCAAATTTAAGGACGACGCCTTCAGAAACCGCCGGCGTGGCCGTGGTCATCTGATTGATGTAGGCCAACTCTGACCAGCATCGAACATCTCCATAAAACTTAGCGGCCAAAGTTTTTAAGCTGTCGCCTTTTTGCACGCGGTGCTCTTTCAAGGTGACTTGCCCTTCCTCATAGAAGGAGAGAAAGGTGGTGTCGTTTTTAACCACCGGAGAATTGTAAACGATGCGGTTACCGGGTAACCAGTTTTGCACGCCGCCATTCCATTTCACCAGCTTGTCCGCCATCGCACGGTTTCCATATAGCAGTTCTGAAACTTTTTCGGTGTGGTCACCCGGACGCAAAAAGTAGAAGCGGTTTAACTTCGCACCCTCTTTTTCGACCACAGAAACTTGGTTAGTCACTACCGCCTTGGCGACGTGAGTATCCACTGCTTGGGCAACCGCCACGAGCGGAGCCTTGGCTTGAGGCTTGGTTTCAGAAGTGTGAACCGTCGTCCCTTTTTGCTTATTCTTCTTGGATTTTTTTGGAGTATCCAGAGTAGGCATCGCTAAAATCGGTTCGTTCATCGAAGGGGCCATTAATGAGGAGTCAATCGTCGCGACGGAAGAGGGGGTCGAAATTTTTTCTTCGGCCTTAGGGTTCGGATTCATCTCACCCGATAACGGAAGCGCCTCCACTGAAGCTTTGGCTTCGGCTAAAATCTCCGATGCTTTTGATTCCGAAGCGGTAGTAACTAAAGTCGGTTCTGGTTTGGTTTCGCTCAGACTCTCTAAGGAGTGGCTAGGGCTCGAAGCGGTTTCTGAAATTCCTGGATCGACCGGTACGGTTGATTTGGTTTCGGTAGCTTCATTCATTGTAGAAGGGGCAGCGGTCTCTTTGGCGACCGCCTCTTCTTTTGAGGCCGGAACCGAAGAGGTGGCGGAAGCCACTTCGCCGCCCGCCGAAAACCGTTCTTCTTCAGCCGACATCTCTGGCGCGCTTGCGCACGAGATTAAGAGGCTCGAAAGAAGTACTGCCGCAACATTAAAGAACAGATTTTTAACTTTCATTAGTGTCACCCTAAAGCGCCATTTCCCGCTCAGCTTAGTTGAGCCTGAGGGGCCCCCTGGCGCTCCCTGATTTCAAAAGAGTCCTATCCTAATGGTCTCTCTACCAATCGTATCGGCAGAGTTTGCAAACAATGTGAGAGAAAAAATTGTTTTAAAGCAGTTAGTTAGCGAGTACTCACCGAGTTTTGCGACTAGCCGCGTTGGCTAGTCAGTCGGAACCCTCACGCCACACGCCATTTGAAAGGTAAGCAAATCCGAATAATTGCCGCTTGAGTAACCGGGCCGCCCCCGTATAGAAATGACGCTCGGGGGTTAATGCGCCTTGGCAAAAGTAGAATTCAAACAAGTGGCAAAGTCTTTTGGCGATCGACCAATTCTCAAGGGGATTGATCTGCAGATCGCCGACGGCGAGTTTTTGGTTTTAGTCGGGCCATCGGGCTGCGGTAAAAGCACCTTGCTACGGCTGTTGGCCGGGCTCGAAGAACTCACCGCTGGCGACATTTACATCGGCAACCGCTCGGTTGCCGGCTTGCCGCCGACCGAGCGCGGCATCGCCATGGTGTTTCAAAACTACGCACTTTATCCGCACATGACGGTTCGTAAAAATATGGAGTTTGGTCTGCGCCTGGCCAAGACTGCCCCAGCGGAGATTGCCTCGCGGGTAAACGAAGCCGCCCGACTTTTGGGGCTGGAAGACCAGATGGACAAAAAGCCCGGGCAACTTTCGGGGGGCCAAAAGCAACGAGTGGCGATGGGACGCGCCATGGTGCGCGATCCCAAGGTGTTTTTATTCGACGAACCGTTATCCAACCTCGACGCACAGCTGCGCGTACGCATGCGGGCCGAAATTTCGCTGTTACACAAGCGGCTCAAATGCACGGTGTTATATGTAACCCATGACCAGGTCGAGGCCATGACTCTGGCCAGCCGCATCGCGGTGATGAACTTGGGAAAGATCGAACAGCTCGGGACACCGCTTGAACTTTACGGTGACCCCCACACTCAATTTGTAGCTACCTTTATTGGCACCCCCAGTATGAATATGGTGAGCACAAAGCACACCGCCAAGCTTTCGGTGCCGCCCACGGCCACGGCCGCGGGCTTTCGACCCGAAAGCATTGTCCTCGGCAACGATTTCACCGACGAAACCGTGCCTTTAGGTGAAGCGGAAGTGGCGCTCATTGAGCCGTTGGGCTCGACCAGCTACTACCACTTACGCTGGAATCTCGATTTAATTGTGGCTGAAAATCGTGTCCCTAATATGAAAGCTTTGGGCGAAAAAATCGCCTTCGGGGTTAAGCCGTCCGATGTCTTTTATTTCGATGAAGGGGGCCGGCGGGTTCGCAGCTGATGCGATTTCAGGGGGAAAAGGCCTTATTTCTGGGACTGGTATTTCCGGCGCTCGCAATTTTATTGACCTTCGTAGCGTATCCCGCCGTGAAGTCGTTGTACCTAAGCTTTCACGATGTCGAACCCTTTACCCAAACCCTCTCTTGGGTCGGGCTCGAGAATTTCAAAAATCTATTTGGTTCGGCCGATTTTTTTCACAGCTTAAAAGTGACGTTTCATTTTTCTCTGCTCACGGTGCTGCCCGCCGTATTTTTAAGTTTAATTCTAGCCCTACTTCTCGATGCCAATCCCTTTTTTCAAAACCTATGGCGCACTCTCTTTTTGTTGCCGGTAGCCATTTCGTCGGCGATGGCGGCCATGCTTTGGATCTTTCTTTTTAATCCCACCGCCGGCTATCTCAACTACTTGCTCGACTGTTTCGGCGTTAGCGGCCCCAACTGGCTGGCCGATCCAAATTGGGCGCTCTACTCCGTAGCGTTGGTCACGGTTTGGAAAGAGATCGGTTTTAACGTCATTTTCTTTTTGGCGGGCCTCTCGTCCATTCCCAAAGATGTGACCGAGGCCGCGTGGATCGACGGGGCAAGCGCTTGGCGCCGAACGGTTTCGATCACGTTGCCGCTACTGTCGCCCACCATTTTATTTGTCACCATTGTCTCGTTGATCAACTCGTTTCAAACCTTCGGGCAAATTCATATTCTTACCGGCGGTGGCCCCGCCGGAACCACCACCACGTTAGTTTATAATCTTTATCAAGACGCCTTTACCAACTTTAGAACCGGCTTTGCCTCGGCGCAGGCGGTGGTGCTTTTCGCCATTCTTTTAGTAGCCACCTATTTGCAATTCAAAGCGGCCAAGAGCCGGGTGCATTATGGGTAAGATGAATAAACAGCGTCTCTTGCTTACGGCGCTGCTTTGCGTGCCGGCGCTCTTTCACTTTGCCCCCATTTTTTACCTGGTGTGCATGTCCTTTAAAGTGGGTGGCGAGGTGATCCAGTACCCACCTAAATTACTGCCCGAGTCGCTTAATATTGAAAATTACAAAGCGGCCTTGGAAATGGCGCCGCTGGGCCGATTTTTAATCAACTCGGTGCTGGTCTCCACCGCAATGATGATTCTACAGGTGATCACATCACTCTTGGCCGCCTACGCCCTGGCAAGAATTGAGTTTCCGAAAAAGGAATGGATCCTAGGTTTTATACTCATGACGATGTTCGTACCGGGCGAGGTAACCATCATCCCTAATTACTTCACCCTGGCCGGCTGGGAATGGCTAAATACCTACCGCGGACTGGTGGCGCCTTATGCGGCTTCGGGCTTCGGCGTCTTTTTGCTGTACCAGTTTTTTAAAACCGTGCCCAAAGAACTTGAAGAGGCCGCGCTCATTGACGGCTGCTCGCGTCTACGCTTCCTTTTTCAGATTTTGGTTCCCCTTTCGATGCCGGCAATTTTGGCATTCGCGCTTTATTCCTTTGTAAATAGCTGGAATCAATATCTGTGGCCACTGGTGGTTACCCAGTCCACCGAGATGCAGACCGCACAGATTGGCTTGGGAATGTTTCGCGCGCAAAACGAGTCGATGAGCTGGGGCGTGGTCATGGCGGCCACCACTATGCTGGTGGCGCCAACCCTGCTTTTGTTCGTGGCTACCCAGAGGCATTTTGTGCGTGGTATCACCATGTCCGGTATGAAGTGAGGTAACGATGAAATTTTACTCCTTAGTCTCCGCCCTTTTCCTGTTCTCCGCATCGACTTTCGGAGCGAACAAAACGCTTCAGTTTTGGCATTCGATGACGGGCGATAATGGCAAGTTAATGCAATCGCTGATCACCGAGTTCAACGCCAAGAACGCCACCAAGGGTTTTGAGGTCACGCCCCAATTTGTCGGCACCTACGAAGAGGCCATTAATAAATTGCGCACTTCACTGCTCGCCAAAAAAGGGCCGCACATCATACAGATTGCAGACCTAGGCACGCAGGTGATGATCGATTCGGGCGCGGTGACCCCATTGCAGGATTTAGTCGGAAACGATGCTGAGTTTCCCTTGAAAGAAATCTTACCCGGTGTCCGCCGTTATTATGAAATCAACGGCAAGTTTTACTCTCTGCCGTTCGCTACCTCAAACCCGATTCTGTATTACAACGTGGATGCTTTTCAAAAGGCGAATTTGAAGCGGCCACCCGAAACTTTTGCCGAAGTTGAAGCTTACGCTCGCGTACTTTCCGATAAGAGTTCGAAAGTCACCGGCATTACTTGGCCACTTCACTCTTGGTTTTTCGAACAGTTTTTAGCGATTCAGGGTAAGCCCTTGGTCAACTTCGACAACGGCCGCAAACAGCGCGCTACCGAAGCCCTTTATCTTTCGAGTGAAGCCATTGAGTTTGTGACGTTGTGGGCGCGCATGGTGAAAGAAGGTACGTTCGCCAATGTAGGCCGAGGCTGGGAGCCCGCCGAGCAAAATTTTTTAGCGGGGCGTAGCACCATGCTGATCACCTCCACCAGCGATGTGTTCAACGTTATTAAGAAAGCCAAATTTAGAGTGATGACGGCCCCCGTACCCAAAAGGTTTCGCGATAATGTGGGCGGTACAATCGTAGGCGGAAACTCTTTGTGGATTTTGAATCACACGCCGGCTGACGAGCAGAAACTGGCGTATGAATTTTTGAAATTCATGGCCTCGAAAGAGACCCAACGTAAATGGCACACCAACACCGGTTACTTTCCCATTCGTCAGGATCTGATTGCCGATCTTGAGAAGGAAGGGTTTTACGAAAAATATCCGGCGGCTCGCACCGCAATCAACCAGCTTAAAGCCTCGCCCGATATTGCGGCTACCCACGGTGCTTTGATGGGAACCTTTGCCGAAGCCCGCGTACACATTGAATCTGCGATCGAACGCGTGCTGTCTGGGCAGGCCGAGCCCAAAGAGGCGTTGGCTAAAGCTAAGACTCAAACGGACGAGGCGCTCGGGCGCTACAACAAATCTTTTGCGACCAAAAAGAGTGTAAAATAAAGTCGTGCAAAATAGTTTAGAAGTTCATGGCCACCGCGGATCGCGCGCCACGCATCCTGAAAATACGATGGCGGCATTCGAGGAGGCTTACCTCGCGGGGGCCGATGCGTTTGAACTCGATACGCAATGGACCGCCGATGGGGTTGCGATTGTGTTTCACGACTTTGATGTTTCAAGCCGAAGCTGTCTGAAGAAGGGGACAGCGCCGAACCGTCCGATTAAGATCATAGACCACAATTGGAACGAAATTGAAGTTTGGGATGTGGGAAGCGTGGCTCAACCCAAGTATCCAAAGCAAATACTGTCGTTTCAAAAGATTCTCACCTTAGACTCGCTATTATCGTGGGTAGCCAAAAAACCGTCGCCGTTCTATGTAAATATTGAAATGAAAGTGGCGCCTGAGTGGTCAGACGCGCTGGTGGAGAGTTACACCGCGAATGTTTTGGGGCTGGTGAAAAAACATGGCCTTGAACGCCGCTGTTTGTTAATGAGTTTCGATTTTCGCCCCCTTCGTTTCATTAAACAAAACTTAGCGTCGCTCAAAAGTTCTTGTCTATTTGAACGGGCCGAAAACTTTGTGGCGGTGGCGATTGCGAACGGGGTTGGCCAGATTGGACCACATTTTTCTTTGCTGAGCGAGGCCCTGGTAACCCAAGCCCACCTAGCCGGCCTCCGGGTAATACCTTGGACCGTGAACGAAGCGGCCGATTGGGCGCGTCTTAAAAACTGGGGTGTCGATGGTCTCATCACCGATCACCCCAGAGATTTGGTCGCTTTTTTAGGCCGCAAAGGGCGCGATTAGTTTTATCGTCGCTTGTCGCTTGGATTATTTACTAACCGGAGCCGACTCAGGCTGAACCGGTTTCTGTTCCCCTTTGCTGTGCTTGTGCTTACGGCGGCCATTTTTTTTGACCGGTTTTTCCATTTTGGATTCCGACTTAGTCTCTGACTTGAGCGGCTCAACCGGAGCCGCCTCTACGTTACTGGGGGGTGCCGCCGCCGTTACCGGTTCGTTTCCGAACACGGGGCCGGCCAGAAATAGGCCCATTACTAGGGTCCAAACGGCTTTAGTGAGCACGGTATTTGAGATGTTTTTCACTTCAGATCCTCCTGTTTTTGCCGGTTTTGGCAGGGCAACCGCCCCACCATCACCCTGCATAAGGTTATGAAATGCAACCCCGCGACCACAAATAAAATCCTTTATATTTAAACACTTAGATTATCTCGGCGGACCGAGTGGGACTTTTTGCCCAGGCTTCACCGCTGGCCTAATTATCAAGGTGGTGCCAAAACGCCCCATTTCTCCTTTCCTTATTGAATGCAATGCGTTATAACTACGCATCCCTTTCAACTTCTCGACAACACAAAGACTTATGGCAAAACGACTTACGTCATTCCGTTTGTGGATTTGGATTGCCCTGGTGACCTCGTGCCTAAGCCCCATCACGGCTTTCGGTAGTTGCGAGGGTTTAAACAAACGCTGGGCCATCACCTACCAACACGCCTTTGGGGTTGAAGTGAAACGACGCATTTTTGAATGCGACGACACCCAAAAGGATTTTGTAATCGCGCAGGCGATTGACGATCTCTACCAAGCCGACGAACAGCACAATTTTTATGTAACCGCGCGGCGTCTAATTCATTCAGTAGAAATTGCACCCGCCGCCGCAGCGTGTGAAGACCGTGTTGCCGCTTACATGGGCGGCGACCACAATAAACTGACGTTGTGCGAGCCGTTCTTTAAGTTGAACCGCGTACGCCGATCGGCAATTCTGTTTCATGAAGCGTCGCACGGGCGCGCTAAAGATCCCGGCCACGTCATTTGTGAAGCCGGTGAGGCCAAAGGCAAAAAGACTTGCGATGCTACACTCTCGGATGGTTACGACGGCAGCGGCCACAACTGGGAAGCTCATTTGGTTCGCTACCTCCTGCAAAATAGCCCCGACGAAGAAATTAAAAATCTGGCGCGCAGCCACATGAAATTTCTTTTAAATGACCGCATCAACGGCTTAAGCGAAACCGCCAAAACAAACTGGCTCAATTAGCCGCGTTACACTCTTACCTTCCCTTGATATAAAAATAATCACCCATGCCAACGGCCGCACTGGCCCCATTTGGAGACGTAATCAGTGGATAAGATTATTTGTCTTGGAAAAAACTATCTCGAACACGCTAAAGAACTTGGCGACGCCGTGCCCGAAAAACCCGTGCTTTTTTTAAAGCCACCCAGCGTGCTACGCGCAGTGGAATCGGTAGGAGCCACTCTGGTGGCGACCCTGCCGCCAAATGGCCGTCAGGGAAGTTGCCATCACGAATGCGAAATCGTGGTTAAAATTAAAAATGGCGGCTATCAGATTCCCCTTTCTCAAGCGGGTGAACAAATTGCGGCGGTAACATTGGGGCTAGACATGACCCTGCGCGACCTGCAGTCGCAGCTAAAGAAGAATGGCCACCCGTGGGAGATCTCCAAGGTATTTCCTGATTCGGCAATCATCGGCCCCTGGCAGCCGCCCGTTCTGTTTTCCGATTACGAAACTCGCCAGTTTCAATTTGAACTTAACGGTAAGCGAAAACAGCAGGCCGCAGCAAAGGATATGTCGATGAAAATTGCCGAAGCTATCGCTCACGCCAGCCAGTTTTTCACCCTCTGTCCCGGCGACTTACTGTTCACGGGAACTCCCGCCGGAGTGGGTTCGGTACAGGCTGGCGATCGCGCCCGCCTTAGTTGGGGCGAGATCCATTATGAGGTTGTGTGGCAATGAGCTCGCCATTTCAAAAGCTGATAAGTGAATTGGCGCGCGCCGCCGCCATTCGGCTGCCTAAAGAAATTGTGGAACGGGATCCAAACGAAATGCAGTCCTATTCCTCCGATTGGACCAAGCTTGCCGGCCAAGCCGGAATCGTTTTTTTGCCGCGAACCACCGCCGAAGTGAGCGCCGTTTTAAAGCTTTGTCATGAATTGAAGGCACCGATTGTACCCTCGGGTGGAAGAACGGGATTGGCGGGCGGAGCGGTGCCCATAAACGGAGAGGCCGTTTTGAATTTATCGCGTATGAACTCAATGGAGCCCGTAGACACCCTAGGGCTTAGCGTTCGCGTGCAGGCGGGTGCCGTCACTCAACAGGTGCACGATCACTGCAAAAGATCAGGGTTGATCTGGCCAATTGATTTAGCGGCGAAAGGCAGCTCGCAAATCGGCGGAAACCTCTCTACCAATGCCGGCGGCTTGCGCGTCATTCGTTACGGCATGGCACGAAAGTGGGTAACCGGGCTGCAAATTGTAACCATGAGCGGCGACATCATTGAATTGAATCGCGGCCTTGAAAAAAACAACACCGGATTTGATTTGGTGCAACTAATAGTCGGAAGTGAAGGTTCGCTTGCGGTCGTTACCGAGGCCACCTTAAAGCTGACGCGGGTGGAGACGGAAACCAGAGTATTTTTATTGGGCCTAAATTCCTTAAAGGCTGCAGAGTCCTTTTTCGAAAAGGCACGCTGCGGTCCATTTCAAATGCTGGCGCTTGAATTTCTCTCCAATGCCTGCGCTCAAGTGGTGAGAGAGCAGCTCGGATACGACCTTAAATTTTCTGCCCAGTCAGCGTACTACTTAGTCTTGGAGGTTGAAGCCTTGCCCGGCCTGCCATTGGAGGCACCGTTGGTGGAATGGCTCGAAACCGTATTAGCCTCGGGCTTACTCACCGATGGCCTGATGGCGCAGTCAAAGCGGGAGGCCAGCGAGTGCTGGAAGCTGCGCGAGGGCATTACCGAAAGCCTGCAGAAAAAAACCAAAATTAAAAAATTCGACGTCGCCGTTGCCCCCCATCGCATGGCGGAGTTTCTGGCGGAGGTTGAAAAATGGTACGCATCACAAACTGTTTGCTTTGATCTCTATGTGTTTGGCCATTGGGGTGACGGCAGCCCCCATTTGAATGTCGGCAAAAAACACACCGCCTCGGATAGCAATTTTCAGAAAGATTACGAGATCTTCGAGAAATGGGTTTTCGCAGCCCTACTGCGTTTTCACGGCAGCGTTTCGGCCGAGCACGGGGTGGGCGTGCTCAAAAAACATTGGCTGTTGCTTAGCCGAACTCCCGAAGAGATTCGAATTTTTAAGGCGATAAAAAGGGCCTTCGACCCCCATGGCCTTTTGAACCCCGGTAAGGTTATTGATCTCTGAGTTGTCAATATCGTGATCGAGTAATATGGTAGGACCCATGAAATTTGTAATCTTTTCTTTGGCCCTGTTGCTAACCTGCGTGGCGTTGCGCGCCGAAACCCGCGAGATCGTCATTGAAACCAAGAAAATTGGTGAAAAGGTACATTGGAGTCCCGAGAAGATCGAAGTGTTGCCCGGCGAAAAAATAAAAATCGTCGCCAAGCATGATCTCGAAGGTGGTTTTGATTTTCATGGCCTGTTCATTCCCGAGATAAAAGTGGCCGAAAAAGTGGACCGTCACAAGCCCATGACCAAAGAGGTCACCATTCCCAAGGACATGAAGCCTGGCGAGTATAAAGTGGGCTGCCATTTTCATTCGGCGCACGTACCGGCCACGCTTGTCGTCAAAGCAGCTAAGTAAAACGCTTGCGCCAAGCCATTGAGAAATTACTTCAAGACCTTTTCCTCTCCCCTCTGGGTTGGGCCCTATTGTGCTTTCTTACCACGTGGTTTTTACTTCAGACCAACAAGGCCAAGGCTGCAAAACGCTTTTTAATTGCCGGCGTCGTCTCATTGCTTCTCTTTTCTTCGACGGCAATCTCTGACCTCTTGGGCATTAGGCTAGAAAGAGAATTTGCGGTTCGCGCGTTTCAGGATTACCCGACGGCGCAGGCCATCGTTGTGCTTGGCGGCAGCGCCAGCGGCATTTTGCCGCCACGGCTCGAAGTAGAAGAGAATTATGGCGCCCGGGTTTTAGGTGCAGCTCGCCTGTACCGCGCCAAAAAGGCCCCTTTGATTTTAGTGTCGGGAGGAGATCCTTACCGAGACACTCAGGGTGAGGCGCGAAATCAGGCGATCGATTTACGCGATCTGCTAATGGAGTACGGTGTCCCCAAGGCGGCGATTGTCCTCGAAGAAGAGGCAAAAAACACTTTTGAAAATGCCGTATTCAGCCAAAAACTGTTAGCACGGCAGGGAATAAAAGAAATTTTATTGGTTACCAGCGCTTACCATATTGTGCGCGCCACCAGACTCTATGAGCGCGTGGGCCTCAAAGTAATTCCGGTGCCCACCTCACATGAACAAGTGGGCGACCCGCACTATTTTGGTTGGATACCTAAAGCGTCAAACTTAGAAAAATCGACGCGCTTCTTAAAAGAATACTTTGGCCGAGCAATCGGCCGTTGAATAAGACTAACGAATAATCTTTACCTTCATTCCCTTAGTCTCGACCGTGAACACATGAAAGTCTCCAGTAAGTGAGACTTCATATTCGCCTGCTTCTACCCCTTGAGTGCGCCAACCCAGGGCCATCTTCGGAGCTACATTAGGAGTGCTCTTCACGATCATTTCGCCAGTTTTCAAATTTCTCGCCTTGAAGACAATATTCTTAAACGGAACCGGTGAAGAGACCGCATCAAACTCAAGCACCACCGCTTTTTTAAGCTCCTGCCCTTCTTTCAAGTTGGTAAATTTAAGATCGGCCGTCTTTGGGGTGCCATTCAAGATCGAGATGGTGCGCGGCTGACTCGTAATGGTCTTGCCTTGAACCATTGCCGATGCCACTACGGTGTAAACTCCGTCTTCATATTTTGAGGTTTCAAACACAAAACTGCGATTGCCCAGCGGGATCGGAAAGAAAAATCCGCCACCCTGTTTTTGAATTAACACATCGACCCCCGGATTTCCGGGCAGGTTAGTTTCGGTTTTGATCACGAAGTTACCGGCTAGCACTTCCCGGTCACGCAAATTGCCCAGCGTGACAAAACCTTCCATCATCCCGACATTAATTCCCCAGGTCTGAGTGCCGATTCCCGAAGTGTCGTCCCAGCTAACCTTGGCGTACCCTTTGTCGCCCCAATCTTCGCCCCAGCTATTACGAATGATCCAAACTCTTTCTGCGTCGCTAAAGCCCACGATCATCACGGCGTGGCCACCGGCCATGTCGCCAGTCGTGTGCGTATAAATTCCTGATTTGTAGAAAAAGAAGTCGTCGTAAACCATCATCGTCGTGACCACCGGCCCGCGTTGAAGAGCGTTCTTTACGGCGTCTTTGGACCCAAATAACCAAGTGGGCGTCGTGTAATCGGCAATCTTCAAAGTACGTTTCTCGGAATCAGCGCAGGAATGAGCGCACGCCATGTTTTCACCCTTGGCCCCCGACAGGTACGGAAAACAAGCTTCGTCGGGCACTCCTTTCGATTGTAGAAACGTGAGCGCATCTCCAGGTCGCCAGCCCTGCTCGCAGGTGCCTCCCCCGCAAGTAAAAAGGTGCTGAGAAGAGTAGGCCCAGGGTGAGCCGGGGGTATGCCGCGCAATATTCATTTGCGTTTCTAACGCACCAATGACGGCAAAGGCCACGCAGCTGCCACAGCGACCTTGGTTGAGCACGGGCGATACGAAATTGGTTCCGGCGTAATTACGCCAATCGAGCGCCGTGCGGGACTTGGGGTCGGGCGCCGCTTCATCGCGATTAAAAAAGGAGTCACCAAAACCAGGGGGTAAGGTGGCGCCGAGTAGCTTTTTGCGCTCGGCACCGTCGAGTTCAGTAACCCAGCTTTCTCCCGCAGTCCACGTGGCGCCTCGTATTTCGTTAACGGTTAAAGATTTCGCACTTAGATTCAGCGCGAAAGAAAGCAGAAACAACATCGCGACTCTGGCCATGATTTGCTCCTTATCAAGATTAGGTTAGCAAATACTAACGTAGTCGCGAGCATTCGTCACAATATGGGTTATTGGTAGCCCCAGTAAAAATCAGCCACCCGTTTTCCGGTGTGATCCAGAAGCACGTAGCCGTCGCGAAGCTGAGCCTGCATGCGAAGGACAATGGTGGAGTTCGCAGAATTATCAAAATCGCCGGCGTCTAAGAAATAGAGCGAGGATCCAAGGTAACTCACCTCGCCTTTCTCGGTGACGAAAAAAACTTCGTCGTGATTCTGACCGTTGAGATCTTTTACCTTTAGCGTGGCGATTCTGGAATGGTTGCGTCGTGAGGAGGCAAAGTCACCCCAAGTCACTTGCGCGTCTTTAAACCTATAGTTCTTAGCGCCGCCGCCATTTGCCGTTCCCATTTCATTTTCGGGGCGTTCAATCCAGGTAGTCTTAGCCAACTCTTCTCGTAGTTTAGCGATAAGTGGCTCACGTTTCTGGCCATTCGGTTCGTCTTTGCGCCAGTAGTCTAAATCATCGCAGCGCCCGCTGGTGGTGGAAACAAGCGGCCTAACTTCGCTCTTTTCTTCGCGCCAACCCGCGAATTTATTTCCTTCGAGGTCAGTGGTGGGGATTTTTACTTGGGGGGGAATCACTTGTGAGCCGATCAGGCTCGCCACGCTAATTCCTGGTGCATTTATGCTTTCAAAAGAGGCCATTCTCTTGCCTTGGTAACAGGCGCTCCAAATACCGCGGGCTGGAAATACCGACGGCGCTTCACTTAAGTCTCGTAGCCGGGGGTAAGATTCCCACGTCAGAATGTGTTTGCGAAACATGACCCGCAAATGAACTTTGTAGTTTTTGGTACCTACGAAAACGCGCGTATTAGCGTCACGCTCGCGCAGTTCTTCTAGCACGCCGATGGATATCACCGGCGGCTCGGCGCTAGCGAGGCGTACCAGTAAGGTGAAAAGGAACAGGGAGAGGGTTAGTTTCACCCGCTAAGAATAACACGAGCCGGTGGCGGCTAAAGCGAGTCGTATTTTGCCATGCTGCCCCGGGCCTTTTCTACCGGGTACTTAGCCTTATTCTGTTCCATTTTTTCGAAGAAGGCGGTTTCCACGTCAATTCCGAGCCGGTCGCTGAGGCGAAGCAAATAGTAGAGTACATCGGAAACCTCATCCCGTATTTTTTTCGCCT
The DNA here is from genome assembly GCA_043718025.1 of Pseudomonadota bacterium. Taxonomy (GTDB): domain Bacteria; phylum Bdellovibrionota; class FAC87; order UBA2466; family UBA2466; genus JBGSST01. The sequence continues at coordinate 15,890 of JAYSWN010000190.1, forward strand.
GTTTGCCATCGGACATAATGGCGTTGGACTGCGCCTCGGTGAGCCATTGAAAAATTTCGGCAAGCTCTGATGCCTCGACGCTTAACGCCATCGCCAAGTTCTTTGGGGTGTGAAACTGATCCCAATCACGCTCTTTGGAGAATTGCCGCTGAAGCTCGTAGATTTTGGTTAGGTTCAAAGTGGTCATGCTTTTTTTGGCGCGGTTAGATCTAATAGCCGAAGGTAAATGTGGGCCATGTCCAAGGCGTCGCTCAAGGCCGTATGTTTCACGTTATCGCGAATGCCAAAGTGCTTAATAAGTTTAGAGGAAGACGAACAGCCATCGGGCAAAAGGCCCGCATCACACAATCCCCTCGCCACACAAGTGACATCTAAGGTGTGGTGATGAAAAGTTTGGTCGTACAGTGCCCAACCCATGTAGCGTTTGAGCAGGGGAATATCCAACGCACTTAGCGATTTCCCCAGCAGAATGGGACGGTCTCGTTTAAAAATTTCGGTGATTTGAGGCAGCTTTAAGTAGGTGGTGATGAAACTCTTCACCGCGTCTTGAGGTATCCCCTTCTCGTGCGCCTGTTTGATGAGACCCGTATTGTGCTCTTTATTCCAAGAGTCTAGCTTTGGCTCGAGCTCTTCGAAACTGGGGCACCGAACCAAGGTTTCTTTTCCCAGCTCTTCGTAAACTCTTTTGCCCTTCGCATCAACGGGAACCAAGGCCAACTGAATAAGAAAATTACCCTCGGCCAGCCCCGTGGCTTCGGTATCAATACTTAGGTACGCTGCCATTCACTCACTCCCACATCAGATTGGTCTTCGAAAAAAGAGAAACTAACATGGTTTAACGCTTGCGAACAGAAGGTGTGGTGATTCGTACGTGGGCAAGACAAACGCGATACCATTAAAGTTGATCATTCACCTGGGGGAACCAAAATGCGAATTCTTATTTCCTTCTTAATGCCCTGGCTTGCCTTCGCCACACCTGAGCGCGACCGGGTACCGCAATATGAATACATTCGCCTTCCCGCGTCACTGGTGGATGCGCGGTTTGTGAAAGACACTGGATTTATTCGCGATCACAACCAGAGCGAGCGGTACGCCTTTGGTTACCTGACTAAAGACGCAATGAGCCGACTGCGTAGTGCCGACGTGGTATTGCTCGATGCCTGGGAATGGGCAACCCATCAACATAACGCCGATACACTCGCCCGAATCAATGAGCCTGCGACTGACACCAAAATCTACGAGGCTTTTCATACCTACAACACGCTGACCGAAGAGCTACAAACGCTGGCAAAAACTTATCCCACCCTGTCGAAACTAGAATCGATCGGCAAAACGGTTGAAGGGCGCGACATGTGGCTCCTTCGCCTTACCAGCCAGAAACTCGCCGATCCCGCCAAGCCAAAATTGCTTTACGCCTCTTCAATGCACGGCGACGAAGTCACCGGTAAAGAGATGCTGGTCTACCTAGCTCGCGAACTCCTCAGCGGGTATGGCAAAGACAGCCGCCTGACTTCGCTTATGGATAACTCAGAAATTTTTCTCATCCCGTCGATCAACCCTGATGGCACCGAACTTCGACAGCGTTGGAACGCAAAAGGCGTAGATCTGAATCGCGACTTTCCTGAAATGAATGAAGATGCCTTTTCGACGGCGGGCCGCGCTCCCGAAACCAAAGCCTTAATGGAACTGCATAGAAATCACTATTTCCCCATCGCCATGAATTTTCATGGCGGTTCATTGTGCGTAAACCTTCCCTGGGATCACAAGGGCAATAGCGGCGCCTCGAAGTTTGGGGACGATGCCGTGGTAGGGCATTTGGCCAGAGAGTATGCGCGGACTAACCTACCGATGCTGAAAGTTAACTTTGGCAGCTTCACCAATGGAATCACCTACGGTTTCGAGTGGTATCAAGTTTTGGGTGGAATGCAGGACTGGTCGATCTACTTCAGAGACTCAATCCACACCACGCTTGAAATCTCGGATGTGAAATGGCCCTCGGCGACCCAACTGCCCAATTTCTGGGCCGAAAACCGGAACTCGTTATTGAATTACCTCGAAGGGGGGCTCAACGGTTTGCACCTTCAAGTGAGCGACCCCCAAGGCAACTTAGTGCCCGAAGTCAGCGTGGCCGTCAGCTCGGCCAGTCGAACGTTAAATTACCCGGGCGTGGTACATCGAACGACCATACCATCGGATCAGGTGGTCACCCTTAATGCCGAAGGCTTTATGACCAAGACGTTAACTTTACCCGCCGTGCCGTTCCGTGGAGAATACCAACAAGTCACTCTGCAAAGAAATCTGGAGCGAAAGACCGGTGTTAGAACTCGACTTACATGGCAAAAAGGTGGACGAAGCTGAAAGCGTCTTCTTTGACCACCTCAATAACTCAAGACTCAAGGATGTGCTTGAGGTAGTCTGCTTTATTACCGGGCACGGCCTTATCCGGGAGCGATTCTTGGAATTGGCCAAGAAACACGAGTTGTATCACTATCTTCCCCTGGCTAACCGAGGGTGCGTAGTCATCGAGTTTGAATGAGCAGCCTTTCCTACCAGTTATCCCAGGCATCGGAAGACACGGCCGCCATTGCGCCGTTTTTTGACGAAAATTATTTTGCGGCCATCAAGCGGCTGATGGCCAGTCCAGCCCTCGTGCCTTTTGTGAAAGACACATTCCCTAAAGTCGATCTGCCCGCTTTCATCCAATTCGTTACTAACCTGGCCTCCGTCGATGAGTATCAGGAAAAGATAACTTTTGTTGCGGTAAAGACCGTTGTGAAAAGAAGCATTCACGAGTTCACTTCGGCAGGCTGGAACGAACTCGATAATAACGAGACTTATCTTTTTATTTCGAATCACCGCGACATCATTTGCGACCCCTCCTTATTTGCTTGGGCGGGCCGGATGCAAAAAAGGCGCACGCCCCAAATTTGCCTCGGCGACAACCTACTCGTGCCCGGATTTTTGACTGATCTCATCCGGGTAAATAAGGGCGTTACCGTGAAACGAAAGCTCACTCAGCGTGAGTTATTGCGGTGGTCAAAAGTTTTATCGTCGTACCTGAGAAACGTTGTGGTGCAAGGGGCTGATTCCGTTTGGCTTGCCCAGCGCGAAGGCCGAAGCAAAGACGGTATCGATAAAACGAACTCCGGCGTGTTGAAGATGCTGGCGCTTTCCGATCGGCACGACGTGGTCCAATCGTTTCGCGCCTTGAAAATGGTACCCATGGCCATCTCTTACGAGCTCGATCCGCTCGATGCCTGGAAGGCTTGGGAAGCCTACTGGACCGAGAAAAATGGCTCTTACTCAAAGCAGCCGGGCGAGGACATTAAAAACGCGGGACGTGGAATTCAAGGGCAGAAGGGGCGGGTTCACCTGCAACTTTGCCAACGTATCGGAGAAGAGACCTTTAAGAAAATGGAAGGGCAGATGCGGCCGCAAGCGATCGATATTTTGGCGCAAGAGATCGACCGGCGAATTGCGAAGGGTTACCGGTTGTGGCCCAGCCACTTCATTGCACGCGACCTGCTCAAGAAAACCGATGAGGGAAAGATTAATTACACGCCCGCAGAAAAAACAGCGTTCGAAGCCCGTCTTATAAGCCAAATGGCGGAACTTCCCCCGGGTGACTGGGACCAAGCACGAATGCGAGAGCTGATCTTGGCCAGCTACGCTAACTCGGTAGATCACTGTTTGGCCTAG
>JAYSWN010000020.1:0-79226 GCA_043718025.1 Pseudomonadota bacterium
TACATGGGTGGTCTCCTTTGCTTGTTTGTTGTCTCGCAACTACAAACAACGCATCGGAGTTTCGTAACTCCAGGGCGACCACCTTTTCCAATTTACCGAAGCCGAAGGCTGAAGCAACCTTAGGCCACCTTATCGGCGCCGGTAGCCTCTTCGCCTCCTCCGCAATGTCCGCGAGTTCTTATACGTGCCAGCGTCGTCCGGATCCGCAAGTCGGCTTCTGCTTAATGGCTGATGGCCGGGCGGCGTTGGCCATAAATTCGCCGGGCTTTGCCCCCGCTTGAGCAACTCCGAGCAAACATTGCTGAAATCGCCGGCTACTAATCGTGCTGTAATTCTTGAAACGCCCTTGCGAATCCGGACGACCCTCGGCCGCCCGATATGCTACGGACTACCGCGGAGAAGGCGAAGAGGTATCCCCCGAGATTCCCGGTGAATCCCGGCAAATTAACGCAATCCTTGCCGCCTCTTTCGCCTTGCCTTAAAATTCAGGTGCATAAAAAATCCCATTGGAGGCACCTTAGAATGTCGAATTTTAAAGTTTTTGCCCTTGCTGCATCCACGCTATTGGTGGCGGCCTGCACCCCATCCGTTAGCCAGATGAAAAAATTAATTACGGACAATCCCGAGATCATCACCGAAGCCATGGATAAAAATCCGGGCAAGTTCGGCGAAGCTATTCAGAAGGCGGCTTTCGAAGCTCGCCGTCAGGCTCAGGCAAAGCAAGAAGAAGACAAGAAAAAGGAGATGGAAGAGCAGTACAAGAATCCGAAGAAAGTATCGATAGAAAACCGTCCGCTGCGTGGCGATAAAGCCGCCCCAATGGTGTTGGTGGTTTACTCTGACTTTCAATGCCCTTATTGCCAGCGTGGCGCCGCCACCGTGGAAGAGCTAACGAATAAGTTTGGCCAAAAGCTGCAGGTGGTGTTCAAGCATCTGCCTCTGGATTTCCATCCTCTGGCGATGCCCGCCGCAAAACGCTTTGAAGCCATCGCCAAACAGAGCGCAAAAAAGGCTTGGGAATATCATGATCTGTTGTTCAAAAATCAGCAGCGAATGTCGGAAGGCGAAAAGTTCTTAGACGACGCGGCCAAAAAAGCCGGAGCTAATATGGCGCAGATGAAGAAAGACATGGAATCTGACGGCATTAAAAAGATTATTGAAGCCGACATGAAAGAGGCGGGAGAGCTGGGCATTCGCGGCACGCCCGGATTCTTAATGAACGGCGTGGTGGTGCACGGCGCATTACCGGCCCAAGCCTTTGACGAAATAGTGCAGAAGCGCCCTACGTATAATTAAATTCTGTAGTGTGAATCAGATCGTGGGGTGGGCAATTTTGTCCGCCCCTTTTTTTTGCCCAAAGGATCGCGCCACAGATTCTGTTGGGGTGCCGCTTGCGCCGCGCAAGACTCCGCCTAACCAGTCCAAAGAACCTAACGAGGCCGCCCGACCCAAATTACCGCCGTGCTGTCCGGGGTTGGTGACCAAAATAGTCGAAGTGGCGCCAATCACCTTTGGTTCATTTCCGATGCAGGCCACTTGCGGGCCGCCCGAATCGCCTTGAATGACTCTTTGGCCGGCGTTTCCTTGGCTCGTCAGTGAAAAGCCTCCAAACTCCCCTTGATTCGTAGGCAGGTAGCCACGGGCAAATAGAAAATTGGGCTGACCACTTTGAACATTAACATTTCGGTTTCGAGCAATCATTACTGCGGCGTGGTTAATTAATGCGTCGGTGGCCTCGGGATTCGTGGCCGGTTTAATGTACCGAACGTTGGCGGCACTCTCACAGCTCATTACCGTCCGAATTACCGCGACGTCATCCCCACCGGTGACCGAGGGGTTGTAATTTGCGACCAAAATCTGGGCGTGAGAAATGGGCTCATTCACTCCGCGAATAGATAAGCTCTCAAGATCGCCCGGTTCAATACAATGTTTGGCGGTCAAGTAGTCCACTTCACATTTGTCTTCGAGCCCTTTTTGTTTTGAGTGTTTGGGGTTACTCCGACTCTCGATCGGATTTTCAGAAACGGCGGTGCTTGAGCAATGCGTTTGGCTGCCCGGTTTACTGGTGAAACTCAAAATCAACTCAGCATTCTGTACCGAATTCTCAAGGCATTGCCTTTCCTCCGCGTTGAGAGCCTGCGGGCTAAACGCATCAATCGCATTGCTAAAGGGAAAGGACGATCCTCGATCGACTTGGTTGCCTTGCAGCAGGCCAGCGTTTCCACCGCTACCGCCACGGCCACCGTTACCGGGGGCCGATCCGAGGTTGGCAAAAGGCATTAATCGCTTCAGTGGGGCGACGCCTTCGTTACGGTCAAACGGGCGCTGGGGAATTTTTGCCTCAAAACGATTGAAAAAATCTTCCACCGTTTTGAGACCACCGCGATCGACCGGGTTCAAATTTTTAGCAAAACCGCGGTACAACTGCCGCAACGTTTCGTTAGCTGAAATACCGCCGTCTTGTTGCACCACCGTTGGGGCAAGGCTCGCATTTAACTCCAACAGTCCGGCCGGGGTCAGCACCAATTTCTTTTTCTTCAAGGCTTTAGACAAGTCAGCGAAGGTGGGTAGGCGATCGATATTCTTTTCTTTAAATTGACCTTTTAATGCTTCGTTAATTTTTCTAGTCAACGGGGTACCTTCGCCGGCCAAAACTAAAGCCTCGCGCGGGAGAACCGCTAATTTGCGACGAGCCAATTTACTCAAGATCTGTTCGGTGGTGAGTTTGGGTTCTAGCGTTTTTTCGGTTTCCACATCTACGACCACCGCCAACTTACCCATCAACTCTAATTCGGGAGCGTCTTTAGTCTCGAGTAAAAGTCTTTCAACCTGCGAAAGTTCACCAACCGTCAGCGCCTTTTTGTTTTTGAGTTTTTCTAACTTTGGCTCTTTAGCGATTAAGTCTCGCAGTAGTTTTTCCACTTCGGGGAAATCTTTAAGCGCTTTCACGTCGCTGGTTTCTTCGGCGGTATTTTGGAGCACCAGCATCGCGCGACGCAGCAGCATGGCTTCCAAGGAGTAATTTTTCACCAGGGCGGGATCGCTCATCCCGGTCTGAAATCTTTCGAGATTTGGGCGAAACTTCGGAGCCAAGTCATCCAGTAAATTATCGCCTTGCAACGGCATAGGTTCGGCCCAGGCTTTCATACCGAGGAGCAGAATTCCGGCAATGGCAATGGTGAGATAGCGTTTGGCCAACATACAACTCACTCAAATTGCAAAGGAAGGACCAGCCCCGGTTTTGAAAAAACCTGGTTTTGGTTAGTAAAATCGAACACTTAAAATAAACCGGCAGGCTTCACCCGCGGTCAGAATACGCCTTAAAGCTGAGCACTTTGCAGCTCTCTGGCCGTATTCCAGTTGGCGTCAGCCTACGGCTGCGACTCTCTATGATGATTAGTGGAAGGGGGGGCGTGGCGTCTTTGCTCTCACGCTGCTCGAGGGGGTGGGGCGGCGCTTGCACCCGGGCGTGATTCAGGCGGGCAGTGCAAGGCCGGGCGTTGGCGGTGTTTCAAGTCGTGCCTTCACCCGCTTTACCTTTTTGTCTTAATCGCTACAACCTCACTTCGGGGCTAGTGCTATTTAGCGGGGGCTAGCCAAGCGAACTAAATTAAAAGCGTTCCACCCGTTTTCGGAGTTTTTTTTAAACTTTTCTTTCCGGAAAAAGGAGATAAAAAAAATTCAGAGGCATTTCAAAGCCAGGAAATTTCCATAGGAAACAACCCACTCGACTCGAAGCCTCGCGCAAAAAAGAACCTCCGACGATGACTATAAGACAAGGGAGGGGAACCCAGTGAAAGGGGTCGTGGCACAATAAGTTTCGCCTCCACGGTACAGCACAACTCGGCAGCACCAGGGTGAAAAGCTAGAGCCTTCCCTTAAGTGAAACGCTAAGAAAACCTCCACGCTCCCCACACATCGCCATTTCCACAAGATACTATTTGACGCCCTTTTTCTACAAAATTGAATGCCGAACTCTGCTCCGAGACGTGGCGGTTTTAACCACCCGCGCAGACGTTAAAGCCCCCTCCAGGGCACGGATTGATTACTCTTCGAGGCGCGGTTAGGGCTACGGATAGCCAATCACTCACCGCGGAACGTGGACGAGAAAAAGGCTCACAAAAAACTCATGGTACTAATTTGTTCATGACGACCACCGCTCAAATCCTAGATGCAAAAGCGAAACAACTGGCAAAAACTCTTCTTCACACCGAGGGGCTTGTGCTCTCAACCCTTATGGAGATGAGTCGAGCGCGGGTCTTTGCGGAGTTAAATCACTCAGGCGTGTTTGATTACTGCCTTCGCGCATTGGGCATGAGTAAAGAACAGTCTTACTATTTTAAGAAAGTGGCCGAGGTTTCGATGCATGTGCCGGAACTCAAGGCAGCCATTGTTCAGGGTGAACTATCTCTCTCTTCGGCTCGCCGCATCGCCCCTATTCTCAATGCGGCAAACCAGGCTGAGTGGATTACCAAGGCTAAGGAGTTGAAACAGAGTGAGCTTGAAAAGGCGGTGAGCGAAGTGAACCCGCAGGCTCACCCTCGAGATCGGATAAGACCCGTAGCCAAAAACGTATCGGAGCTTCGGGTAGCTATCGATGACGTAACGGATGGTAATCTCACCGTGCTCAAAGACCTGCTCTCTTCCAAGCTAAGACGCCCGGCAACGTTGGCCGATGTAATTGCGTGGGCCGCGAAAGAGACTAGAGAGCGGCATGACCCTGAGGCTAAGGCCAAGCGGGCAAGAAGAGTTTCTCCAGGAAAACCCGAAACACAGGATTTGCTGAGGGCTAACGCCTCAATCAACGTTCGGACTCCAGCCGCCGTTATTGGAGCAATGCTAAGGAAACCGCAACGGCTGCCAATCCCCGCCGCCGTTCGTCACGCGGTAGTGCGCCGGCAAGGAGCGCAGTGTTCTTACGTTTCCCAAGACAACCGGCGTTGTGACCAGAAAAAATGGCTGGATTTGCATCATCGTATTGCGGTGGCACAGGGCGGGCTTAACCAACTCGAGAATCTAGCGTTTCTTTGTCACCGTCACCACCACGCGCTGCATGGAGCGAAACACTCGCCGTCATAAAGAATCACGGTTGCGTGAGGGAAGCCGTAGTGAGCAGCCAGAACGCCGATCCACGGCTGGTGCTAGGTAAGCCTAAGGCCGACCACAGGGGGGTTAGTTTTCGCGCCAGAGATTCCTCAACGCCAAAATAGAACATCGGCGCAATCACCCGCGTGTTTCCGCCGCCGCCCAGCAAAAAGGCGGAGAGCAGGTACTGCTCAGAGTAATAACGCTCGGCAACCTCATTAGGGTAGTCCCACGGAATATTGATGTCGTGAAAACCAACGGCGATGCCCGGCTTTAAACGGGGAAGCACGTCTAAAAATGAAACCGTTACGTCTGAATTCATAAACGAGCGGTGGGAGTTATCGATAAAGAGCACGTCGCCCGCTTCCAGCTCATCGAAGATTGTTAGGTCCACCGACTCCAGCGGTTGCCGTAGACAACGATCGGCCAAGGCGTCGATCTCGGCGCGCGGCTCAGGGTCAATCGAAGTGATTTTAGTCTCCAGCGACCACCGCTTGATTGCCCAATGCACGAACTTGGTGGAATTTCCCGAACCCACTTCAAAGTAACGCTTCGGTTTTTGCTGTTTCACGATTGAAAGTAGCGAAATGGCGTCCAGCGGCGGCAGCATCGGGTTTTGCCAAGCAGGCAAATCGGGACGATTCGCCGCAGAGACATGCGGAATCGCTTTTAATTCAGCGGCCAGGTCCACCAAAAGAGCAATCTGCTTTTCGTATTCGTAATGATGGCGGCGCAAAATTGTGGTCAATCCCGAGTGCGGCGGCTTACCATAACCGTAACGTGCTTGCGACTCGAAGCGATACTCCAAAAAAATTGGATAGCGCTGCCCACGTAACATTAAAAACCAATTGCGTAAGCGGGGATGATTTTCTAAAAAGGTCCACAGAAACCATGCCCAGAGTCTTCGCCAGGGCCTTAAGATTGCGGTCATCGGTTCCCCTACATTTTAATAAATTGGCGGTATTGCGTAACCCAAGACTGAAACATGAGTACGGTCCACAGTGCATGCTGGTGGTTAGCCAGACCATCACGGTGATCGCACCAGGCTTTGCGAACCACGGCCGCACTCAGAAGGGCCTCGCCCTCTAGTCGATCTTCGCGCAGCAGGTCTTCGGCCCAGTCTTTAAGCTCGCCTCTCAACCAGTGCTCCACGGGTAGCGAAAAACCCTTTTTGGGGCGCTCGATGAGGGCGCGCGGCACGTGTTTGTCGAGCACTTGCCGCATCAAATACTTGGTAACGCCACCGTGCAATTTCCACTCTTTGGGAAAAGACCACGCCAGTTCCACCACCCGGTGGTCCAACAAGGGCACCCGCACTTCTAACCCCACCGCCATGCTGGCCCGGTCCACTTTGGTCAGCACGTCGTCACACAGGTAAGTGGCTTGATCCCAGTACATCATTTGATCGATCAGGTGCTTGGCCTGGGGGGGGATTTCGGCGGCGCGACCGCCGGGCCACACTTCGGTCTTTCCAATCACGTCGCGGGGCGACGGCCACTGGGTGACCAGTGTTCGGTAAACTTCACGGGGGTTGGTCTCTTTAATCAGCTCGGACAATTTGCGAATTTTTTCTTCCGGGTTGTTGCCGGTGGTGATGCTGGGAAACAGCTCTTTTGTCGTATCCAACGCGGTTTTCCAAAAGCGCGAGGGAATCGCGTCCAGCCCCTGCCCCATCAAACTGCGGAGTGGGGCGGGAATGAGCGAGGTAAAGTCCGAAACCTTTTCTCCCCAGGCATAGCGCGGGTAACCGGCAAAGAGTTCATCGCCGCCATCTCCCGAAAGCGCTACCGTCACCGACTGCCGCGCACACCGACTCACCAAATGGGTGGGAATTTGCGAAGCGTCCCCCAATGGCTCATCAAAGACTTGCGACAGCGTAGGAATTAAATCCAAAGTTTCGCGGGCGTTGAGCTTTTGCGCGTGGTGATCGGTTCTTAAATGCGCCGCCACGGCCGCGGCATAGGTAGACTCATCGTACTCGGCCTCTTCGAAACCAATCGTAAACGTTTTCACGGGTGAAGTGCTCTGCTTTTGCATCAACGCCACGATGAGTGATGAGTCGATGCCTCCCGATAAGAACGCCCCCAGAGGAACGTCCGAAAGACGGCGCTTTTGAATTGAATCACTAAGCAGCGTTTCAAAGGTAGCCTCCGCGTCACGCATCGTCCCCGCAAAAGGGTTCGATAAACCGTGCGCCGCGGCCTGGGCCAGCGACCAAAATTCGCCTTCTTTTATTTGAAACTGACGATCGATACGTAACCAGCGGCCCGGCGTGAGTTTCTTAATTTCACGGAAGACCGAATAGGGGGTGGGGATATACCCGTAGCGAAAAAGTAAGGCGAGCGCTTCGTAGTCCAACGTGCCGCGAAAACCAGGCGTCGCGAAGAGCGCCTTCAGCTCGGAAGCAAAAAGAAACTTTCCGTCGACCACGCCGTAGTAAAGCGGCTTTTCGCCCATGCGATCGCGCGCTAAGAGCAGTTGTTGGGTCTCTCTATCCCAAACGGCCAGCGCGAACATGCCGTTGGCCTTTTTCAACGTCGCTTCGATACCCCACACTTCAAAGCCCGCAAGCAGCACTTCGGTGTCGGAGTGGCCGCGAAAGGCGGATGAGAATTTTCCGGAAGTTTCGAGTTCTTTCTTGAGCTCCAGGTAGTTGTAGATTTCGCCGTTCAACTCCAACGTGTAGCGACCGCGGCTTGAGTCCATGGGCTGCCGACCGTTTGTCGATAGGTCCAAGATTGCCAACCTTCGAAAAGAAAAGGCGACTCCTGCCTTAGGCTCTTGCCACACCAAAAAGTCATCGGGCCCGCGGTGGGCCAAGGCTTCGCCCATTTTCATGGCGATGGCCTCGCGCTCAGAATTAGGAAAGGCGTTGACGCCGTCGGGAGGGGAGAAAAAGCCTGCTATGCCGCACATCTGGCAATTATACCCGTTCCGCGAAAAAGACTGGGCCATGATACAATTTTTCCAACTTGGGGGGTCACCATGAACCGACGCGAATTCTTGGGTAGAGCGGCAAAAACTGCGGCGGGCCTGTCGGCTTTGCGCTTTTTGGTGAGCTGCGGCAAAGCCGCCGCGATAGCCGCCGCCACCGGCGATCTAACGATCACCTCATCCACTGACTCAGGCCACTCGCACTCTTTTACCCTTACCGCGGCCGAGCTTGCGGCCGGTGCGGCGCTGAGCAAGGCGGATAGCAATTCTCGACACACTCACCTGGTTACCGTCAGCGCTCTCCAAATCGCTTCAATCGTCGCCGGTGGCACGGTTACGGTCACAGGTGCCGATAGCGGCGGGCACACTCATACTTACACTTTAAAGAAGGCTTGAGAACGTTGCCGGCAAAGGCTTTGCAGCCAATAAACTAAGATTGCAGAGAGACCAAACGCATGTCATCTTCACTCGAAATGAGCTCACATTCAGAACTTATCCAGAACGCTTTTACCGCCCACCTTGCTTTGGCCAAGACTTTGGCCGAGAGCCATTCCACGCAGATTGCGGAAATCGCGGAACGAATCATCGGCTGCCTGCAAAACGGCGGAAAAACTTTGTGGTGCGGTAACGGGGGCAGCGCAGCGGATGCCCAGCATTTGGCGGCGGAGCTAATTGGCCGCTTTAAGGCCGAGCGCGGACCATTGCCCGCCATTGCCCTCACCACCGATACCTCGATCTTGACTTGCATCGGCAATGATTACGGATTTGATCAAATCTTTTCCCGCCAGGTTGGCGGACTAATGAGCAACAAGGACATTTTGGTTGTATTTTCCACCTCAGGAAATAGCCCCAACGTTTTGCGCGCGGTAGCCGAAGCAAAGCGAATAGGTGGTTACGTGGTTGGATTTCTAGGAAACGAAGGCGGTAAGCTTAAGGCCGAGTGCGATCTCCCATTCGTGGTGCCCTCGAATGACACTGCCCGAATCCAAGAGATGCACATCTTCGCGGGCCACGTGATCTGCGCACTCATCGACAAGCATTACGCATAGTCCCGGACGACCCTGCGACAAATTACCAGCTCGGCCACTCGCGGAGGAGGCGAAGAGGGGATCTAGTTGAGAAGCGCCAAGGGCCAAGTCCTAACAATCACTTTACGACAGCGCTTTCTTCACCGCGTCCACCACGCGAAGCTGCGTCTGCACATCCATTTCGGGCCAAATCGGTAATGAGATTACTTCGGTCGACGCATGCTCCGTTTCGGGCAGCGTGACTTTCATCCCCGCGTAAACCGGCAAGCGATGCAGAGGCACCGGATAATAGATCATTGTCGAAATTCCCTGGGCTTCAAGCTCGGCCTGCAGCTTATCCCGTTTTCCGCCCTTCACGCCGATCGTGTATTGGTGAAAGACGTGTTTGGCGGGTGCCACTTCAGTCGGTACCACCACCGGACTGAAGCCTTTGAACGCCTCCGTATACCGGCGGGCCACCTGGCGACGGCCTTCGTTCGATTTTTCAAGATACCGTAACTTGACCCGCAAACAGGCTGCCTGCACTTCATCTAAGCGCGAGTTGTAGCCAATCACTTCGTTAAAATATTTTTTCTTCGAACCATGGGCGCGCAACATGCGGCAACTCTCGGCAAGTTTATCGTCGTTGGTCACGACCAGGCCACCGTCACCGAAACCACCCAAATTTTTGGAGGGATAGAAAGAGTAGGTTCCCACGTCGCCCATGGTTCCCACCTTTTTTCCGTGGTACTCGCCGCCCATCGCCTGCGCCGCATCTTCCATCACCCTCAAACCTTTGCGTTCTGCCAACGCCAGAATCGGATCCATGTCGGCGGCGTGGCCAAAAAGATGCACCGGAATCAAAGCTTTGGTTCTATCGGTGACCTTGGCTTCGATTAGCGCCGGGTCGATGTTAAATGTGACGCGATCAATGTCCAAGAATACCGGGGTTGCCCCGACCGCACTCACCGCCTCAGCGGTGGCAAAAAAGGTAAAGGACGGACAAATCACCTCGTCGCCCGTGCCGATGCCCAGCGCCCGTAACCCAATGATCAGAGCATCGGTGCCGGAGTTCAAACCAATTGCGTGTTTCACGCCTAGGTAATCCGCTATTTCGACTTCGAACGCCTTTACTTCAGGCCCCATAATGAAGTGGGTGGTTTTCAAGACGCGCTGAAAGGCCTCCGTAAACTCGCTCAGGTGAGCTTCAATTTCGGGATTTAGATCAAGAATAGGGATGGGATTCATTGAAGCTCTCCCGAACGGTCACCAGCGATGTGCATATCAGCTTATTTGACCGCTAGCCGGGGGATGGCAATAAAATTATTCACTCGAAAACCAGCACGTTCGCGGGCCGCATTGCCCCTTTTTCGGTCGCCCCTGCCTTCAGCGTAGGTGTTTGAACTAATTGACTAAATCTGGTGCGGCGCGGCGCCGTCAACAACCTCGTGAGCTTAAGGCTAAGGCGTCTGGCCCGCCGCCCTAGTCTTTAGAACCAATTTGTTGTGGAACAAAATTCTTTCAGGTAAGCAAGGATTTGCCATGAAAGGTGTACAAAAAGTTGCTTTTGGCAATACTATCAGCACGAAGAAGGCCTTTTTAGTTTCCTGGTTTGGCCGATCAACCCAATGGTTAATGCCCGAATGAATGCGTTCTCAAAAACAGAAAAATGCCGCGTCTGTAGCAACCAAAACCTGGTTCCGATTGTCGATCTTGGGCATCAGTTCCTTACAGGAATTTTTCCAAAAACTAAGGACGACCAGATTACCCGCGGACCTCTTCGTTTGGTTAAATGCCACGGCGATGGTGACGTATGTGGCTTACTCCAGTTGGAGCACAGCTATGATTTACGCGAAATGTACGGCGAGAACTATGGATACCGCTCGGGGTTAAATCCGAGCATGGTGCGCCACCTCGAAAGCAAAGTGGCTCACATCACCGAAATAGCTGCGCTACAAGCGGGCGATTTGGTAGTCGATATAGGCAGCAATGACGGCACTACGCTGAACGCCTTCAAGCCGGACCTAAAATTGATCGGCGTCGATCCTACCGGAAATAAATTCCGCCGCTACTATCGCCCTCACGTTGAGCTTATTGTGGATTTCTTTTCGGCCGACGTTTTAGCGGCGGCCTCTCCCGATCGAAAGGCGAAGGTCGTCACCTCCTTTTCCATGTTTTACGATCTTGAGAATCCTATCGCCTTTGCTAAAGGGATTGCCGACACGCTTGCTCCCGATGGCATTTGGGTTTTTGAACAAAGCTACATGCCGTTAATGCTTGAACGAGGGGCCTACGACACAATCTGCCATGAGCATCTTGAGTACTACGGCCTAAGCCAAATCGTATGGATTGCGGAAAGAGCCGGTTTGAAGATCGTTGACGTCGAATTTAACGACATCAACGGAGGAAGTTTCTCCGTCGTGGCGGCACTAAAGGACTCGAAATGGACCGATGAAAAAGGAGTTGTGGCCAGAGTGCTGAAGGAAGAGTCCGCTAAGAACCTTTCTCAATTGAAGCCGTATCAGGTTTTTGCCGATCATATAAATGAGAGTCGGAATTCTTTGTTGGCGTTTCTGGCGATGGCTCGCAAGGAAGGCCGGCGCGTTTGCGGATTGGGTGCCTCAACCAAGGGAAACGTGATCCTTCAGTTTTGCGGCCTGACTACCGCGGATATCGACGGCATTGGCGACGTAAATCCGGACAAATTCGGCGCCGTCACGCCGGGTACCTGGATTCCCATTGAATCAGAGGCCAAAGTGCTGGCCTCGGCCCCCTCCTACTTACTAGTTTTCCCATGGCATTTTCGAGAATACTTGGTACGCAATCCCGTCTTGGCGGGCCAAAATTTGGTGTTCCCCCTACCGGCGCTCGAAATAGTGAGAGTTTGATCGCCAATGTTCATCAAAGATTCGTTATACGCTGAGATCGTTCAGTCCATGCCGATACCCTGCGTAGATCTCGTCGTAATGGATCGCTCCGGCCGAATCTTGCTACTTAAACGAAAGAATGAACCCGCGGCCAACCAGTGGTGGTTTCCAGGCGGGCGAGTCTTGTTCGGCGAAATGCGCCTAGAAGCCGCAAAGCGTAAACTGGTCGAAGAGTGCGGGCTTTCCGCGGAATCGGAACCGGAAGAGCTCGCAACCCTGGATTGCCTCTTGAGTATCGAAGGCAAGAAACCGTCGCATGGAATCACCACGCTCTACAAAGTTCTCGTGGGCACCTCATCGGTGGCAGCGGTAGATCAGCAGAGTTACGAAGGACGCTGGGGCTATCCCTCGGAGTGGCAAGCGCACGACCTGCATCCGATGGTTTTGGCCGGGATCGCAAGGGCCGCGAGTCGCGCAGGCGAGTCGAACGATGAATAAAGGTTCCTTTATTCGAACGGAACGGGTCAATCAGCTGCTGAAAGAAATAAAGCTAGAGCCGCTTTCTTCGCACCACCTACCGGATATCGCCAAACTGCATTTCAAACTTTTGCCTTGGTCGTTTAATGGAAAATTCGGCCTGGAGCACATCCTCTCCCTTTATACGGCGCTGAAGCAGAGCCCCCATTTTTTTGGCTACGTCTATTACAGTGGCGGCCAGATGGTGGGTTTCGTTACCGCGACCACCAATTTTGAGGAAACACGGAGTCGCCTGACCGCGGTTTACCGCAAGAGACTTTTCAAAGTCCTTAGCCTGTTTCTTAGCCACCCCACCTTTTTTTGGGCGGCATTTGAATCCAAGTTTCTAGTCCCGCGTTTGTTTCGCCGCCACGCCACGAATGGAGAATGGCTCACGTTTCTGGCGGATACCACGACCGGCACCGTCGGACCGCTGGTGGCCATGCGTCTCATTGACGAGGTGAAGGCCCACTTTTCGGCATCCGGCCACAAGGGCTACATGGCGCAAGGCGTGAAGCACAACCCGCCGGCAATGAAGATGTATGAGAAGCTAGGGTGGCGTATCGTTTCCAAATTACCGCTGCACAACATTTACTACTACTCGACCGAAGGGGGGATTTAGCCATGGAGAATCGCCTCGCGTTATTTGAGTTAGGCAAAAGCTTTGAGGTCACCGAGACGATTTCGCCCGCGCTGATGAAGGCGTTTTGCGAGCTCTCGGGCGACGATAATCCAATTCACCTAGACTCGGCATTTGCGGTTGTGCATGGCTTCCGAGATCGCATTGCCTACGGCAATCTGCTGGGCGCGATGTTGTCACGGCTGGTGGGCACCGCCCTGCCTTGCCGCGAAGTCTTGATCGTGAAGCAGTCCTTGGAGTTTCGCCAGCCGGCCTACGTAGGCGACGAGATTCGTTTGATCGCGGAAGTCGCGGCGATTCACGAGGCGGTCAGCTCGGTGAATTTGAAATTGCAATTTCATTCCAAAGACTCCGACCGGCTCCTATGTAGCGGCCAGTGTCTGGTGAAAATTTTATGAGCGACCAAGCCAAAGTCGATGCATTCGACCAGCTGCTGCGCCCGGGAAGGCTATTGGCCCTTGATTCCCGCGAGTTTTTTCTTAAGGCTATGCACTTCGCCCGCGTGGAGCCCGCGCTTCGGGAGCGTCGGAGTGGGCAGGGTGTCCAGGCCTTCAAAGTCAGCATTCTGTCGACTCTCTCGGCACAGCACTTCGCCGCGGCACTCCGCCTTTCCCTTTATTCGGATGGCCTGTTACCAGAAATTTATTTATCGGGGTTCGACGGCATCAGTAGTGAAGGCGCCGATCTCAGTTCCCCATTCTGGTCGAGCGCCCCCGATGCGGTGCTGATACTGCCGGCGAGTGAGGACATCAAGGGCTGGCCCCGAATGTTTGCTCCTACCGAAGAAATCGGCGACTGGGTCAAGAGTTGCGCCGCCCGTTACCTCGGGGTTTGGGAGCAGGCGGGGAAACGGCTGCCCGGAATTCGAATTTATCAGGCCCTATTGACGCCGCCATTGGAACGACCGCTGGGAAACCTGGAAAGCCGTTACCCCTTTTCGCGGCAAAAAACTTTGGCGGCGCTGAATCAGTACCTCCGCGAAAAAGCGCCGCCGCACGTGACGTTGGTAGATTTTGAAGGCCTAAGTGGACTGGTCGGTCGCCGGCAGTGGGTCGATGAAACGGCCTACTTTAGCAGCAAGCAACCGTTCTCCCTTCGCGAAATGCCCTTCGTGGCCGCGCAGTTTTCACGGCTCATGGCGGCGGCGCGCGGCCTGGTGCGCAAGTGCCTGGTGGTGGATCTCGACAACACGCTTTGGGGCGGGGTCGTCGGCGACGATGGTGTCGAAGGCATTCGGCTGGATCCCAACGATCCGGTGGGCGAAGCCTTCCTGGCCTTTCAGCGTTACCTTTTGGCGTTGAAAGAGCGAGGGGTTGTTTTGGCCGTATGCAGTAAGAACGATCCCGAGATTGCCCGCAGCGCCTTCGAACTGAATAAAGACATGTTGCTGAAACTCGATGATTTTGCCGTCTTCGTCGCAAACTGGGAGGACAAAGCAAAAAATCTTCGCACCATTGCGCGCCAGCTAAACCTAGGAATGGATTCTCTGGTTTTTTTTGATGATAGCCCGGCCGAAAGATCACTGGTCCAACAATTTGAGCCGCAGGTGCTGGTGATCGTCGTCCCGGAGGATCCGGCTCTCTTTGTGCGAGCCCTTGATTTGTCCCTGGCCTTCGAGTGGCACGAGCTCACTCCTGAGGATCTGGGACGGGCCGATACCTACGCGAAAAACCGCGCGCGGCACGAGCTGGAAAGCAAAGCCGACGATTACGAGGGATACCTGCGTTCGTTGGAGATGAAGGCTGCGGTCGAACCCACGGGGCCAACGGAGCTTCGACGCGTAACCCAACTCGCGAATAAAACCAATCAGTTTAATCTTCGCACCAAGCGCTACAGCGAAGAGGAGTTGGATCGTCTCTTAGACTCGAACGATTACGATCTCTTGCACGTCCGATTGCATGACCGTTTCAGTAACTACGGAATAATAGCGTCGGTCATCATTCGGTATTATCAAAAGATTGCCTTCATTGAGAACTGGGTGATGAGTTGCCGGATTTTTAATCGAGGCGTCGAAGATGCGACTTTCAACGCCATTGTCACGTCCGCCAAGGCGCACGGTGCTGAATGGTTGGCTACCGAGTACATCTCGACCGCTAAGAACAACTACGTTGCCGGCCTGCCGGAAAGGTTGGGCTTGCATAAATGGGAAGCCGGTAATGATCTTCCCGTACCGCCGGCAATTCTGTCCGAATGGAACCTTAACGGCGCGCCATTTTTTATCAATTTGTCAGATACGCTTTCGAGGCCCCATTTCATTGAAAACATGGGTTCGTCCCATTGAGAGAGTCACAACATGTCAGAAAATAGTTTACTGAATTACCCCAACCTATCCGCAATTCACCGGACCTTTCTGGATGAGGCTCCCTATATGGCGGGCGTAATCGAAAAGCAGCGAATTGAATTTGGAGCCCCCTGGACCGAAGATTTTGAGCAAGACGTAGCCACTTTTTTTCAAGGGGATCTTGAAAAACTACAGCTGGCTACGAAGGGCTACATCAAGTTTGCGCTGGATGGAATGCTACTGCAAAAACGCTTCGATAAAACCGGAAAATACGAAGTGAAATCGTACCATCAGGCGGCTGAAGAAGTGTACCAAAACGAGCAATACATGCATTCGCTCTACCTTCCGGGGATTTACCTATCCCATTTTCTTTGGCGCCATCATTTCATTCAGCATCAATTTTTCTTGGATGAATTTATTCCCCGAGTTAAGGCGCACGGAGGCAAGACCTATTATGACGTAGGAGTTGGCACCGGCTTTTATCTTCGTGAGATGTTGCGTCGAATTCCTGGGCTTCAGGGGAGCGGCTTTGACTTAAGTCCTAGCTCCTTATCGTATACCAATCGCATGGTGACGGCCTTTGGGCTCGCCGATCGTTGTACACTGAAACTGCAAGACATCGTGGTGGATCCGCCTACCCCGCCAGCAAGTTTCTTGACGAATATCGAGGTGTTGGAGCACCTGGAGGATCCCCTTGCCTTTCTTAAGGGGCTATGCAAACTCCTTGAGGTTGGAGGCTTGGGAATGATCACCGCGGCGGTCACCGCTCCCAATGCGGACCACATCTTTCTCTACAACTCAGTTGATGAACTGATTGCACAGGTAAGAGAAGCAGGTTTCATCGTCATTAATTCCCGAGAAGACAAAGCCTATGAACCCAGACGTGCCAGCGAAAGCGTTCCCAAAAACGCCGTGGTTATCGTTACAAAATAGAAGGTTGTTTTAATGTTAATCGACGTGCATGGCAAAATGACTCAGGTCTTTAGACGGGTTTTCGACAATGAGAAGCTCACGCTCAGGGACGAAACCACGGCTCAGAATATTCCCGACTGGGATTCGCTAACGCATATCAATCTGATCATTGAGATCGAAGATGAATTTGCGCTCAAATTCACCGTTGAAGACATTACTGGATTGAAGAACGTCGGTGAAATGGTGCAAATGGTCGATAGAAAACTTGCCCGAAAGAATCAAAATGCCTGAAACCCTACCCTATATTCCATGGGCTCGTCCGGTGCTGTGGGGAGGAGAGGAAACGCGAGTTGCGGAGGCCTTACGGTCAACCTGGATTTCGGCGGGTCCATTTGTTGACGAGCTAGAGAAAAGATTTTCCGTACTATCCGGCGGTGAGCAGGCACTCGCCGTTTCAAACGGCACTACCGCAATCCATCTTGCTTACCTTGCGCTGGGCATTCGGACCGGTGATGAGATTGTGGTCCCGGGGTTTGGTTTCCTCGCCGCCGCTAACGTGGCGCTTCACTTTTCAGCTCGTCCCGTATTTTGCGAAGTGGATCCCCACACCTGGTGCATGCGAGCCGAAGATATTGCCCCGGTGCTTACTCCCAAAACCAAGGCGATTGTTGTCGTGCACACTTACGGAAACGTGTGTGACATGGATCCTATTTTGAGTTTGGCCAAAGAACGGGGAATTCCCGTTATTGAAGATGCTGCGGAAGCCTTCCCTTCTCGTTACCGAGGCAAGCTCGCCGGTACTATGGGAGATATGGGAACCTACAGTTTCCAGGCCACGAAAACGGTGACCACTGGCGAGGGTGGCCTAGTCCTCACCCGCGATGAAAAGTTGTACGAAAAAATGGTTTTGTACCGTAGCCACGGGCTGCGGCGCAAAAAACATTACTGGCACGAAGTGCCCGGACATAATTTCCGCCTAACCAACTTGCAAGCCGCCCTCGGCTGCGCCCAATTGGAAGCCCTAGACAAGATTGTGGCCGAGCGCGAGCGTGTTTATAAAACTTACCGAGATCGACTGATTCGGCTCTCCGGCGTTACGCTGCAAGAGTTCCGGCCCAACGTCGACGCCGTGGTTTGGGCCATCGCCGTGCGACTCGACCCCCAGGTCTTTCGCATGGAGCGGGATGTTGTCCTGTCCCGTATGTTGGAAGTGGGCATTGAATGCCGCCCCGGTTTTTATTCTCCAAGCCAGTTGGATTACTTCGACTGCCCGCCCTTTGCGAGCTGTGATGATCTGGCGGCTACCATTTTGAGTTTACCCAGCTTCCCTACCTTGGCCGAAGCTGAAATCGATCGCATTTGCCTGCAGTTAGGAAAACTAAGTCAGCTATGAGCCATCCCTCCATTCCAGTGCGTGAACTAATTCAGACCAATACCAAGGTCTCGTCAAATTACGTCGCCAAGGCGCCGCTCGCGCTTGCCTTCGAGAGGCTGATGGAATGCCGAATCCTTTCCGAACAGCGCTTCGAACGCCCAATGCTCGACATCGGCTGCGGAGAAGGACTCTTTGCAAAAATACTGTTTGCCGATCAAATCGACACCGGCATTGATCCAAACCCGCGCGAGCTTTCGCGGGCCCGGGAATTAGGGGCCTATTCTGAACTGATTGAATGCTACGGCGATGCCATTCCCAAACCTGATAAGAGCTACCGGACCATTCTATCGAACAGCGTCGTGGAACACATTCCTGAGCTCCAGCCCGTGCTTACTGAAGCCATGCGGTTGTTGGAGCCCGGCGGGCGTCTCTACCTTACGGTGCCCTCTGACCTGTTCGACAAACACACCTGGGTCAGCCAGTGCCTGCAACTTTTCGGGCTTAAGGGAATGCAGCAACGTTTCACCGTTTTTTTTAACCGTTTTTGGGTGCATTACCATTTTTATACGCCGAAGCGTTGGCAAGAAATTGTGGCGGCGGCCGGTTTCGAGGTTGTCGAAGTTCGCCAATACGGGCCCAAGCGGGCTTGCCTGATGAATGATTTTCTTGTGCCGTTCAGCGTGCCCGAGTTCGTTACTAAGAAGTTTCTCAATCGATGGACGCTATTCCCCTCTCTGCGCAAAGTAGTATTGGCGCCGGTCACCTTTTTCGGCTCGCTCGTTCTGCGCGGGGCCGACAACTGCGAAAACGGCGGTCTGCTCTTTCTCTCCCTACGAAAGGCGGGCTAATGGAAAACAACTGCGTTTCCATCATCCTGCCTACCTACAACGAATCGCGAAATATCGTTCGGCTGATCACGGCCATCGCCGAAAATATTCCGGCGGGTTGGGATTACGAGGTTCTCGTGGTGGATGACAACAGCCCCGACGATACCCTGGGTGAGGTTCGGCGATGTTTCGGCAGCGACCCACGGGTGATTCCGATCTTGCGCACCGAAGATCGCGGCTTTGCCAAATCTATCCGCGCCGGCATTGAAAAGGCGACCGGTAACCAAGTTGTGGTCATGGATACGGATCTCACTCACGATCCCGTTGAGATTCCGAATTTACTTCACGTTGGAAAGACCTACGATTTTGTCAGTGGCTCTCGCTTCTGCGCGGGTGGGCGCATGGTGGATACCAAGCACTACCTTATCTCGATGACCTACAACTGGCTCTTGCGCTTACTAATCCGCACTCAGGTTCAGGACAACCTGGGCGGATATTACACGACCCGCCGTGTCCTCTTATTGGACTTGCCCCTAGACGAAATTTTCTTCGGGTACGGAGATTATTATTTTCGGCTGCTGCATTTTGTGCAAAAGGCCGGCTATACCATCGTCGAGATCCCGGCGGCGTATCTATTGCGCACAGAAGGAAAAAGTAAGTCGAACTGGGGCCGGATGTTACTCACTTACACTCTGGGCGCACTCCGGCTAAAGCAACGAATTCGTAAACTCGATAAGGGGCGGCTGACCCGAGGCTCCCACGGCGTTCGCCAGCTCACTCAACAATCTCAAAGCTAGCCTTTTTTCTCTAGTGCGGATTCTTCAGTAATGAGTACTGATCATTTTTGTAGACGACCGACCATTGGGAAAACTTCGGAAGCGGCAATCGAATATTTTCCACAATAACAAAATCTAGCGCATAGTTTGCGTGGCGTGCCTCTTTAGCGCAACGGCGTAACCACGCTTCAAGTTGGCGGTGCTCTTTTGCATCAACGAGAGCATTGCTAATGCCTCGAACGTAAGAGCTGTACACCACCAACTCAAGAAAGATTATGGCGTCGGCAACTTCGCCCCGGTACGGGAGAGGGACTGGTCTCTTTTCTAATAGGTAATTGGTGTAATTTTTTGCGTCATTCTGATTGAGCCTGAGTACCGCAGCCAAGAGCGATTGATCGCGCTCAAACAGGCTCATGTTATAGAAATAGTGTCGCAGCTCCTCGTCATGGGTTCGCTGAGTAAGCCCGTACATCGTGAACAGCGGCTTGGACCGGGAGTAGAGGGGCAAAAGGTAAGAATCCTCGATGTCTTCGGAAGCAACAATGGAGCCGGAGGGCAGGTGCGTATCAATCCAATTTAGCAATTCCCATTTCTCGCGCTCCACAAACCCATTCCACGCGTCAAAATTAGGTTTTTGGATTTGCAAAACCAAAGCGCAAATCAATAGCGCCGGTATGAGGGACAGCGGCCACCATAACCATTGCTTTCTCCCCTTCAAATGCGACGAACCCCATGCAAAAAAAATACGGGCCCCGCAAAAAACTGCCCCCGACCAGGCGAAAATGACGGCCCCCCTCACCCACAACCGACTGCCGAGATTATAACTGTCGCAGAACATACCGATTAAGGTCGCAGCTACCACTAGCGCGGCCACAAACACTCGCTCTTTCTCGAGCCAGCGCCAGATAACCGGAATGAGAAAAATGAGGAGGAGAAACTGCCAACCCACTACCAATCCCAAAAATTCGCCGTGCCTTAGCTCCTGGCCCAGCGAAGTCGCCGCGTGCGCCCGTAACTGAAGGTACCCCCAGGCCACACCGGCCAGTCCAGCCAATGCGATACTAATCAAACGCCAGGGCATCACTCTTTTGATCAGCACTTCAAATAGAACGCTCAGACCAAGGGCCATGACTAGAGTTGCCCCAACGCTGATGCTGGCCATTCCGGTCAAACCCGTTAACAGAATCGCCCCCCAAAAGAATCGGGGTCGGCCCGTTTGCAACCACCGAACTTGAAACGTAGCCGCGGCCAAACCTATTGCCCAAAACATTGACGGGTTAACAAAGCGGGTGGGATTTGAACTGTAGGTAAGAAGGTCGTCGGCCCAAAAGGGGCGGCCGAAATAAAAACTATTCCCAAACGCATCAACGAAGACCAGGCCGACCAAAGTGATCCCAACCGTTAAAAGCCCCCCCGAGAAACTGCCGCCGAGCAAGATCATGAGAAACACCAAAAAACTCAAAGCGAGAAGCGCCGTGTTTAAAATCGAAGTAACCAACAAAGCGTCACGCGAGGACGGAGTCACCCACGCGGCCACTTGGTAAATGGCGTAACTCGCGTACAAAGCTGCGGCGTACGAATTCGATATTGTATTTACGATCCGGTGATCGCCGCCGGCGGGCTCTCCCGAGCGAACCACGGAAGAGGTAAGTCGTTCCGAAGCGTGTCGCAGCATGGAGTAGTAATAGTAATTATCCCCGGGTTGGGTTCTAGGTCCCGAGATGAGTACCCCAACCTTTTTAGACGACTGGTGAAAATGGCGGGCAATTGCGGCGGAGTGCAGTAACAATGCAATCGCCAGCGCCGAGAATCCAACCGTTAGCCATTTCATCCGCATCGTTAGTCCAGCTCGTAGGCATTCTGGTAATCGACGATGAGGTTTGGATTCTGTTCGTGCTTGAGCACTAGCGAATTTCCAATCGCAAGTAAGTCGAGCTCGGTACCCATTAAGCAGCGAAAGGCATCTTCCGGAGTATTGACGATCGGCTCTCCGCGCACGTTGAAGGAGGTGTTCACCAGCACCGGGCATCCGGTAAGCTCTTTGAATTTAGTCAGCAGCCGATGGTAGCGTGGATTGGTATCGGCCCGAACGGTTTGTAGGCGAGCCGAATAGTCAACGTGGGTCACCGCCGGAATTTCTGAGCGGGGAACATTTAATTTATCGATCCCGAACAGCGCACTTTCCGCTTCGCTCATCGAACGACGTTTCGCGGACGCCACGTCCGCCACGAGCAACATGTACGGGCTTTCGCCGTCGAAGTCGAACCACTCGGCGACGTCCTCCCGCAAAACGCTGGGCGCGAACGGGCGGAATGACTCACGGTATTTTACTTTGAGGTTGAGCTGTTTCTGCATCTGCGGGGATCGCGCATCCGCGATAATCGATCTTCCGCCGAGGGCACGCGGCCCAAACTCCATGCGTCCTTGGTGCCAGCCCACCGCCTTACCGTCGGCCAATGCCTGCGCGGTATTGTTTATGAGATCGTCATCGGTAAGCGTGTGAAAAACCGCCCCCGCCGAACGCAGACGGCTCTCAATTTCTTCTTGGGAATAGGCGGGCCCGAGGTAACTCCCCGCCATGCTATCGCCCGGCGAAGTCACCCGCGGCCCGTTCAGCATGAGGTGGTACGCCGCCAAGGCCGCGCCCACCGCACCACCGGCATCTCCCGCCGCCGGTTGAATCCAAATACTGTCGAACACCTTTTCGCGCGCCAAGATTCCGTTCGCCACGCAGTTGAGCGCTACGCCGCCGGCCAAACAGAGATTCTTCTGCCCGGTCGACTTACGAATTCCCTTGGCGAGCTTGAGCACCACCTCTTCAGTGATGGCCTGTACCGATGCCGCCAGATCCATTTCCCGCTGCGTCAGTGCGGTCTCCGAAGTGCGCGCCGGACCGCCAAAGAGTTTGGCGAAACGATCGTTAGTCATCGTCATGCCGGTGCAATAATCGAAATAGGCCATGTTGAGAAAGAAGGAGCCGTCCTCCTTGATATCGATGAGGTGCTTCTTAATGAGGTCTACGAATCGCGGTACTCCGTAAGGGGCGAGGCCCATCACCTTATACTCGCCGGAATTAACCTTGAATCCCGTGTAGTAAGTGAACGCCGAATAAAGCAAACCGAGCGAGTGGGGAAAGTGAATTTCCTTTTCCACCGTCAGCGTGTTCTTTTTTCCGACGGCGACCGACGTGGTCGTCCATTCCCCTACGCCGTCCATCGTTAGCACCGCGGCCTCTTCAAAGGGCGACGGAAAAAAAGCGGACGCCGCGTGGCTCAAATGATGTTCCGAGAAGAGCAGCTTCGCGTTCCAATCAATCTCTTTTCCGAGACTCGCGTTGAGCTCTTTCACCAACTGCATCTTTTGGAACAGCTTGTCCTTGAGCCACACCGGCAGCGAAACGAGAAAAGAGCGAAAGCCCCGCGGGGCAAACGCCAAATAGGTTTCAAAAAGCCGTTCGAATTTGAGAAACGGCTTGTCGTAAAAAACGACGTAGTCGATTTCGTTACCCGAAATTCCCACCTCGCGCAGACAATAAGCAATGGCCTGATGCGGAAAACCAGCGTCATGCTTTTTGCGCGTGAAGCGCTCTTCCTGAGCGGCCGCGCGTATGACGCCGTCGGTAACTAAACAGGCTGCGGCGTCATGATAAAAGGCTGAAATTCCCAGAACGTTCATGGCTTAAAAGAGCGTATAGATAAAAGGGGCCAACACAGAACCCTTCGCGGCCAGCAGCAAAAGTCCAATGAGGACGATGATGATGAGAAAAGGCGCCAGCCACAATTTTTTTCTCGCTTTAAGGAATGACCAAAATTCGCCGAAAAAAGAAGTCATAGTTACCTCAAAATTGATGCTTGAATGAGTCGGCCGATCGCCCCATCGGCCGCGGCTTCCAGAAACTCGGACCCTCTACCTTTTTGAGCCGCAGCTCATCACGGCCGAAAATCCGGAGCACAATTCCCAAGGGCGTAATCACCAACAGAAAGATCACTCCCAGAACAAGGGGGTTCATGAGGCGCCCGAGCCGCTCACCCAATTTCATCCAGGCCCGATTCAACGGGGTCAAAACATTGGGGGCGATCCAGGTAACGGCGGCCAAAACCAAACCGGCCGCGAGATAGTATCCCGCCGGATTTAAATGGCCGCGGTAAGCCGTCAACCCGGCCAGCGCGCAAAAGGCTCCGCTCAGGAGCATCCCGAAATGGTGATTAGGCGCTAATTGAAGGGTCGTGGCACTCATATTTTCGTTAATTTCAGACCGCCCAAGTTACCCTCATCGCCCCAAAACGACCATAGTTTTGTTCCGGCTAGGGACGCCCACTGTCCGCCGCGACGCGCCCCTGCAACCACCGCTGGTCACTATCGTAAGGAACGGCGAGCTGGGCAATCGAACATCCGCAATAAACCAAAGTCAGCACCAGCCACTCCGCCTCACCGGCGCCGGCAAACCTAAAAGCCAACGGTGCCAAAACCGCGAAATTAAAGACGCCGTAGAGAAGAACCACTTTGCGGTGGCTGCCCCACCGCCGGGAGAGGCGTTGGTAGGCGTGGCTGCGGTGGGGCTCAGTCCACCGTTCCCTGCGCAGAAACCGTTGAATCAGGGTGGTGGTGGCATCGCAGAGGAACGCCGTGCCCAAAAGAATCCAGGTGGCGTAAGAGACGGTCCCCATCTTTATCGTCATCAGCGCCAAAGCGAAGAGAACGAATCCCAAGTAGGTACTTCCGACGTCCCCCATAAAAATCCGGGCCGGCGGCCAGTTCAGTATCAGAAAGCCGGCCGTCGCCCCGATGAGCACCAGGATGCGGAGAAAGATCGGCGAAGGAAATTCGGTGGGCACCGCTCGCCACACGAGCCACGCCGCCGCCGCCAACATAAAGAGGGCCTGACTCCCGGCGATGCCATCAATGCCATCCATGAAGTTAAATAAATTTATCCACCAAACGCCGGCGATAATAATGACTACCGCCAAAGGCAACCCACTCACGCTCAAACCGAAGGGCAGCACCAGATCCGGCAAAGGAGACAACTTCAAAACGATTCCGGACACGACGGCTACCTGGAAAAAAAATCGAGCGCGGGCCTTTAAGGGGCGAATGTCGTCGATTAAACCCAGGGTGGCCAAGCCTGACCCCAAAACCAGCGTAAAAATCCAATCTGACGAAAGATCTCCCCCGAGCCAGAGGCTCACCACGATGGCCGCCACTACCATTCCCAACCCACCTCCGACCGCGGTCGGGCGGACGTGGGAGGATCGGTTAACCGGCGTCTGGAGTAGTCCCCAGCGGGCGGCATTCGCCAGCACAATTTGGATGACTCCCCAAGACAAAAGGGCGCTCGCCGTCATCACGGTGGTGGCGATCAACATGGAACGTCTTCCTTCGACAGTGAGAAAGGGCGCGGAGAATAATCGAGATCCCGCGTGGCACTCCGGTGATCGAAAATAAGATCTTGATTCATTCGCTCGGCCATCGCCGGCGACCAATGCCGGAAGGGAGGAAAGCGACGCAGCAGACCGATCGCCACGCGAAAGGCGGGCAGCGGAACGGTCACGAGTCGGGGAGCGCATCCCGCCGCGACGCAAACCCGCTCCACCATTTTGCGGTAAGTGAGCGTCTCACCGCCGGAGAGATTGTAGGAGTTCCCCGCGGCGGTTTCGCGAAGGAGCGCCGACACGCAAGCGTCCGCCACGTCGTCCAAATGCACCGGCTGCCGTCGGCCCGAGGCCGCGCCGAGCACGGGAAAAAAACCAATCCGGCGAATAACCCGCGCCACCTGCGAGATGTTCTGGTCCTGCCCGCCGCCGTAAATCAGCGTCGGCCTCAAGACAACCCATTCCATACCGCGGACGGTGGCCCAATCGATTAATTTCTCTTCTCCCTCCGCAAGGAGCGACGCGGTTTTCCGATCCGCCGGATCGGAGGCGTTTTCTTTCGTGAAGCGGCTCGTGGAGGAGAGCGCTACGATCCTTCGGGGCGCCGAATGAGCGAAAAGCGAAAAATAATCGGGCAAGTTCCAAATGGGAATCAGACTAACCCAATGAGTTATCGGCGCGATCAGCTCGGGCGAAGCAGAAATCGGGAGCCAGACCGCATTCGAATCTATTGCGGAAGGTGAAGGCGGGTTGCGCGAAAAGGCGCGCACCGACCAACCTCGCTGCGTAAGCCGGGTCATGAGCGCCTGACCCGCCGGACTGCTGGCGCCGAGAACTCCAACCACTCCCGACTTACCCACTTTTTCCCCCGAGCAGCGCCAGCGGCCTTTTGGCCAAATGACGCCCGGCCACGAGGACAAATCGGGCGGAGACTCCGATCGCGATCAAACCCACGAAGTACTTGGCTACCCCCGTGCGAAAAAATTTATTGTAGAAGCGAAACATGCCACGGTGTTTGTGCCATTCGACAAAAATCGGCCGACTTCGACTACACGTCCCTTTGAAGTGCACCATGCGGGCGGCGGGAACAAACAGGATTTTCCAACCGCGATTGCGAATTCGCATGCACAGATCCAGATCTTCGCAGTGCATGAAGTAAGCCTCGTCGAACTCGCCGACGCTTTCGAAGTCATCCCGACGCAAGTACATGCAGGCCCCCGAGATGGCTTCGACCGCCGTCGGTCCAGTGGGTAAAGCCGCATTCGCCAGGTGGTAGTCGGCAAACCATTCGGGGGCAAAGCGGGATAAACGCCCCAGACCAAAACCCGTTACGAAGGAGCGCCAGGGAGTCGGTATCCGGCGGCGGGCGCCGATTTGTTCGCTGCCATCCTCGTTGAGGAGTAGTCCACCGACCATTCCGGCCGCGGGTCCGGCCTCTAGCGCCTGGCGGAGTGTCTCCACGGCGCCGTCTTCAAGCTCACAGTCGGGATTGAGAAAAAGAAGAAACGGCCCCGCGGCTTCTTCCGCTCCGATATTGCACGCCTTAGAAAACCCCAAATTTTCGCCCGTGCGAATGAGGCGTAACGGTAGGCCCTGGGCCGCAATCAAATCTAGGGGAGCAAGGCTTCCGTCTTGGGAGCCATTGTCCACGACGATAACCTCGTTGGCTTGCGCCAAGGCTTTTTTCACGCAGACTTCGAGCCCGGGGCCGGCATTGAAGTTGACGATGACGATCGAAGTCGTTTGTTTTATTTCCATAGCGAACTCAAAGCGCGATCTAATCCGGGGATAGGCCTTCTATCCAATGACCTCAGAATATCCCACGTGCGAACGGTACGCTGCCCCTGAATCGATTGCCGCTTTTTCCATACCGCGGGTAGCCCGCGGATCGCATCGCGCTTAGCGCGCAATACCGTGCGGAGGTGACCACCCAAGGTGTAACGCAAGATGCCCGCCAGGTTCAAGGCGAGGTGAAGCGGTAAAAAGGCCCAAAACAAAGCTCCCGGCATATTCTTTACGTAGGCCCAAACGAGGTTGCGCTGGCCGTGGTAGACATAAAACGCACTTCGTTTTCCCGACGTTACCGATCCGACGTGGGCGACCACCGCCGTGGGGATGATAAGGCAGCGGTGTCCCGCTAGGCGCAGTCGAAATCCTAGGTCGACGTCTTCTAAGTAACAAAAAAAATCTTCATCAAATCCGCCCAGGCTGCGCAGGATATCGGCGCGGTACAGTGCCGCCGCCGCGCACGGGGAAAACTCCTCCACCGGGTAGGCCGGGATGGTATCGGGAAGCCCCAGCCCCAAACGGGAGGCGAAACCGCTGACATGGTAGCTATCGCCCCTTCCGTCGAGCAGGCTCGGGTTTTCGGCCTGAACCAGTTTTGCGCCAAACACGGCACAGTCGAGGTGGGCCTCGGTGGCTTCGACCATGGTGGCAAACCAAGTGGGGGCGGCAATCGTGTCGGGGTTGAGTAAGGCAATCCACTCGGCGTGGGGAAGTAGTCGTAACCCTAAGTTATTCCCGGCGGCGAAGCCCAAATTGCTAGGGCTTTTGTGATAGCTAACCCGCGAATAGGGCTTAAGCCGTTCTAAATCGGCCGGCGTAGCGTCGCCATTATCGATGATCAAAACGTCAAAATCTTTGCGGGTTTGGGCTTCGAGGGCATCGAGGCAACGCAAGAGATGGGGCCAGCAGTTCCAGGCCACGATGATGAGTGAAACTTTCACGATGAATTCTTCTATCGACTCGGGGGGGGCGACGCAACTGGGCTCTTCGCTCGCCCGCCCCCCGTCTTTTCCGGCCTGACTTAGGGCGTAAAGACTGGGCCCGCTAACCTTGACTTCACTTGTCCTTGTTGACTACTTTGTCGCCGTGACTGCCCTGCCCCGTGTTCTCTTTATCGTCAATGAAGTCGCACACTACGGAGAGTTCAAAAGAATTTTGAACGATCGTAACGTGGCCTCCAAAATCGAAGGCCATCTGCTGTTCGATCGGGACGGCTACGACCCCGAAATTTTTTTTGCGGGGGCCATTGCCGACTGCAAACGGGCGGGCATTACCTACTTCACAATCCCTTACGGAAGTTTTCGGGAGACGCCAGAACGGGCGGTTTTCTCCGGGTTGGGGCGACTTCTCCGCGCCCGAAAACTTGCCCGACTGCCCGGCCGAAAAATCCTTACGCTGCTCACCGATGTGGTGAGTGGGACCCACCGCCAAGCCTCCTATTACGCACGAAAAATAAAGTGCCTCGCCGACTGGATCGAGGAAGAGAAGTTTGTATCGGTGGTGCTCGGCGAAGAGAATGTGTTGCTCGATACCTTCGTGTACGCCCGCGCGGCGGGCCAAAAGCGCGTGGTGATCTACCCCTATACCATTCCCAATCCTAAAGAGATGGAGGGCGGCGCTTGTCTTACCCAGCCATGGAATCGACTTACGGGAAAGGTGCTCTACTTGTTTGGCGGTAAGTGGACACGCCGCTCGGGAGACAAGGTGCTACTCCTATTGGGGCCCCAAAAAATTATGGCGATGACGCTGCACCGTTATTTTCCCTCGATGCCTTGGGTGCTCAACTCGGAAAAAAATCATACCCTCTGTCTCGAAAGTGAGGCGATGGCCGCGCTCTACCAACGGCTAGGTGTGGCCCACTCGGGTCTGCAGGTGACGGGTACGGTCAACGACGGGATCGTGGCGGAGATACTGAAACAGCGGGAGGCACGACGGGGAAAGCTAAACGAACGGTACGGTTTTACGACGTCGCTGCCTCTAGTCGTAGTCGGCTTTCCTCCCAACCAATTTCCCCGGGCGGAAGCGGAATATGGCTCATTCGATGAGCTGGTGCAGGCGCTAGCCGGCTGTCTCGTCCCCCTAAAAGGCAAATGCCATTTTCTGGTCTGCAAGCATCCGCGGGCCGATCATCCCTTTACGGCCTTGGCGGAGGGCGGAGTCGCGGTGACGGACGAACCGCTAGTTGAAATTCTCCCATTGGCGGACCTTTACGTGGCGAGCGCATCGGCCACCATTCGCTGGGCGATTGCCGCGGGAATTCCCGTTTTAAATTACGATTTGTACCGGTACCACTACGGGGACTACGACTCCGCCCTTGCGGTCGTCACCGTAACGGATCGCGAGAATTTCTCGAGGGCTTTGCACCGCATGGTGGAAGATCGGGAACATTACGGCGAGCTGAAAAGTCGGCAAGCGACCGATGCGCGCAAGTGGGGCCACCTCGATGGAGCCTCCGCCGATCGGCTTTTGAAGGTATTTACCGGGTCGGCATTGCCAACCCCCTAGGAGAATCGGCGTGATTGAGGAAATTACTTCTGCGGAACCGGAAATGGTCGATAGATTCGCGCGCGACCGCGCCAACGCGGTCGACGTGATCATTCCCGTCATCCATAGCAACGAGCTTTGGGAGCGCAATCTAAAGAGCATTTTCAGGGAGATCCCAGTCAATCGATTGCTGATTTCCGACGGGGGTTGTATCGATGATTCCTTGGTCATCGCGCGTAAATTTCCTCGGGTGGAGATTTTCGACCACAAGGCATACACATCACTTGGCTTTTGCCTTCGTGCGCTGATGGAAAAGGTCGAAACCGAACATTTTATTTACCTTCACTCCGATGTTTTCCTAACGCCCGGGTGGTTTGACGAGATGTACAAACACCGCGCTAACTACGACTGGTACGAGTCGGGCCAGGTGACGTCTTTCCTTGTGAATGTGCCTTTTGATTACTCGAACTATGATCGCCCCTTGTCGGGGGGACAGCTTGGCCGGCGCGCCGCCTTCCAAAAAGTTCTGCCCAAGGTCGATGATGACTTCCTATACCGAAATGAGGATCTCATATTCGCGGAGCTGATTAAGAACAGCGGGGGAACCTACGGGCGGGTGAAGGAAGCCGTTCTTTACCATCAAGTGATGAACAAGCGGTCAAAATGGGAACGTAAGATTACCCAATTCAACATCTCAGTAAGCAAGAGCCGGGAAGAAGAGATTCGGGAAACGAACATGCAGGCGAGGGGGCTGGTGAAGTACATGCCGCCCACAAACGGCAATCTCACGAATGCGGTGATCTACTCGCTCCGCTCGCTCATTGCGCTCGATCAAACGAGTTACAAGGATTTCATGGAATGGGTGGCGTCGACTCCTTACGGCCCCGAATGGCACAAGGTGCTAAAACGGGCATTTAGCTATCGCGTGCGCGTGGTCAAGGAAGTTCGAGAGTTGCGTAGTACCGTTATCGGGGGATGGCGGGCTGGCTTCCGCCAGTGTTTCACTCTCGGCAAGGCTATCTGCGGTCTATGAGCGCACGGCCCACAAAA
Source organism: Pseudomonadota bacterium (assembly GCA_043718025.1). Classification (GTDB taxonomy): domain Bacteria; phylum Bdellovibrionota; class FAC87; order UBA2466; family UBA2466; genus JBGSST01. The sequence continues at coordinate 29,912 of JAYSWN010000020.1, forward strand.
AGACGCGTCCTGCTGATGGTGCACACCAACACCTGGTTTACCGAAATGTTCAACCTCGCTCGGTTTTTACGCGACTCGGACCGGTATGAACCGGTGGTGCACTTTGCGTATCGCTACCCCACGGCCGGGCGAGATATTGGGCGATTGCGCACCGAAGGAATCGAACACTCCGAGGCCCCGCGCCACGCTTCGCCGAAAATTTTCGATCGCGCGCTCGGGGCACTGTCACGTCTGCCCCAACGGCCGAGCCTGGCCGCCGTTCCCAATTTTTTGACCCCGGCAGTGCGGGCTTCACAAAATCTGGCGGTGAGCCTAAAAGAAATCTCTTATTACAAAAAGCTGGTGAAGGACCAAAGGGCCAGATTGGTAGTTCTCGCCGGTGATCTCGTTGGCTACAACACTCCCGAAATCGTGAGGGCAGCTCACGACACCAGAGTGCCTTGCATCATCATTCCGTCGACGATGTCCGACGGCACAGAGCAAGCCGAAGCCTATTTCTTCGATGAAAATTTTGGCGAGAACCGCCCCTTTAATCGTCTGGTCGGAGCGCGGTGGCCGCACTGGAAGAAGGAGCACAAGGGAAAGGGTTTGATTCGTTTGCCCGGCGAACAGATTATCCCCCGCGAGCTATTGAAGATCGCCCCGCCGCTACCGTGGATATCCAGCAGCTCGCTGGCCGATCGGGTGGCGGTCGAAAGCTCGGCAATGTGGGATTATTATCGCCGCTGCGGAATCGAAGCGGAAAAGCTGCACCGCACGGGGACCCTGGCGAACGACGCGATGGCCAAAGTCACCGCCGATCAAAAAGAGTTGAGAAGTAGGCTGCTGAAGAACCTCAACTTGGCCCCCCAAAAGGGCGTCGTCCTCACGGCCCTTCCCCCCGACTTTCTGTACATGGTGGGCGGCCGCCCGAATTGCGAGTTTTCCGATTACAAATCGCTTACCAAGTATTGGACCGACAGCTTAGATCGACTGAAGAACTTCAATACGGTGATCAGCCTTCATCCCAGTGTCGAAGCGGAGGATTTCCGCTATCTCGAGACCGAGCGGGTTCGCATCGCCAGCGAGCGAATCGTGGACCTTATCCCGTTGTGTGACTTGTTCGTGGCTTCGGTGTCGAGTACCATCCGCTGGGCAATTACCTGTTCCAGACCCGTCGTCAATTATGATGTGTATCAGTACCATTACGCGGACTTTACCGGAGTAAAGGGGGTTGTGTTCGTTGACCGCAAGGAGGTTTTTCAAGAGGTGCTACGGCGGATCGATACCGATCCTGCTTTTCAGCAACATTTGAAAACCGAAATCAGCGGCGAAGCTTCTTACTGGGGCTGCTTGGACGGGGCCGAAGGAGCACGTATGTTATTGCTATTCGATGAGGAGATTAGTCGATGGACATTACCAACCAAGACATTTTGATCACCCCCAAAGTGGGGCTCAATTCTGAGACGCGAGTTTCGTTCTTCTTGCTCGCAGTAAATGCGCTGATTTTCTCGGCATACCTTGCTTTTGAGCCACTCGCTCCCGAGGTTTTTCACCAGGTCTGCCTGATTGGCGGCGCGCTGATCTTGTTGTCAGGGGCTGGAGCCTTATTAGGGGGGAAGCTGGGAAAGTTTCTAAGGAGTGTACAATTCTTTCTCCTCCAGGTTGCGATCACTATGGCAGCGGTCCATCTTCTTTTCGTGGCCTTTCCTCAGTACTGGCCAGCCAACGTGCGCAATCTGGTAATGAACCAGAATTTAGATGAGCTCCGATCGAAGATTGTCGAGTATTTGCCCCGTAGCCCGTACGTGAAACCAGCTCCGAATGTGAGTTTTATCATTCCGGGCTATTACGGTCCGGCCGACGGTTTCGAATATCAATTCGTCGCGGACCAACGCGGATTCAAGAACCTTCGAGAGATCGCCAGCCGGTCACAGTTTGATGTGGTCGCCGTCGGGGATAGTTTCACCGAAGGGCTAGGCGTGTCGGCACAACAAACCTATGTCACAAATCTCACCCGACGCGGTCTGTCCGCTTACTCCTTGGGAATACAAGGGTACGCTCCGGCGCAAATGGCCGGAGCCTTCCGGGAATTTGGCTTGGCGCTGAAGCCCAAATATGTGGTCGTGGGTTATTTGGCTAATATCTATCATCGCGATAAGTTTTTCCGCGAAAACCAGAAGAACCTGGAGGAGGTCGCGGAGGTGCCGGGTGCAGTCGGCCGATTAATTGAACGCGATCGAATCGCGGGCAAAGTGGTCTATATCAAGACCAAAGAAGGGTACAGTTACCCGGTAACCATAAAGCAGCAATACCGTTTCTTACCAACGGCTCTAATAGCCCTCGCCTCGGAGTATGTTTATTTCTACCGGTATTTCGATCTTAAAAAGGGAGTGGGAGACCTACATCTAGACGTGCGTTTTAACCTTCGCGAAAACATTAAGTCAGATGACCTATTCGTTCTGCCCCAGCTGGCTGCCTATAAGGCAGAGGCGCTGAACGCCCTCAACAGAATTCTGCGTGAAGAAGATCTTGCCCGGGATCCGAACTGGCAAAGCACGCTCGGAGATTTCCAGCAGATTATAGAGGACGCACGAAAAATCGGCGCCAAAGTGATCCTTGTGATGTTCCACACTCGCGACGGCATCTATTATGAGGCGGGCACCGGCCGGCGTCTGCCCGCTGATTTCGTCGAGAAGAGCGAGGTAAAACTCCTACGCGAATTTGCTAAGCGTCAGCAAGTCGAGTTCTTGGATACCCAAACATCCTTTATGAATTATATCGGTCGGCTTAATAAAGAAGCGCCCTTGTCGGTTATGCCTTATTTGAAGGTCGATGCCCACCCGAGCCCGGTGGGACATAAGCTCATCGCCGATCTCATATTCGAATGTGTTGAACAAATGCAAAGAGGTAGGCGATGTCCGTAGAAAGCCTTTTCCCCACCATGCAAACCGACGGCGTTGTGCTTTTGCGCAATTTTTTCGATCCTGCTCAGGTGAGACGCGCGAACGAAGAGGTCGAAGCCTTTCTTAAGCGCGACCTCGAAGAACGGAAAGAGGCACAGCTGGAACTGGGTCACTTCAAGGGTTCCGCCGGAAGAACCATTCTGGATAAATCCAAACACCTCATCCTCGATTTTTTTGCCAAGAGTCCAACCTTGGATCAGCTCGCGGAAAAGCTCCTCACCCATCCCGACGTCGCGGCGCTTGCGGAAAAAATGGTGGGCAAGCGTTTGAAACTTCGCGGTTACAATATTCGCCATATGACCGGCACCGCGGATAACTCGGCCATGGAGTGGCACCGCGACAACCGGGGCGAGTTCAATTTCGCCATTCTGCTCAACGAAACGGAACCCGAGGGAGATGCCGCCACTTGCTACATTCCCGGCTCGCACCTTTATCCGTATTGCCCGTTCCAGGCCATTCATCTGGGAACGCCTTACGCTGCGTACAATCCGCAGATGGGCTATTTTTCAAAGCGTCTCGCCGAGCGTGTGACCCGTAATGTAAAATCGGCTTACGGGGCTCCCGGAGATGCTTACCTGTTTTTCGGCGATGTGTGGCACGGCCGCCAGCCGAACCTAAAGGGCAAGACCGGTACGGTCCTCTTTTTCGCCGTCTTTCCTGCCGAAATTCCGTTTCCATCGCATACCACGGTGGAAATTCCCCCGCCGGAGGTGTTGGAAAAACTGCCCCCCGGGCTACGCAAGATCGTAGAGCACGACCGCGTCTTGCCGAATGAGGGGGCGTCGACCTATTTCTACACGATGGAGGCCCGCCGAAAAAAAAACACGGGCCTGTGGCGTCTGGCCATGTGGGAGCGACAGCTCAGCGTTCACACATTTTACCCCAAGCTTTTCATTATGAAGCAAGCGGCAAAACGGAAGGTGAAGTTGACACTTCAACCACTTATTACCCTAGCTCGCCGGGTCCGGGGTCACTGATTGGATTCTCGTCGCATTCTCCTCCTAGCTGCCTTCGTCATCAGTCTGTTCGGCCTTACGCGCTTTTTGAACGACAGGTATGATGTCTTGATTTTGGATGAACGTTCTGAGTCCGCCAAATACCGGCTGAAGAGAATCGAAGGAAATAAAGTCTTCGCCTACTTTCCGGCCGAATACATAGATGTTTCTATTCCTAACGCCATTGCCGCAAAATCTAAGCGACGCCTTTGGACGGAAGTTTCAGAATTTGGACTAAGTGCCGCTCTGGGGATGTTGGAAAATCCAGAAACAATAGATGAATTCCTTCCTGGATTTCCCTCGAAGCTCAAGACCGACTCCACTTTATGGCAAACTTATTTTCAACAGGAGTTTGATTTTGATCTCTACCTACCCTCGATTCAAAAATTGAGCCCCTTCACGCATCGCACCCTGCTTTCATCCAGTGGATGCGTATTGATCTTTCAGAAATACGGCGCCGATGTCGTTGTGCTCGGCAACTCAGAAACAAATCGGGCGATTCTTCCCACGGTGTTAAGCACGAATTTGAAGGTTTACGGGAAACCACCCTCGACGCTCATGTGTACACAGCATGGCGCAGACATAGCTAATTTCGCGAACATGGCCCGCGCTCTAGCGAATACGAAACGAAAATCGAAGGCGACGATTCTTGGCGTCAGCCTTTGGCACCTTATACAAATCCCCTTATCTGCGTCTACCCAATCAAAAATGGACCAGATAAAAACCGATCCAAGCTGGATGCACGTTAGCCTTGCTCAATTACTTCCGGCGCCAAAATGGGAAGACTGGTTACGATTCAGCTGGCAGGCCTTTAAAGAAAAAACTCACGAAAAAAATCGTTGGCTAAACTCGAATCTCATCGAAAAACCGATGCCCGAGACGGCGATCTTCGATGCAAATGGCAAGGGTTACATCCCCTTTGCGAAAGCCTTATTTCACGAGGAAACGGAACTGGAAAAGTTAATGGGTACCGCTGTTCCCTACTACCCCTTGTTGAAAGGAATGACTGAGAAAGACTGTGACACTTCCCTTTTAGAAGAACGACTACACGCGCTTACCACTCAGCTTTTGCAGAGCACCGAACACCTGTTTGTTTTTTTAAACACGACTACTCCTATTCAGACCCGGTATGCTCCGGGTTGCGCGTTGGGGGCGATCCAGAAGGCGCTAAAGAAGGTGGCGAACCGTCGAGTCTCGATACGAACCGATGACTGGCGGGGTTACCAGTTGGGTTGGTCCGACTTCGCGGTTCAGACCCCGGTGCCCAACCGAATGGTAATTGACGTCAATCACACGAATTTCGGTGGCGCCAACAAGGTTACAAACCATATCGTCAAATGGATGCAGGTTGAAATACCTGGGGGCGGGACGTGATTTATTCGAGCCCCGAATTCCTAATCCTCTTTTCCCTGACCTTGTTGGTTTACTTACTAAGCCCAACTTACAAGGCCCGCTTCTACACGCTTCTGACTTCGAGTCTGCTGTTTTATTCGTGGGCTGGTATCTTCGATAGTTGCATATTCTTATTCGTCGTTATTATCTCTTGGTTGGCCACCTACTTCGCCGCAAGAACCCCCGAACACAAACAGAAGTTCATCACGGGGGGCATCATCGTAATGGCTGTGCACCTCCTGTTTTGGAAGTACGGGCCGTGGATCACCCGCGAGACTCAAGTTCTATTCCCGGGTTTCTTGCGCGGACATAAGCTCGACCTACCGTTGCCAGTCGGAATTAGCTTCTTTACGCTTCAGGGCATTGCCTACCTGGTCGATTTGAATCGGGGAGAAGCCTCCTTCATTCCGATGAAGCAGTATCTCCTATTCAAAAGCTTCTTTCCGCAGCTCGTCGCCGGTCCGATTGTGCGGGTTCCGCAGCTGATGCCGCAGTTGAATGTTTTGAGAAGGCCGACCTTGGCGGATATTGAGCAGGGCCTGTTTCTATTCTGTCTCGGATTTTTCAAGAAAGTGTTTATTGCCGATCGCTGCGCCCCCTTTGTAGATCCGGTTTTCGAAAATCCTGCGGACTATTCGCGGACCGTCTTGTTCAAGGCGGTGCTGGGGTACACTGTACAAATTTGGGCCGATTTCAGCGGCTATACCGACATGGGCCGGGGAACGGCCAAAATGCTCGGAATTCAATTGCCCGAGAACTTTCTTTCGCCCTATTTCGCCAAAACGCCTTCGGAGTTTTGGCGCCGGTGGCACATCACCCTCAGTGAATGGATCCGCGACTATATCTATATCCCGCTGGGCGGCAATTCGGGTGGTCTGATTAGAAGTTCGGTCGTGGCTATCACGACCATGTTTATTTCGGGTTTGTGGCACGGCGCAAACTGGACTTTCGTGATTTGGGGCTTCTTTCACGGGGTCCTGCTGCTACTGGAACGAATGATTAAGAAGGTGGATCCCTTTTCGGCGAAATGGTCTTCGCGGCTGCAAGAATTTGGATCCCACCTTTTGATGTTCAGTATGATTAGTTTTGGCTGGCTGATTTTTCGGGCCAAGAGTTGGGGCGACGCTCTAATCATGATTAAGGGTTTATTGGTCGACTCACATAGTGCCAAGGCGGTGCCCTACATTGAAAACCTGGAATGGTGTCTGGGACTTTGCTTGGGAATTCAGCTGCTCTTTTACTACGACTTCAAGTCCAAGCGGATGCCGTTCTTAGATCGGGGGCGAACGTTCTGGAATCACCATTTGGGTCGCTTCCCGGCGCTTCAAACTGCCCAACAAATTGCTTTGGGCTTTTTTCTAGCGGCCATCGTCCTATTCTGCATCTCCTCTAGGGTTTTGGAGAGCTCCCCGGCATTTATTTATTTCAAGTTCTAGCTGTCTCGAGACGGCGTACGAGTTCGAGCATTCGCGCGCCCGCCTGCCCATCGAGAACCGCAAGGCGGTTTGCATCTCGCTGTTGCGCCTCTTTCAACGAAGTCCAGTAGGCCGGTTCGTGCAGGAAGCGTTTAACCGCCGCAGCGTACTCCACCTTTGACCTCACCTCGACTACCCCTTTTAAGCCGACGAAATCGTCGTAGTAGTAATGAAAGGCATCAAAGTTGAGCACGGGAACAGAAGCCGAAATCGCGATTCGAATGGTGGCAGAAACCACGGCAATATAGAGGTCGGCGAGGGGAATCAGCGTTTCCACTGGCTCATCCACTATCCGCGCGCCCAGCGACTCGATCCATTCCACATCGTGGCGGCGGATTCGCGGGTGAAGGGAGATGAGCACAGCATCGCCCGGGTTCCGGGTCGCGGTGACGGTCTCGACCAAGAAACGAAGCAGGTCCGGGTATTGTTTGAACTCTCCGCGCCGCTCATTTCCTCTGGTCATTTGGTTTGGGGGCAGGCCGAACAAGATGAGTTTTCCGGTAACCGCAATCCCTAATTGTTCAGCTAGCCTTTCCCGCAGCTCTTTACGGCGTGGCAAAATCGCGTGCAGCTTATCGTCGGCCAAAGTCCCCGTGAGGCAGATCTTCTCCTTCTCGATTCCCGCCCGTTCGTAATAGTCGGCCATGTAGGGATTCTCGGCCGCAATCACGTCCGCGTTGCCACTGTTGAGCAACCACGGGACCCGAGGCACCATGTTGAAGTACTCGCACGCCAGAACATGGAGGGGGGGCAAAATCAACGCGCGCCCGCGATGCTGCAAAACCCAGCCGGGAAAAGCTTTGGAGATCAGCCGATTGACCCCACGATGCGCCTGGAACCGCCGGGATTTATAAAAGGCCTCCGCCCACTCCAGAGTATTAGCGATGGTGAACGGCACGATCATGACCGGAATCGAATGGGCGTGCGCCGCCCGCACCACGAAGTGGCTGCCGTAAAACAGGTTGGCTTCGGGCAAAATCAAAATCGAGGGTTTCTCTCGAGCTAGCAACTCATCGACAACTTCGTAGAACCGCCTTTGCGCCGTAATGCCCAGAAAGAGACCATCACTGCCAAGCCGTCTTAAGGCGCCGCGAAATCCGGTAACGTTCGATGGCAATGCATTATTCCAGGCCGCCGAAAACCGGTCGAGCCAAACGCGCTGAAGAAAGGATCGGGCCTGTGAGCCAGCGTCGTCCGAAATTGGTTTAGCCGGGGAGAATAGCTGCCGCAAAATGCCGAAGGTCAGGGCGAAATGAAGGGGAATAGCCGCAATTCTCCCTTTGACGCCGAGTTGAACACGTTTGCCAAAGGCCTGGAATTCCCGCTTGAAAACGGTGCGCTTCTCCCGAAATTCGGCCAACGCTTCTGGCGACGGCAGAAAAGAAAATTGCTGCCGTAGCTTCAGATAATAGCCCCGGCTCGGCATCCAAATTGGAGCCGCCGGAAGCCGCCGAAAGGTTTCCCGGTGCTGGGCTTTGGGCCAAAAGGTGACCCCGTTCCAGATCCAAGCTTCGTAGGGTAACTCTTTCGCTTCCAAATAGTGGGCATCGAAAACCCCCGAGGGGTGAAATATTAGAACCGGATCATACTCCCCGGACTGCTCCAGAAGCGCCGCCTGGTCGAGCAGCAGACGCAGGTGGGTAGGAATCGTAACCAGTAAAAAGGCTTTCTTTCGCGTGGCGATTCCTGACCCTTGCATAAATTCTCTTAGAAACCGTTTAAGCCGGTCCCGCCGTCGGGAGCTCGACCTTTCTCATTTCCACGTGCATTCCGTCGATCACGTTGGTTAAGAAATAGGAAAGCTTCAGCATCAGCCATTCGGAGCGGAAGATTTTACGGGCGTAGGTGTCGTAAGTGTATTTGAAGCTCGTGATTTCGAATCGCGCCCCGGTGTAATATGGCCGCCATTCACCGGTGAAAAACTTGAAGGAGATCTCGGTAAAAAATTTAACGTGGGTGGGATCGCTAAAGGCGTAGCGGTGATTCCACGGAACCACCCTAATGTAAACCGTACCGCCTGGCTTGAGCAGACGGTGTATCTCTTCCATGATCTTGATCGTGTTATCAAGATGTTCGATCACGTCCAGAATTTTGATCTCGTCGAAGGTTCCCGACTCCAAGGGCCAGGGAAGCTGATTGAGATCGTGGACCACATCCACTCCGGGCAGAGGATGAAAATCGATGCCCACGGCGCCCGGCGTCTTGCTCGTGCCGCAGCCAACGTCGAGAACCTTCAACCCCCCTTTTAACGGCACCGTGCGCATGCCTAGTTCATTTCCTCGCAGCTCCACTGGCTGTCCAAATTCACCAAGGAATTATAGGAGGGGCGCTTGCCTTCCATTACAAAACTATCTATTTCCCGCGACTGCACATGAAACTCGGCCATCTTTTCGCTATCGAGGTGATGATAGAGCTCCAAAGATTCCGCGTCCCGAATCATAGCATTTAGCCGGTAGACCCCGGGAATTAGATTCGGCTTCGCAAAAGTAGCGCTAATACGGTAGCGCCGCCCGGCCTTCAAGCTCGGAATCCGAATGGTTTTATTGGAGATATTCGAGTCGTAGACCACGTTCCATGGATAGATGCCGGGATGCGACAACCCGAGTCCCACTTGAGGTTTCTTGATGTCGGTATTGGCTTCGAACTCAAAGTAGATTTGGAGATCGTCACCTTCCATAACCTTCTTTACCGTGTCGCTAGTGCTGTTTTCGAGACCGGCGCCAATAAACGTGACCGATTCGGTCTTAATTCCGCGTTGCATGTCATCGTCGTACATTCTTTTGAATTCGCGCTGTTCGGCGGCGTGCTCTACGTCCCTACTGAGGGAGCGATAAACCGAAACAACTTCTAGCGGGCTACCCTGGGTATAAATCGCCGCTTCCCGCAGCAAAATGGCCCGATCGCAAATCGTCTCCATCATATCCATGTTGTGCCCGACGAAAATCACCCCGCGCGCGGCACGCCGTAATTCCGAAATCTTTCGCAGGCACTTATTTTGAAAGCTCATGTCACCGACCGAGAGCACTTCGTCGATGAGCAAAATGTCGGGCACACAGTGGATGGCAATGGCAAAGGCCAGCCGGGCATACATGCCAGACGAATAGGTAGCCACCGGCGCTTCTACAAAGTCGCCAATATCCGCAAAGTCGATAATCGCATCTAGCTGTTTTGCGATCTCGGACTTCTTCATGCCCAAAATCGTACCGTTGAGGTGAATATTCTCTCTACCGGAGAGGTAAGGATGAAACCCCACTCCCAGCGAGATGAGCCCACCAACGTGTCCGCGTAACTCCACGCGGCCCGAATCGGGCGGAAGAATTCCGTTTAACACTCTTAGTAGGGTGGATTTTCCGGCGCCATTCGCCCCGATGATTCCGAGAATCTCCCCTTTTTCCAAAGTAAAGCTTATGTCCTTGAGCGCCCAGAACTCATCGGGCCGGAGAGAGTCCGAGCTGCGGTTCAGCCCGAATATCGCTCTGCCAGCGTCGCCCACTCCGTAGGCCATGCTCCGCTTCAAGTTCTTACAGAACTTCTTGTAGACGTGTTCAACTTTTATAAGAGGGTCTGGCATTAGGTTGTCCGCCCTACAACATCTTCTCGATCACCTTGTCTTCGGTGACGTGAAAAATTCGCCAAGAAATCAGAAACACGGCCATAGAAAACAGAACGGCGTAGAGAAATTGCGGAAACGCCTCGATGTGACCCCTTACAATGAGATCCCGCGGCGCACTGATCAAATAGGTCAGCGGATTCCACTTAAGGATTGCCTGCAGGTAAGGATTCTCGAACTTGGGCGAATAGATGACCGGAGTGATCCAGATTAGAAGATTCATGCCTATGTCGGCGATTCGCGTCAGCTCGGGAGCCACCACGGTAAAGATGGAGGTCACAAGCCCTATTCCCGCGCCCAAAAAAAGCAGAGGAAGCGCAACCGCCGGAAGGAAGATCACTTTCCAACTAGGGATCACCCCCATGCAGGCCAGTACCACCAGATTAACGGCGATGGCGATGAGCGAATTGGCGATATGCTGGGCCAACTGCTTCACGAGCAGCACTTCGTGTGGGTACTTTACTTGATTGATGATTCCCGCACCCGCCGCCAAGGTCCCCTGACCCGCAGTATAGAAGCCCATAAAGAGCGTCCAAAGCGTCGTACTTAGCAGTACGAACGCTGGATACGGCATACCAACATCGCCAGGGTTCAAGATGCCGGCCGCGTTAATGAAAATCCAGGAGAGGGCCGCCATTACCGGCGAAACGAAAAGCCAGGTCATTCCCAAAAAAGATTTCCGGTAGGTCGCAAAAAAATCCCGTTTGAAGAGAACGATGATCATTTCTCGGTAGGCAATAATATTCTTGAAGATAACCGTCGTGGAGACGAGAAAACCGAGCTTTTCGCGCGAGTTCGGTTCGTAAATGGTAAGGGGTCTGCTATTGGCCATGGAGACCGTTATCTAAATCACTCGGGGGCATTAGTGTCAATCGCGTTGCGGGGGCAGACCCGGCGATCCGGGGCCCGCAGAGAGAGCTCTAACTACTTTGATTTGATTGAGATAAAGCTCGTTGCTTTCGTTCATCCACCGTCGCGAACGGTCGGGAAAGTAAGCATCGATCAACGGCGCATCTAAGGCGTGCAAGACGTTAATCCCGTGCAGTAACGGTAAAGAGACGGATGAGTAGGAAAACGAAATAACCTTGGTATCTTTCACCAAAAATGGCATCGCTTCGATGGGAATTTCGTCGCTGTTTACGATCGTAACGGGATGCTTTTGCGATAGGGCTTCGGCAATTCGCGAAATCTTTGCCTCCCCGGAAACGGGATGGGCCTTAAGTGAAATAGTGCTAGTCAGGGGCAACCGACTTGCCACCTCGGTGTACATCGCCCGTTCTTGTTCCTCGGAGGTCAGCCCCGATTCGGAATAGGAGCCCAGAATCATCACTACGCGGTCCCCCGCAAGCTCAGCGGGCAGCCGCCCCTTTTCGGTCAGGTGACGGTGGGTCGACCGCGCCATGCGGTCCACAATATCGCCCAGAACCCCGGCATTCACGGGGACCAAAGTTTTGCCCAGCATAAAATCTTTTCCCGGATCGCAGAGCAAGATGGGCACCACGTACTCGGCGTCGAGAACCGGGCGCACGCTCGGTAGGGTCCACGCCCGTTTAAGCCGGTACAATAAATTTTGCAACCGACCGGACCGCAGGGGGAACGTCATGCGCGTAAAGTAGGCATTGCTCTGCACCACCCCCAAGGCATCTCCAAAACAAACTCGCGCAGCCCCGGGAAATGCCTGCATCGCCGCCTGGGCGATAAAATCGGCACTGACGTCGTGCGCGTAGTAGACCGCGGAGAAGTTCTCGTCGGCAAATTTTTTGCGTAGGTAACGCGCTTTGCTTAAAACCCGCGTGTTCTGCGACAGGCGTTGTTTAATTTCATCGCGCGAAGGAAAAACCATTCGCACCCACGGAAAGGGTTCGAGCAGTAATTTAAATGAATCTAAGCGGCGATCGCAAACCGCGGGCGGGGTCGAGGGTGGAGTCCAAACCAAAACGGTCAGCGGAAGTGTCGCCCCTTCTCCACGCGAAACTCTAAAGCTCATCACCGCGGCAAGACCGGGCAGGAGCTGCTGCGGGTAATAAACGCACAGGAGTGAAGCTTGGCTCAAAACTTACTTTCTATCGCCGCGGATTCGCAGGTACCACTCGAGCATCTCGACTTGGTTGGCGATGGTAGGAAGCCTAACGTCGGTCCGTCCGGCCATAAACGCTTCGACCTGCTTAAAGAGGCCCGGCTTGTACTGGGTATCCAGAGCATCGTCGATTTCCGCGCCTTCGATGGCCACGCTACCAATTTTCTGAATCTGAAGTTTCTCCATCGGACGGAAAATGAGGCGGTGCTTACGCGTCAGCATTTCCACCGACCAACGGCCGGGGGCTTCCCAATTCGCCTGGTAAGAAAAAAGCGCACCGTTGGTGGCAATTCCGGCCCCCGCAAAAACCGACGCCGTGGGGTGCCAGGCGACTCCGCCCGACGTGAATGCCGACAGTTCTTTAGGCCTACCGCCCAGGTGAAAGGCCAGGTCCATCACGTGGGTAGAGTTAGCGAGCAGCCACTCTTCCTTTACGCCCGCTTCTTTCTCGATGCCGGAAACTACGTGCCCCCATTCCGTAAACTCGAAATTAAAGGAGGTGACGCCGCCATCCTGCTCAATGATTTTTTTGGCGGCTTCGACCGAAGCGTAGAAACGCCGGTTGTAGCCCACGTTCACCGTCGATTTTCCTTCGGCCGCTTTTTTGGCGACGGCGCGAATGTCCGTCGCCGTGTGTCCACCCGGCTTCTCTAAAAGCAGATGCCGAACCCCGCGGCTCAGCAGCGCCAATGCCGTAGTGCCGATCCACTTTTCGCCCACGGCGACCACCGCATAGTCCGGCAAATGATTGGTGGTGTCCGCCAACCACGCATCAATTCCACCCGTCGCCGCCGCAAAACCGGTTTGCGCGGTGAATTTTTCGGCCGAGGTAGGGCCGCGGCCAACGGTAACCGGATTTAGATTTAGCGCCTTAAAGACTTTGGCGTACTCGACGGCCATTGGACCAGAGCCGACTAGCAGTACGGATGTTTGACTCACGGCTTAACTCCTGTGGGCATCGGCCTCACGTAAAGGGGAACTGACTCATCTCGGGCGACTGCAATTTCAGCACGTTCAAAAGCGGATTTAAAAGCCTGAGGTGAATTCCCACCGAGCTAGAATACGGCGTCAAACCGCACTGGCCCGTCGCCAGTAACCGCTGCACCACGCCGGTCGTAATTTCACTTTGGTAAGGAATGGGCGCTTCGCGCTCTTGCCACGCCCACTGCGATGACTCATCGGCATACCACAGCTTGCGCTCTGACTCTCTGACCAGGTAACGGCTTTCGGCGCCGAAAATCTCTACGATCACCGGGGCATTTCCCGTCGGGTAGCAGGTCACTTCGCAGCGGCTACCGTTGGCAAAACGTGCGATCACCGTACCGTTTAGCTCCGCGAAGCCGGGGCGCTTGCTAGCGATCACCGTGCGGTCGAGTCCGCTAGTGTCTAATTCAAACTCTTCGCAGTTGGTTAAGTGCGCCAGATGATCGATGTAATGAATGGCGTTAGTCACCATGCCGTATTGGCTGCCGGTAACCCGGTAAGAAACGGGGGAGGCCGACAGCTCACGCTTTATCTGCTCGTAGGTCGCCATTACCCGCATGGGGCAATTTACCCACGCCGCGACAGCGCCGTTTTTAATCGGCTGCTCCATCACTGCGTAATCGGCGGCATCGTTAAAGAGCAGTTTTTCGAGCACGAGGTACTTATGTTCGCCAGTGGCGAATAAACTCTCCAACGCCTTTCGGCGCACGTTGGAGCTAGTGGCCACGATGGCAATTTCGGTGGCTGCGGTCGGCTCAAACTTGGTCGTAAACGTAACGTGGTGTTGGTGGGGAGAAGTAACCGCGTCGTAACGTTCCTTAGCAACTTTAAGTGAGGCTTCGGAGGGATCGATGACGACGATTTCTAAAGGTTGTGCTATGGCCTTAAGGGCCTGCAAATGCCGGCTACCCAACTGACCGGCGCCAACAATTTTTATTCTGGCCATTTAGATCTCCAAAAAACCTTTGATAATTCTTAAGCCCGTGGCCCCGCTTTTTTCCGGATGGAACTGACAGCCGTAAATTTTGCCTTTGGCCACCGCCGCCGAAATGCGGCTGCTTCCGTAATTAGCATCTGACAGCCGGTGCTTTTCGCTAGCCGGCACCGCCGTAAAGGAGTGTACGAAATAACAGTGCTCTAACTCCGCCACGTGCCGCAATACCGAATCTTTCCACTCGGGCGCTTCACTCGACCGAACCAGTTCGTTCCAGCCGATATGCGGCACTTTCAAGGGAGCGCCCTCGGGGCCCTTTGGCTCAATGGGCAAAATTTTGCCTTCGATGAGGCCAAGCCCTTCGTAATTGCCGAATTCGGAGCTCTCCGAAAAAAGCATCTGCATGCCTAAGCAAATGCCCAACAACGGGCGGTCACTGGCCGCGTAAGTTTTGATGGGCCCAATTAAACCGCGGTCGCGTAGTCCACTCATGCCATTAGAAAAAGCGCCCACGCCCGGCAGCACCAATCGTGTAGCCGCTAAAATGTCAGCGGGTTTATCGGTGACCAGAGTTTCGGCCCCGCAGTGCTGAAACGCGCGCGCGACGCTAAAGATATTTCCGATTCCGTAGTCGACGATGGTGATGAGATTAGACATAGCGTTAAGTTTCCGCCTGCATCACGGGCCTTACGGGAATGCCGTTTTGTAAAACTTGCTTTTTAATTTCGCCGAGCTCGAGGCGGCGGTAGTGAAGAACGTCGGCGATACAAACCGCATCGGCGTGCCCCTGCTTACATACGTCCAAAAGGTGCTGCATCGAACCCATTCCTCCGCTGGCGATGACCGGAATGGAGACTACGCTAGAAATTGCTTTCACCAGCTCCACATCAAAGCCTTTGCGGGTCCCTTCTTGATCCACCGACGTCAGCAGGATCTCCCCCGCTCCCAGCGCCACCACTCGCTTGGCCCACTCGATGGCATCGAACCCAGAATGCTCGCGTCCGTTGTCGGTAAACACTTCCCACTGACGAGGCCCCATGCGCTTCACCTCGATGGAAGAAACCATGCATTGCGAACCGAAGGTGCGTGACACCTCGGTAATCAGTTCGGGACGCTTTACCGCGGCCGTATTGATGGCCACTTTATCCGCTCCGGCCCGCAGTAGCTCGCGCACATCATCGACCGATCGCACGCCGCCGCCGACGGTAAGGGGAATAAAAACGTCGCGGGCCGTTCGGCTCACAATGTCGTGCAGGCTATTGCGCCCGTAAAGGCTCGCCACAATGTCCATGTAAATTAATTCGTCGGCGCCCTGCTCGTAGTACTGCCGCGCAAAAACCTGAGGATCGCCTACCACCCTCAACCCCTCGAGTTGAATTCCCTTGATGAGGTTAGGCCCCTTAATGTCGAGCCGGGGGATGATTCGTATCCGTTGCATGCCTTACTTTCCGGAGTGCCAAACTTGGCGACGCAATTTCCATTCGCCCTCTTCAAATTTCCATAAGTGTGGAGATCGGAAGGTGTCGGCCAAATGCATGAAATATTCGTAGTCCATGATGGGCTGCTCAAACATTTTCGACGCTTCGGGAAACTCGTTCGCGGGAATACTTAAGTACTTAAAAATTTCGTCGGCAAAACGGTCAGGAAACTCGCCGTCGAAACGCTTGGCCAAAGCCACACCCTCATCACGGTTGATGTCGCCCGAGCGAATTTCTTGGGCCGCATCGTACGTGGCGCGGCCAATGCCGAACTTGATAAAGGTAGTGTAGTAATGAAAATCATCGATCCTGTCGTCGATACTGTTGTACTTGCTGTACGTTCCCGGCGTCCGTTCCGGTGAGGCCTGAAAGCCACCGTGCTCCACCGAGTAGTAGTAACAGCTCTGCGGATGCCACTTCAGGTAATAACCCAAATAGTGCACTTCCACTTTTTGCTCCTCGATGGCGGCGGGATTCGCCGGCAAGTAAGGTTGCAGCTCGTACTCTTCTACGCCAAACTTGCTCTGAAGCTCAGCCAATGAAGTGCCGCCCAGATAGATTTGCGATTTGTCGCCCGACGTAAAGTAGGACCAGTCGCGCTTGGCTGACTTGGTATCGGCAATGGGATTGCCGTATTCGGCTTCATTTTCCCCGTAAAAAACTAACGGAATTTTGTGAAGCAACGCCATCTTAGGCGCCAGTGCTTTTTGCCCGAACATAAAGGGCTGAAACGGGTGAAATAGGTTTTCGACCGCCAGGCGGGTGATCAAACGGTGAATGCGGCCGTTGGGCGTGCACAAAAAATTATCGAAGCCGGCGTGAATCCAGCTTTGAAAGTTTTTCCAACCCCAGTCGGTATAAACGTGCGGGGCCCAGGTAACGGTAAGCGGGTGCATTCCGTACTTAGTACGCAGCATGTGGGCGGCGTAAAAACTGTCTTTTCCGCCCGAACCCGGCACCACGCAGTCGTAAGTTCCATCGTTCTTACGGTGCTTATCGCACAAGGCCATCAACTCTTTTTCACGCTGGGACCAATCGATGGTGCCGTGCTTTTCTTCGGCCAACCGACACGCGTCGCATACTCCGGCAGAGTCAAAGTGAATCGTTTTTTTCTTACTGTCCTTAGTGTGACCATACTCAACCGCAGAGTTCGGCCGCTGATTTGAAATAACGCATTTAGTGCAAAACGAAACGTCGTGCGGCAACCCGTATTTGATATCGTGGGTTTCCTGGTCTTTCTCGAAGGGCTCCAGGTCAATATTACGCCGGCGTGGATAGGGAAACATGACTCAATTCTCCATTATTTTCTGGACTTGAAGGAAATCGGATACGGTATCAATGTCAAGGGAGCGGTCAGCGGGCATCTCGTAACCAACCGTCTCATTTGACAGAAACTTTTTCTCCCGTCGCAACCATTCCGACTTCGCCACATAGATAGCACCATTTAGCGAATAAACGGGGGGCAAATCTTGTCGCCGAACCACTGCGGTGTGCGGCAACAGAGGAACCAACCGGGCGTCGGGAGCCTGAGTAAACATCCAGTAGGGGCTTTCTTGCGCAAGGCAAACCGAGACGCAGGAGGGCGAGTTGGCTTGGACACAGTGCTGAATGGCACGGTCTATATCCTGGGCCGAGCGCAGCGGCGAAGTGGGCTGAAGCAGGACCACCCATTCGTATCCGGGACAGCGATCTAAAGCATCTAAAACCACCTCGATAGTTGGGGTTTGATCCTGGGCTAACCGCGATTCCCGAACGAAGGGAACTTCACACCCGTAGGCCTGTGCCACCTCAATGATGCCGGGGTCGTCGGACGACAAGATGACCCGATCCAGTAACTGAGACGTCTTTGCCGCTTCGATGGTCCAGGCAATTAAAGGCTTACCGCCCACCGGACGAATGTTTTTTCCGGGCACCCCCTTGGAGCCACCGCGGGCGGGAATAATTCCTAAATAGAGTTGGCTAATTGTTTATCTCCCGAGGTCGTACCCGATTTTCGGGCTCACGGAACAGGTTACCAATGTCGGAATTGGCCTTTTGGTAATCTGGTTGGCGCCCAATATCTAGCCAGTAATCGCGCACCTTATAAGTGCCCGCTTTCATCTTGCGGGAGATCATCAGGTCAAAAAGGTTGGGCATATCAAAAAAAGTATCCTTGGGAACCAACGACAGCGTTTCGGGAGAAAGCACGTAAACGCCGGCACTAACGAGGGAACGGTGAATCGGTTTCTCGTCGATACTCTGAACCCGGCCATCGACTTCGCGAACCACTCCGTAAGGAATTTGAAACTCGTATTCACTCACGCCCATCGTCGCGGCGGAGTCGTTGTCTACGTGCATGCTTAGCATTTGCAGATAATCGATATTAGCCAGCAAATCTCCGTTAGCCACGATCACCGGCTCCGACGGCAGCTCGGGCAATAAGCTTAAGGCGCCCGCAGTGCCCAAACGTTTGTCTTCGCGCAAATACCTAATGCGGGCGCCAAAACGTTCGCCCTCACCAAAATGGCTCTCGATCACTTCTGCTTTGTAGTGAACCGAAATGTAAAAGTTCTGGAAACCCTGCTCCAAAAAGTTTTTTAAAATAGTTTCAAGTAGCGGCCGGTCGCCGACATTTAGCATTGGTTTGGGCGTGGTACGCGTTAGGTCGCCCATCCTAGTTCCCAGTCCCCCGGCCATAAGGATTACCCAGTTTTCCCGGGCCGACGGCAGCAGGTATTCACTCAAGAACTCCATGCCCACCACGCGGTTGCTGTCGTCTACAATTGGTAGCTGCTGCAGCTTAAGCTTGCGCATTAACGACAAAATCGATTCCATGCTCTCTCCCTTGCGGGCGAAGCGAGGATTGATGAACATGACTTTCTCAACGGTATCCGAAAGAGAAAGCCCTTTTAGCAAACCCCGTCGAATATCGCCGTCAGACAAAGTGCCCAAGAGTTTTCGACTCTCGTCCACCACCAGCACAATCTGCATGCCGTTAGCGTCGATGTTAAGCAACGCATCCCGTATCGTGTTGTTCGGGCGGATCAGAATATTTTCCCAACTCTTCATAAATTTCAAATCGCCTTTGCGGGGACTCCGGCGAGTTTTACGCCATCGTCGTGACTACCAATTACCACTGAGCCTGCTGCCACCAGACAATCCTTACCCAACTTTATTCCCTGAATGAATACGGCGCCGGTTCCAATGTGACTGCGGCTTCCCACCGAAACACCGCCAGATAGCGTCACTCCAGGCGCCAGGTGGGAATGTTGGGCGATTACGCAGTCGTGGTCAATATTCACGCCGGTATTCACAATAACGTTGTCACCCACCCGTACCCCGCACTGAATCACCGCCCCGGCCATAATTTGGGACCCTTCGGCAATTACCGCATGCGCCGATACAAAAGCCGCGGGGTGAATTATCGTGGCAA
Organism: Pseudomonadota bacterium; assembly: GCA_043718025.1. Lineage (GTDB taxonomy): Bacteria > Bdellovibrionota > FAC87 > UBA2466 > UBA2466 > JBGSST01. Next base: position 49,214 of record JAYSWN010000020.1, read on the forward strand.
ACTGAAACTGCTTTTCTTTCCAGCGCTCAAAAATCTGCTGGCGCAGCTGGGGTAGGCCCACCGAACCGATGCCGTTGGCTAGAAAAATCTCGTCGGGAGAAAACTTAGCAATCTCCGCATCCCCACCCAAAATTTTTATACCCAAGCAGCTGGAGCCCCAGCGGCTGGAGTCCGAGTCGGTGAACCCGATTACGGTTTTTCCTGACTCAATCAAGGCGTCGGCCACCACTCGGCCATGCCCTCCCGCACCAATAATAATAATCGGCCGATCAGCCATCCAACGCCTCGTCGGGGTGGTAACTTCGGGAGGCGGGTTTCCCTAGGTAGTTCCAATACTCCATGGGCGAAATGCCGCTACCGGGCCGTTTGCACGACAGGCTGTCGGAAGAAAAAACTTGGTTCTGCGCCACTTCCCGCAACGCGATCAGACTGCGGCGGGCCACTTGGCGGTTTTTGCGCTCCGACGGCGAAGGCTGCTTAATGCCATCGCCAAGCGCGAGATTAATTTCGCGAATCCCGTTCACGAGCTGGGTTAGTTCCGCCGGCTCTAACGAGGCCTTGTGATCGGGCCCTTCAAGATTTCGGTCGAGGGTGAAGTGTTTCTCGATGACCTTCGCCCCGCGCGCCACGGCGGCCAACGAAATGTGAATGCCTTCGGTATGATCTGAATAGCCTACCGGCAATCCGAATGCCGCCGCTAAAGTGTCCATGGCTTTTAGATTCACTTCGGACACCGGCGCCGGATACTCGGTGGTGCAATGGAGCACGGTCACCGCTTTAGTCAGCGCACGGCGCCCCTCGTTCGAACAAAAAGCGGTGATAAAGGCCTCCCGATCCGGCGCGGCGTCGGGGGGCGCGGTTAGGCCAAAGGCCAAAACGCCGAGCGCGTCCTCGACCTCACCCAGCGTACTCATGCCCGTCGATAAAATAATTTTCGGCGCCGAGCGCGCAATCTCCAGCAAGAAGGGCGCGTTGGTAATATCGCCCGATGAAACCTTGATGGTTTGCATTCGAAATTGCCGGGTCAGAAGCTGGAGGCTTTCGGAATCAAAAGGGGTCGAAAGAAACTCAATCTGTTTGCCCTTGGCGTGTTCAATGAGCCGTTCGTGATCGTGCGGAGACAGTTCCAGCTTGCGAATCATTTCCCATTGGCTCTCGGCCGCATCCGTGGTGCGAAGCTGGTACTCGGCCTTTGGGGCGCCCTGGCTTACCAATTTATCGGCGCGGAAGGTTTGAAACTTCACCGCATCGGCTCCGGCCTGGGCGGCGGCGTCCACGAGCTGAAGCGCCATCTCCATTGAGCCGTTGTGGTTGACCCCGGCTTCCGCAATAACAAACGTTTTGTTTTTAGAATTCATGTTTCACATCAAAAAAAGATTTGCGGACCTGCAAGGGTACCGAGCTCAACGTCGATACGATCGCGCGGCTTGCCTCGCCTTGACCATAGAGCGACGTGGTTTGTTTTAGGTGGCCCTGAAATTCCTCGGACAAAGCCGTCTTAATCGCGCGCACGATGCTGTCTTGGTTCTCTTCCGCATCCACAATGGAGCTGGCCTTGAGCCGACCCTTTTGACGATCCCCAATATTTACCGTGGCCCGCTTGAAAACCGGCGCCTCGATCAATCCGCTAGACGAATTTCCAATGACCACGCTGCTCAACCGCAAAAGGCTTAAGTAACGAAGTTGGCCCAAAGAGACGACCGCGCGGGTGCGTTCGGATCTTTCGCGCGCGAAGTCCTCCAACAGTTTAGAAATGGCGCTGCCCCCCGGATCCGCGTTGGGATGAGTGAGCACGATGGTGGCCTGAGGAAACTCCCGCAAGGCGTTGAGCAACGTCTTCATCCCCTCTTCGGGGGCGGCCTCGCCCAACGTTACCGGATGGTAGGTGACCAAGAAAAGTGGACTGCCGAGATCCATGTCCAATTGCCGAGCTAACTCTTCCCGCGACAGCCATGCCAGGCGCGACAGGCTATCCAAACCCGGGGCGCCAAAATTAAAGACGCGCTCGGGGGCCTCGCCCATTTGTACCACGCGTTTGCGGTAGGCATCGGCCGCTACGAAATGCCACTGGGCCATTTTGGTAATGGCGTGGCGAATGCCTTCATCAAAGGCCCCTTCGGTGATCTCTCCGCCGTGAATGTGCGCCACCGGAATTTTTGCCAGCATAGCGGCTTGAACCGCGGCCAAGATTTCAAAGCGGTCGCCGAGTACCACCAGCATATCGGGCTGCAGCTGCTCGAACGCTTCGGCAAATCCCATCACTCCCAGCCCCAACGATTTGGTCACGGCGGTATTTGTGTCGGAAGTGAGTCCCATATCGACCTTGGCGTCGATCTGAAAACCGTGCGATTCAATTTCTCGGTAGGTTTCCCCAAACTGCGGAGCGAGGTGCATGCCGGTGGCAACGACCTGTAAGGTGAGACTGGGATTCGCCTGCACTTCGTCCATCACCCAACGCAGCAAACCGTATTCGGCGCGGGAGCCAGTCACCACGCAAATTTTGCGGTTGGCGCTCACGGCTGAAGGTCACCTAGTTTGGCGCTACTAGGCAGGTTAATGAGGCTCGACTCAAGCGCTTCGGCCACCGGCGTTTCGGCGCGCGGGTTAGTGGCGTACATGGGCAGCTTATAAAGCAAGTTCCAAACCGGACGGCACTGGTAACCCAATTCATTGGCAGCGTCCAAAATTTGGTTTCGCGTCTCGACATCCGGAGTCGCCAGGCGAACGGCGTTCAGCCAGTAGATACTCTCGGTTCCGCTCGTCTCCGCCACGAAGTGCATTCCGGGAACTCCCTGAAAGGCCTCACGGTAGTGGGCGGCAAGCTGGCGTTTGCGCCGAACGAATTCGGGCAGCTTTTCCAGCTGGGCGCAGCCCAGCGCCGCATTCAAGTTGGGCAGCCGAAAATTATAGGCCACGATGTCGTGGTGGAACTCCCACCGGTGCGGCCGTTTCGCCGTGGTGGTTAAATGCTTGAGCGTGCGGGCCAGATCGGAATCGTTGGTCAAGATTGCCCCGCCCCCGCCGGTGGTGACGATTTTGTTGCCGTTGAAACTGAGGCAGCCCATTTGGCCAAACGTACCGGTGTGCCTTCCGTGATAAAGACTGCCCAACGATTCGGCCGCATCCTCCACAATTGGCAGATTGAATTCCTTACTCACTTCCAACAAAGCATCGAGATCGACCGGATGGCCAAAGGTGTGCATCGGCACCACGGCGGCAATTCGCCGGCCGGTGTTCTTGTTGTGCAGGATGCCGCCCTGGACCGAGGCAATTTGCCGAAGGTGCGTGGCCAACGCGCGCGCGTCCAAACCTAAAGTGGAGAGTTCGCTATCTACGAAATGGGGAGTGGCGCCACAATGGGAAACCGCATTGGCGGAGGCCACAAACGAAAGGGCCGGCACGAGCACTTCGTCCCCCGGTTTCACCCCGCTCACCTGGAGCGCCACCTGCAGGGCCACCGTACCGTTCGCCACGACCACCGCGTGTTTGGCGCCGGTCAGTTCGGCCAGCCGGCGTTCAAATTCATCGACGTACTTGCCGACCGATGAGACCCAACCGGTGTCGATGCATTCTTTTACGTACTTCCATTCATTGCCCGTGAACTCGGGTTCGTGCAGGGCCATCACTCCGTTCGGTTTGCCTACGCTGCGTTGAAGTCCCTGCAAAAAATTAGTGCACAACGTTTGCGTCGTCGTATTCGCCACTTGGATGGTCTTTTCCATTAGATGTTGTACCGATCCGTTTTGTATTGGGCCAAGTTGGCCGGGTTCGTAAACCACTCCACCGTTTCAATGAGTCCTTTACGGAAGCCATCGCGGCCGCCGTAGTCAGGAGCCCAACCCAAAAGATCTTTGGCTTTCTGGTTTGACGCCAACAAACGTTCCACTTCTGAATTTTTGGGGCGAAACCGATCTTCGTCCGTGGTGATCTGAATCTTGGCGCCCATCACCTCCGCTATAAGTGCGGCGGTCTCTCCGATGGAGATTTCATACTGGCTGCCGAAGTTGATCACCTCGCCCAAACCCTTTTCACTGCGCAGGGTCGAAATAAATCCCGCGGCGGTGTCTTTCACAAAATTGAAATCGCGGGTCGGCGTGACCGCCCCCAGCTTTATCTCCCGTTTGCCCGAAGCAATTTGCGTGATGATGGTAGGAATAACCGCCCGCGCCGATTGCCGGGGTCCGTAAGTGTTAAACGGACGCGCAATCACTACCGGAAGATTGAACGAAGCAAAAAAGGAATAGGCGAGCTGGTCGGCGCCAATTTTGGAAGCCGAGTAGGGTGATTGCCCCTGCAGCGGATGCTCTTCGGTGATGGGTACGAAACGCGCGGTCCCATAAACTTCACTAGTCGAAGTGTGAATAAAGCGGCGCACTCCGAGCTCGCGGGCGGCCTGTAATAAGTTGAGCGTGCCCTTCACGTTAGTGTCTACGTAGGTATCCGGCGAATGGTAGGAAAAGGGGATCGCAATCAGCGCAGCCAAATGCAGCACCGCATCACAGTCTTTTAGAGCCTGCTTCACGCCGTGGGGATCGCGGATGTCGCCTGAAAACACATCGAGGCTTTTTTTAATGCGGGAGGGCGCCTGATCCAGCCAACCCCAAGAATTGAAGGAATTGTAGAGTACGAATGCCCTGACGTCGTACCCATTTTCAACGAGCGACTCGGTAAGGTGAGAGCCAATAAATCCGTCGGCACCGGTTACTAAAACTTTCAAAATGCCTCCACGAAAGCCCTCAATTCAAACACTTTCCCCAAATTAACAAGATCGTCTAGTAGTAGCCTGCAGAAGCGGCACTGGCAAGTCGGTCGGGCGAATAGGGTGGCCGCGGAAAGGGAGAAATTAGGGGTTGGTTTTAGCCGAGAAAAAGAGGATCATCAGACCCCTCACCCGCAATGGAAACCAGGAATCACAAGTGGCGATCGGCTCTCTGCGCGGCGGTCGATAACGTCTGGCCGCTTTTCTTGCCCCAACTTTTCCTTTACCTACTGGCCTGCCTGGCACCCTTGCCGATCTCCTGGCTAAAACATGCCTTTGGCACGCTGAACGTCGCGTTGGTAGCGATCGCCGGAATCAGAGTTTACCTCTACCAAATTGAGCACGGCGCGAAAAAAACTGCCGTCGTACTGGCTTGGCTAATGGGGGGACTCCTGTTTTTTAGCTGGTGCGGAGCGTACCTCGAGTACCCAGCAGACCCCTGGGAGCATTTGAAACGAATGTCTTCGTTTCACGACCTGACCTTTGTTTCCCAGAGCTACATTAGATTTAAATTCGCCTACTTTTGGGGCTGGGTCCTAGCGCCGTGGCAATCCCCAGGGTGGATGCGCGGCTTCCTCGATATTTACGGCGGTTTTTGGCAACTGGCGGTCACGTGCCAGTTTTACAGACTTAGCCGGGCCCTAGGCGCCCGCCCCCACGAAGCCTTGATTCATACCGTGGGCTGGATCTGTTTTTTTGGCACGAGCCTTTTCGGATTTCGCTACTATGCCCTGGCGTCAACTCCGCTCGCCTTTGTGGCCTACTTTAGTCTGTTGAAATACTTAATTTCCGGTGACAAGTCCGCAAACCGGCGCAACTTATTTTGGTTCGTTACCGGCGCCGCCCTGGTGATGATCTGCAATCACGTTCAAGAGCTACTGCTCACCACGGTCTCCGCCGGCGCCCTTTTGCTTCACCGGCATCACAAAAACTTTTTTCAAAATCATCGGCGTTATTTTAATTGGTTCGTTGGTTTGGGATTGGCCGTGGGATTAGCGGTTAGCGTATTATCGCCGCTTGTAGCGTCGCTGCTCGCCAAGGGGATTAGCGAAAAAAGCGCGCAGTGGTGGGTAGATGTCTGCCGCACTCTATCCGCCGTGGGAACCCTTCGCCTCTTCGATCGGAGAATTCAGTATTTAGAAACGATGGGAGTCCCGGGGTTATTTGCCATCGGCGTTTCTATCGCCAGATTTAAAAAATACCCTCTGATAGGATTTCTGACTCTGTTTCCCGTGGGCTTAATGCTTTACCCGCCGGTTGCTTTATTGCTCGTCAGCTCGACCAATCTTTCGAACACCTACCGAATTTTATACGCCTTTCCGTTAACCTACTCGTTGGTGCAGTGGTTCAACGATGTGGCTCGAGCTTGGTCCGCCAAGCAGGGGGGGATCCCCCGAGGTGTCATCACCTTCGCGCTGATCCTGGTTTTAATCGGGATTGGAATGGTGAATCGATTTCCGGTTTACGGCCGTTTTTACTTTCAAATTTTTCATCCGCCTCCGGCGCTGCAGATGGCGGGCACGGAAACTTTGGCGTTCGATTTAAAACGTAGGATGAGTTGGCCATCGGACTGTTCGTTGGCGAGTGACGAAGCCACCGGATTTGCCATCAGCGCTTGGAACGGTTGGCGCGTTTCCCACGAGCGGCGCGAAGGCAGTTCCGTGCTCAGACCCAACTTCACCTTCGCGGAATTTAGCGGTGTAATTAAGAACCACAACATTTGCGCCGTACTGATCCCCCAGAATGCCGAAGTATTCACCGACTCCTCCCTCGGGGAATTGTCGCGCCACTGGTCAAAAAAACATCTGCAATACGCAAGTTATGTGGATCCGTCGGCCAAAACCAATTCGGAGCGCCTGGTCGCCGAGCAGGGGTGGAAAGAAATTCTCATTCAAGAAAAATGGCGCTTATTCGTAAAGCCTACCGTTGCCTTATCCACCAACTAGTTTTTGATAAGAATTCGGCAACTTGACGGACCAGCGACGACAATGGCAGTGACTAGGGATTCATGTTCGCAAAAGTAAAACGCTTAAATTATCGCCACCTCGTCCCAGACACCCTGGTAATTTTGTTTTCGTTTTACCTAAGCCTTTTGCTTCGCGTCGGACCAGAAGGCTTCTCTCAATATCTTCAAGTGCTTAATCGCCACATTCCGCTGTTTCTTATGCTGCGCCTGGGCATTTTTACGGCATTGGGAGTTTACGACATCATTTGGCGGTATATCTCCTTAGGCGATGCGGCCAAGCTAGCCAAAGCGGTTCTGCTTTCTACCCTGATAACGATCTCCACTACTTACTTGGTCGATATCGGCCGAATTCCGCGGGCCGTATTTTTTATTGATGCGTTCTTAGGGCTCCTGCTTTTGGGGGGAGTGAGGTTTTCCCGCCGTTTTCTTTACGAGAAAAAGGGGGAAAGCCAGATGAGTAACCCCGGTGAAGCGACCATCATCATTGGCGCGGGTGTCACCGGCCGGGCTTTGGCATCGCGTTTACAAGTGGAAAATGACTCCGGCTACTTGGTGGTTGGTTTCGTCGACGACGATGCCCAGAAAGTCGGACGGTTCATCGGCGGCCACCGCGTGTTAGGCACCGTGGCCGAGCTCGATCGGATTTTGAAAGACACCGCGGTAAAGCAGGTGATTATCGGCATCGCCCACCCATCGGGTGCCTTACTCCGCAAGATCGTAAAACAGTGCCGCGCCCATGGCGTAGCGACCCGTTTGGCCCGTTCGATAGCCAGCCATTTTGGGCAGAGCGGCACCTTGCAGGGACTGCGCGGCATCGAGTTGGCGGATCTATTAAATCGGCCCCGAAAACAAATTGAGCTTTTAGGAATTAAACAACTTATCGAAGGCCGAACCGTTTTAGTTACGGGCGCCGGCGGCACGATCGGGAGTGAGCTGGCTAGGCAAATTGCCCGAATGGACCCAGCCCGTTTACTGCTTTTGGACCACGCCGAGTACAATCTCTACGAGATCGACCGTGAACTTCGCGTGGGGGCAAACGCGAACGAGAAAATCATTCCGCTCCTCATCGACCTCAAGTCTAAGAGCTCGCTACGCAGGGTCTTTCTCGACTACGTTCCCGAGGTGGTGATTCACGCCGCGGCCTACAAACATGTTCACTTAGTTGAGGTCAATCCCTTAGCCGCTATCCTAAACAATATCGGGGGAACTAAAAACCTAATCGACCTATCACTGAAAAGAGGCGTCGAAACTTTCTTACTTATCTCTACCGATAAGGCCGTAAATCCCGTCGGTATCATGGGGGCCACCAAACGGCTGTGTGAGCTGATGATCTCCAGCGCAGGAAAAAAGGGAGGGCGACGCTACTGTTCCGTACGATTTGGAAATGTTTTGGGGTCGAGCGGCAGTTTGATTCCGCTGCTTACCGAACAAATTACCAAGGGCGAGCCCATCACTATCACTCATCCAGAAATGACCCGCTACTTTATGCTAGTCGAAGAGGCCGTGTCTCTGGTGTTAAAAGCCGTTACCGTGGCGAAGCCAGGTGATATTTTACTTTTGGACATGGGGGCGCCGGTAAAGATCGTAGACATGGCCAAGAGTTTGTTTGCGTTAGTCGGTACCGGCGATAATGAGCCGGCCATTCTGTACACCGGCCTTCGACCGGGCGAAAAACTTTTTGAAGAACTTTATTTGTCGGGCAATGAAACGCCCACCCAATTTTCGGATATTTTGGTGGTTCCTCGCGACGGAATTTTAGCTCCTCAGGGCGCCGACCAGTTGGACGAACAGGTGAACGCCATCTTTGATTTAGCCGAGACGGGGGATAGCGCCGCCGTAGTACTGCTTCGGGAGGTGGTAAAAAAACACTCTCTCTCGGCGGAAACTTTGAAAGCCACCGCCTTTTGCCCCGAAAGAGTCGAGACGGCTTCACCGCAACGCCCAGAAGTTTTTCACTGATCTGAGCACAAGGCTGAAACCGCGCTTACCCATTAGACACCACTTCGCAAATCGCCTAGCCAGCCCTTGATCCAAACATCAAATTTCGTTAAACGAACGAAATGGCTTTTCGCCGCGCTCTTACCCCGTTTTGCTGGCTTTTACTGTTTTGCCAGTCAGCTCAAGCAGTTAACTCCTACGCCAAACAGTTTCAGGTGACCCTAAAAGACGGAAAAGTGCTCGAAGCCTACGTGACTAAGCCCGCCGCCCTGGTAGAGGGCGACGATTCGTCGCTATATGGCGCTCTGGCCTTTAGATGGAATCACCGCAACAACTCAAGGCTAGCCGCCAAAATGCAGAACCACGCGGCCGATTTCATCGATGCCCGGTCACGCCAGCTCGGTCACGTAAACGATTCGACCCGAAAAAATCACGAACGGGAGATTTGGCAGCTGCGTACTGGCCAATGGCCCTTAGTCGTAATCACTGAAGCGGGCCACCCCGAAAGAGTGCTCTTTACCGTGGCCATTGCCGTCTCTTGGGGACGCGATCCGCTGCCGTATCAATACCGTTTTTTCCGTAAGGGAATCGAGGGGCTGCCGCAAACCTGGGGCGGTTACTCCGTGGGGATACAGAATTTTTTCGATGAGTCGGCAGGCTATTTCCAACCCCTGGTGCTTTTCGACAAAGGGAGTGGCTCGTTTCAGTTTCAGCCCGACCTCTCCGTAATTTTTTCGCAACTGCCGTGGGCCACGGGCCGGTCGGCCGAAATAAAGTTTTTGATGCAAGCTCCCGGCAGTAGTTTTGAACTGGCGGCAATTGCCCATACCCTAATCACCGCCTACGGTTTGCATCGTTTCGCGGTTGAATTATTGCCCCGTTGGATGCGGGCGCAGCAAGTGGACTTTATGAGGGATCCAACGATCCGCAGGCACTTTGAGAAACAAATTGAAGAGGCGCGGACGGAACGGCTAACCGCACTAGGCAACGACCCGCTGGACCGAGCAACGCAAAAACTGATCGTCGACCTTTTTTTCGACGCCCTAAAAAAGGTGCTGTGGAGCCCCGAGGGTTTTCAACGCCACTCGGCCGTTTCCAAACTCTACGCCCAGGTGAGTGAAAAAATGGACGAAACCAGGGGCAGCCTTTACCGACTCTTTTTAGCACGCTTCAATTTTCCCGAAACTCCGCTCTACGACTTTGCCGAAACCGCCGCCATCGGTACGGACGGAGTGCAGACAAAATTTTATGAACTAACGATGGAAAATTTTGATCTCGATATGCTCGAAGGTTTAAATCGGCAGACCAATAGTTTTGCCGAAGGGGTTCACTTTACCCCCGCTTCTGAGACGGGCGGCAGCTGTCCAGATTTGTTAATCGAAATGATGGGTGCCACCCACGGCGAAGCATTTCGTCGGTTCAAGCTTGAGCGTCTTTAACGGCGTGCTAGCAGCCGCCGCCGGCGAAAGTAACGAAAGCGATACAACAGCTGGCTGAAGACCCACACGAAAACATTGGCCAACCCCGCCTCAAATTCAATAACGTCATGGCAGCTGCAACTATTTCCATCGCGCGGCACGATTCGTAGCTCGTGAATCCAGCTTTTGATATTGGTACCGAACTCCTTCGATCGGTAAATATACTTTTCGTCGTCTACCGATACAAATTCAATGGTGTGTTGGCCCCAAGGGATAAAACTAAAGAGCTTAAGCCGAGACTTCAAAACCAATCCCGAGACATACCTTTTTGAATAGGGATGGCTCAACCGCATCTGGAGCAGAGGGTGAGAAACCGCCAACAAGTCATCTGTATCACAAACAGATTGCCACACCTGAGGCGCCGGAAAAGGCATGACATGTTTTAATCGTATCGTTGGCATTAGGGGCTGGCGCTCAGCCAGACTTCGATGACGTCGAGGGTCTCTTTTCGGCGCTCTTCGAATAAGTTTTTTGCGTTGGTGGTCATCACATCAATTAAATTGCCCGTAACCAGCCCCTGAATCGCTTTGGCCAAAACCCGGATCGCTTTTTTACTACGCGCCGGCCCCCGCTCGAGAATGGTGCTAATTCTCGCCGTACCCGCGTCGCGAATCTCGGTATTCAACGCACGGTACTGCGGGTGCAGGCAGGCTTGATAATAGAGCAAAGTATAGACGTTGGCGTGTTGTGGAAACCGCTGAATCCAGTCGAAGTTGCCCTCAACGTAATGGCGAATGGCCAATTTCCAGGGTTCGTCCTTAACCACGTGCGAATCAATGATATGGGCCGCACTGAACGCCGCAAAGCGAATGGCCGCGGCAACCAGCTCATCTCGGCTGGTGAAATAGTAAACCACGTGGGATCGGGCCATCTTGGCCGCTTTACCCACCGTTTCGAAGGTGAGGCTGTCGACCCCGTCGGTAGCCAAGAGGCGCACCACGGCCTGAAGGATTAGCGCTCGCCGCTGGTCGCTCTTGGATGGACTGCTGGCCAGCGCCTGTTGGTACAAAAAATCTGTTTTGGCGTCTTTTTTCACAATCTGACTAAAGTCCACGGGTTGTATCTCATCGGCGAAACAAGATCAAACTGTGCGCCCAAGAATCCATTTGACACAAAGCGTTGTCCCGGTATTGAACAAATCATAAATCTTTTAGTCTTTTTGTTAAAAACAATATTCGTCGATAGGAGACGGGATTGATCGTTTCGGCAAACTCACGCGGCCCCACGCTAATCCAGCTTTTTATAGTTGGGCTCGTCGCATTAGTCGTGCCGCAAACCAGCCGCGGCGAGATCCCCGCGAAGAATCATTTCGAAGATCCGACCACCTGCCTACGCTGCCACACCACCCAGCATGCAGAGTGGAAGGGCTCGATGATGCACTATTCGGCCGAAAGCCCCGTGTTTCAGGCCTTCGAGCTCACCACACGCAAACTCACCGGGCGATTTGGCGCGCACGACGCGCAGAACCCCACTTTTTGTCTAAACTGTCATTCGCCGACCGCCGCCTACCAAAACGAAATGCTGGCGTTGAAAAAAAGTCAGCCCACCGTAGAAGTGATGAGCCCGCTGTCGAAACAGGGCATCCACTGCACCATGTGCCATTCGGTGCGGGAGCCGGACCTCACCGATAACCAGAACAAAGGGCTTCTCGGCGATGGCATCGCCAACGCCTCGTTTATTTTTTTTCCCTTCACGCAGTGGGTGGGGCCGACCACCACCGATCCGCTGCCAGAAGCAAACGACTACCACGCGGATGGATTCTGGCCAGAAAAGGCGAGTTCTGATTACCTCACCTCTTCAAAGTTCTGCGGCTCTTGCCACAACGTGCACGTGCCCAACACCCCCGACACGGTAACCAAAAAGGGCTTTCAAAAAATTGAAAACCTCTACACCGAATGGTTTGAGGGGCCGTACAATTCCAACCACAATCCGCACGGCAAACCGGTGTCGTGTACCGACTGCCACATGTCCTTGTACGGCGCCGTGGACCCAAAAACTGGCAAGCGGCAACCGCCCGGAACGTTTCCCACGCACCGAGTGGCGACCGGTTTTAATCGCGAAAGAAAGCACGCCCTGCATTCGTTCACCGCCGTTTCGGTTCCCCTCATCGGCGATGAGGCCAAATTTCCAAACCAGTTTTCAAAAGAGTTAGACCAATTTGGTTTTCCGGTAGGTCAGGAGCAACGCCGCCAACAGATGCTTGGGGTGGCTTGCGAAATAGAGATTTCGAAACTACCCGCTTTGCTTGAACCCACCTCAACCGAAATTCCACTAGAAGTCATCGTTACCAATACCGGTACGGGCCACCGGGTGCCCTCTGGCTTTTCGCAAGAGCGCGAAGTGTGGCTCGAAGTTGTGGTTACCGACTCGAACAAAAAAACCGTCTACGAATCAGGCAGGCTGCACGATAGCCCCCATCCCGAAACTGGAGAAACCACGGTAGATGGACGTACGTTTGACGAAGACCTAAAAGATGTACCGCTAAAAATCGACCCAACTACTCTCGAAGTGGCCCACTCTGAAATGGGGCCCGATTTTAATCTTAGGCCGTTTCGAAACTTGGGACTGCCCACCTTCAATAACGCCTTTCTGCGCAAGAAGACCGAAACGAGTTACGAACGCGTCCATTTTTTTACTTTGGCCAATCACATCGACAATCAACGTTCGCTGCCGATGCTAACGCCGGTCACCGTGCGCTACGACATTCCCCTGAGCGAGTGGAGTAAAAAGAATCCTCAATACTGCGGCAACCTTAACGTAAACGTAAAACTCAACTACCGAACGCTGCCCCCAAAATTGTTGCGGGCCCTCATTCAGCGCGAGCCGGCGCTGCTGTCCGAAAGCCTAATCGATCGCAATCCGCTGGTGGTCATGACCCAACGGTCGCAATTCACCCGCGTCTGCGGGTTGATGCCGCAGCCACAAGGCCCATCCGAAATCGCCGGTTCGTTTACTTTTTATTCGCAAAAACATCGGTGGCTCAGTTTTCCTACTGCCACATCGTTTGATTCGGCAACGGCCGCGTGCAAGCAACTGAAGTGTGCCCTACCCACGTTGAGCCAATACGACTCACTGGGCTTAGCCAATTATGTGCCAAAACCGGGCGACAACCACGACGAACTTTGGACCGAGCGCTGGGCGGCCGATGCCAACGCCAGTAGCCCCGATAAGGCCACGACCTATTTTTTCACGGGAGCAAACCATCGCCTGGGATCGGCTCCGATCTCGGGAAGTGGCGCGGTAAAACTGCCGCACTTTTGTTTTTGTGAGGAAAAGCGCTGAGGAGAAGGTCTTCTTAAAGCGCCTGAGTAAAGAGAGAGAAAGAGAGTAAAAAGATGAAACGTTACCTATTCGCCCTGTTGATGGTTACGGCACTAAACGGTGTCGCCAACGCTGACGAAGACACCCCCGGTCAGTGGGTCTGTTTTGCCCATGACTATATCGATGGTCACTCTAAGAGTGACCCGGAAACTGATGACTGCATCCAGTCTTATCACAAGGGCCAAGGCATCTGCCTTAGCCACGCCAAAAGTGCGGCGACTGAGCGTTGCCTGTCTTATTCGAAAAACAAAGCAACCTGCAAAATCAACACAAGGCTGAACTGCTTTACCGCTAACCAAAAATAGATCACCAAACGGGGAGGAGATTCCCAAGTCTCCTCCCTCTTTAACCAAGAGGGACCATGAAACTACTAATCACACTATTTACCTTAGCTTTTAGCCTTTGCGTAACCACTTACGGCGACGACTTGCCGGAAGGGCATTGGCTAAGCCAGAAGCTGGATAAGACCAATCAGGTGCTCATCACCTATGAAAACTGGTTCGAACAAAACGAATCAGGCGAACGTGTTTTTCACACCAAGGTTGTGAAAAAAAGCCCTTATACTGAGGCCAACCCAACCGCCCCCGCACTTGCGCCCAAGCCTTTGGCGCCGGCGTCGACGGGAAAGTGGTACTGCTTTGCGCACGATTTTATAAATGGCCACACCAACGCCGATCCTAAAGACGATTCGTGCGTAGGCGCTCACTTTAAGGGCGCCGGTGCTTGCCGCGAAGACGCCATTGAGCGCGCCCTGGCGCAGTGTCACGCCCGGTCTTCTAACCACTCGACTTGCGAGATAAACCCTAAGGTAAACTGCTTTTCCGAAAAAAGTTTACCCCAAACCAATAATTGAAACGGAAACACTATGCGTAAAATCATTTTATTCGCTTTGTCGTCGGTACTCTGTTTAACCGCGGTGCGGGGGCAAGAAATAGTTAAGGCTAATCCGCCGCGCATTAAATCGACTGCGGAATTGCCACGCTTACCCGAGGGACGTTGGTACTCTCAAATAGTAGATCGCGCACGCGGCGTTATTCTTCATCGTGAAACGTTCATGATGATTCAGCCGAACGGAGAATCAAGCTCGCACTTTCTTGTCACCAGAGAGCAACCGCTTCCTGAGGGCTACCAGCCGGGTGACCTGGAAGCCGCTTTGCCCAAGGTGGAAACCAGTCATTGGTACACCTATTCGGAAACTGAAACGGAAAGGCGCGTTTGGGACACCTACTACGCTTTTGATTCTTATGGTTTCCGGCACACCCGTACCCGGTTTCTGCTTGAAGAGGGGATCAAAAAGAAGGCCGCCGAACCCGCTCCGATTGCCGTCACCCCGGTGGAGAAAAAAAAGGGGAAGCCGGTTAAACGCCCGTCTAAACTCGTGCCTCCCTCTGAGTTGGGAATGGCGCCGTTAGTGGGGGAGAGCAAAGGCGATTTAGCGGCGGATAAGTTAACCCTGCCCGAGACCAAGATCGCGGAAGTAACCAAGAAAAAAACTGGGCCAGAAAGCCTATTGATTGAGGTCCCCGAAATGGCGACCACAATCGACTGGAATAAAGATCTCCCAGAATTTTCAAATCGCGATCGCAACGCCATCATTAAGTTGCTGCGCACGACGGAGTCAGACTGCAGCCGTTGGCAATTTGATCTTTCTAAGCAATTTTTGACATGCACCGACGGCAAATGTCTGGTTAGGGACCGCGGAAAGGGAAATGTTGAAGTGCCCTTTCAAGTCGGCCTAGGCCGCGTCTGGGTGCTAAGCCTCGAGGCCGAGCGGCTAGCCTACGCCCTTGAAGAAGGTGACTTAAGTGCCAAAGAAGAGCGCGAGCAGATACTTCAAGTCGTGCGCCGGCTAGAATCCCTTGAAGCCTTGCTTGAATACTCGCACGGAAACTCAAAGAGTAATTACGTTGAGAAGATCGAGGAGAGTTTAGCGGCGCTCAAAAAAGGGTCACGTAAATGGAATAGCTTCTCTAATCAGCAGGAGAAAGCCACGGCGCTGCGCTGGCAAGTGCTGGCGCGAGACATACAAGCCTTTACCGAACGATCGGCAAAACTGGCCCCTTCCGTTCCGAAAAACTTAAAGCAAACGGTCGAAGCAACGTCGTTGCAATTGAAGGACTTCATGGCTTCAGCCGGAAGCAAGCCGTGGCAGGCCAGCCACGAAGCGCAGTACGAGTTAGCGCGGCAACTTTACTTCGATACCACTGCCCCCTTGCGAGAGGTGTACCGAGATCTAGCGCGCCACGCCGACACGTTAAGGGACACGCCCGAAGACTACATCAATTTGCTGGTGCTCTTGGGGACGGCTGAAAACTTAGCGGTTTACGGCTGGACGATCATGGAAGAGCTGGCCGAAGGCGATGACAAATAATCCGACGATTTACCAAGGAGAACAAATGGAAAAGCAAAAACAGATCCGAAAAAGCCAAACAACTTGGCTTTTTCTAAACGTAGTAACCGCGGCAATCTGTCTAAATGGCAGTCGCCTAAGCGCCCTGGGGGTGGTGGCACCCAACGGAGAAAACTCGAACCAGTACTTCCAAGTGGAAGAGACGTCGTTGTACCGATTTGATTGCCCCGAGGGCGTGGTGCCGACCGGCAATTCATGCGACGATAACAAAAGTCTCTTGGGAAACTACCCAAGAATCAGAAAGTCGATAGACTCTGAGCTTCAGCACGAAATTGGCAAGCTCGTAGTGGCCATCGAGGGAGAGACGCGATCGCTGAAAGAGAGTGACCCCGAAGTTAAGGCGATGCGCCAGTCGATACGTCAATATGGCGCCCAGTCTGATCAGATTGCCGTCACCATTTCAAAGACAGAGCAGCATATCGTGGCGGCGCAAAACAATTTGACGCTGATCGCCGCAGAGTTAAATACGATTGCCGAAGCGCTGAAGAAAGATCCGTCGGAAGAGCAGTTAAAAAGGCTACTCGCGCAACAAAAACGTTACGCGGGCTTAAAAACCCGATACCAGTCCCAGAAAAAAACGCTTGAGCTCGAACTGGTAGCGGCCAAAGAAAGTAAAGAGGGGGTCAACGATTTGATTCAATCTACCAACGTAAAGCTGAGTGACTACATGAAGGCCCTAGTGGTGAACTCAGCCGCACTGGAAAAGTTGGTCACGGCCAAGGGTCTCTACGATCGGGAACTCGGGCTGTTGCCCGAACTCGATGCCCGCGTCACCGACAAAGTCGCCTACGAACTTAAGCTGTGGGACGATCCTGGCGCGCCCGAACTCTTTGCCCGCATGCTCAAGCACGTTGGCATCTGCAAGCAGTCCAATCAGCAGTAATTAAAGATTGTTGGTCTCCCTCCGTAACGATGGAGCGGGGGGAGACTGACGTTCAATTTGTTTCAGGGTAAGCCATGAATTCTCAGGGTGCCCGAAACGTGCCGTCGGGTCCGATTCGCTGAAACCGCTACCCGCCTGGCCGCATGTCGCCGTTTACTTCATTCGCCCATCATCTTCGCCAAAGCGGGTCGCTTACCGCAGCGTCTCACCCAATCGGCGACGTTTTTGTAGGCGCTTAAATCAAAGCCCATTGAAGCGATCCATCCAACAAACGTCCACAGGTGCGTATCCGCAAGAGTGTAGTCGCTCAAAATGAAGGGATGACCCTGTAAAGCTTCCTCTAGGACTTTCAAGCAGTTTGATAGGTCGTCCAAAGCCCGCTTCCGAGCGGCCGGACTTCGCTGATCTACCGGCACCCAATCTCGTGATCCTTCTACGGCCCCACCGTCCTTTCCGGGAGGAAGAGAGGCAGCAAGGCGCCCGCCCGCCTCGGCAAGAGTGACATTTCCCCAAACTATCCATTTCATTGCTTCACCACGACGTAGACCCGATGTTGGGTATAGATGGCGCTCGACGCCGAACGTCTCACCAAGATACATCGTGATCGCTGCCGATTCCCAGATCGGCACCCCATCGTGAACAATGACCGGCACTCGTCCATTCGGGTTGAGGGTGAGAAAGTCTTGCTTGCGCGTATCACCTTTTTGAATGCTTATTTCTACACGCTCACAGGGTATCTGCAGCTCAGCAAGGACGGCTTCAGTAACTGTTGAGGTGGACATTGGGGCAAAATAAAAGCTTAGAGTCATTGGCAACCAGCTCCATTGAATAGAAATTCACACCGGTTTGTAAACTGGCCGATGGTTAGCAACAGGGTCAATTGAATACTCCTCTGTAGATTATTTACCTGCACCAAACCGTCGACCGAGAAACCAGCACTACTTTGCTCCCGCTAATGGAGAGGCTCTTATCATCGCTGGGCTAGCGACCGCTATATTTCAAGGTCCACTTCGGAATTATGGAACTGGAGCTCGCTACCCGGTTCGGCGTTACCGGTAACCTCCCGCGTCCACCAGTTTGATAGTCCCGATATAGTAGAAAGCGCAGCCGTCGTTTTTTCAACTGACGCCTTAACCGTCATCTGGTGTTGAATCATGCCATGAAGACCTCAAGCTTGGTTTGCGCAGAGGCGTTTTCGCCTCTGCAGGTTTTTCTTATTTACTCTCGTGGTTGTGCCACAACGCCACCTGGGCGCCGCTTGGGTCTCTCACGACCGCAAAACGGCCCACGCCAGAAATTTCCTGCGCCGGTTGAACTACCGAGCCTTTCAGGCGGACCGCGTTTTCCACGGCTTTATCAACGTCATCCACATAGACGTAGTCAAGCCATTGGCTCGAGCCAGATTTCATTGCGCTGCCCATCGGTTTTACGCCGGCCTGCTGCTCGGCTCCTCGTTGAAACATAAGGTATGCCGATCCGTCGTTCATTGGCATTGTGCTGCGCTTCCAACCGAACAGCCCTTCGTAAAATGACTTCACTCCATCGGCATTGGGCGTTACCAGTTCGTGCCAACAAAACGGCCCATGTTCAAATTTTTTTTCCATCACTCTCTCCGTTTAATTAGCGGGCATGACGCCCAGCGGTTGGCACCGTAGTGGAATGCTGTGGGGGGGCTCAAGCCTCGCCCTTCACATTGGGAGTTTTAATTGGAAAAGCGGTTAGTTAAAAAAAGTTCGTCTATCCATAAGGGAGAGCAAAGTAGTGATGGTTTCTCGGTCGACGGTGTGGTGCAAGTAAATACAACTTAGTGCGAACCATTCCTGCGGTAGTGCATTCATTTCTCTTTTCATTCCGAACGGATTTCCTCAGAAATGCATCCGCAACCTTTCCGGCCGGAAAGTGGATGGGCACCTTTACCACGTGAAATGGGTAAAGTCTGGGGAGCGTGGGGGTTTGCCAAAAGTGGACACTCAATATGGAAGTATAAAGCCTCATTTCCCGCCAGGCGTCTAATCCATTAGACGTCTCGACGCCAGTACACCGAACTGAGTATCCCATCCCCATATGCATAGGGCACGAGTCGTATCCTCTTCATGCCAAGCTTTTCGCAAATACGGTTGGACGCGGTATTGTTTTCGCTCGGAAATGCGGTGATCACTTTTGCCGACAGCTTTTGCACCGCATGGTCTGCAAGTGCATTTGCTGCTTCGAACGCAACGCCCTGACGCCAAAACTTCGGAAACACCCACCAACCAATTTCGAAAACCTTTTCTCCATCCAAGTCGGTGTAGAAGAGAACCACGGACCCCACGACCTCCTTCGTAGTTTTGTTTTGAATAAGGCATGGCCCCAGCGATTCGGTTTCCCACAGCTTAAGCCACTTCTGGAAACGAGCCTTCCCGGCTTCCACGCTCATTGGCCCACCGAGGTACGTCATCATGGACGGATCCTGATACACGAACAAAAAGAGAGCCTCGTCAGTCGGTAGAATCTCGACTAGCTCAAAGCGAGTGGATGTGGTTATCCGTCGGCGTTTCAATTGCACAGATATTAAGAATTACACAATTATGCGCAATTGTATCTGATGCATGACCCTGCATGAGAGTGGAACGCTTTGTGTTTAGTTCGATTGTTGAGCCCGCCTAAACAGCACTAGCCCCGAAGTGAGGTCGTTTCCCCCAAGACAAAAAGGCAGAATGGGTACCTGCTTACGGGTCAATCACCCGATAGACAATTTCGACCCCTTCGGAATCAACGGTGACAACTTTTGCTCCAAACCACTGAGTTGTAGTCGGTTCTCCGTTCTGGGGTAGAGGAAATGAAAAACGGTACCCACTTACTGTCCAGGCAATTCTCTTTTATAGGAGTTCGGCGCATTCTCTTCTAAAATTCATCAATGCCCAGTCAAACCGCCAGAGGCGCCCTGATCTTTACTTGCCTCGTTTTAATTTGGGGAGCCAGATGTTTTGCCGCCTCACCTTACGATGGCAAAACGGCCTATGAAATTTTAGAAATCTTACCTGGTCAGCTGGTTGGTCTTTCCGAAGCACAGGCTCAGGATTTCATAAAGAGGGCCCAGAGGCGGCTGGCCATACGCCTACACCCAGATAAAATGCACATGAAACAGCACGACGAAAAAACGAAGCTTCAAATGATGGCACAGGTAAATAGTGCTGCCGATGAATTGAAAAAGCGGTTTGGAAGGGGATCTAAAGCTAATTCCTCAAAACGTGGTACCGACGGTGGGGACACCTTTAATTCGGCGGATTTTTTTCGCCGCGCACAGGATGATGGCTATGCGATTTACAAGCAAATGGAATCAGAGCGCGCAGCGAGTATGAACCCCGACCAGCGGTTTCCTTCTTCACCCACCAGGGCCACTTGGGCGGCTCTGATGGGCGGCGGTTTTGGCGATTTGAACTTTTATCGGCGGTATCCGGCTACCGAGGCCGCTTTTTTGGAATTCATGCGTGAGCACCTTGACGACCTTTTTGATCCGCGTGCCGAATGGCCTTTGAATAAAGAGGAGGTAGAAAAACTTGAGGGTGCGGTGGAAAGGTCGGGAAATCCAGCCGACCTCGCCAAAGCGGTCTGGTCGTGGAAGCAAGCAAAGGGTTGGGAAGTGGGGCCAGACCCCTGCCACTTCGCGGAGTTGAGCGGCGCGCCAAAGCGCGGCCTCCCGGCGCCATCTCGTCGTCGCAAGTCTAAGTAAATACCGCTACCCGACGAATCGGAGAAAATCGAAAATCGTGAGTAGAGGATTTTTTTGGCTTTGGCCAAAAAAATGGCGGAGAGGGGGAGATTCGAACTCCCGAAAGGGTTGCCCCTTTAACGGTTTTCAAGACCGCCGCGTTCAACCGCTCTGCCACCTCTCCATAAGTTTTTTTAAGACCGGCGTCATGCTATCGTGTGAACGTGACGACACCAAGTCCCAAATTTGACTACCCATGGCCTTTACTACGAGTAATCGTAGAAGGCAGCTCAATTCTTGATATTGCCAAGCTTGAAGTCAAGAACATGGAAGAGGCCACCCAGTTTATCGAGGCCTATGGTTTTGAACCGTCGAATGCTCGCGACCAAGAGTTGATGTGGGGCTTTTTCGAAGAGGCCGTGGAGTTTTTAGAAAAATCTCTCGCCGATCCGGAATACCCCAAAGTTCCCGAACACCTGAGAAGCCGCAAGGCCGTGAGCGACATCCGGCGACTGCTGCTATTAGCCTCCGAAACCAATCCCAGCGTCGACCGCACCTATGCCTGCGCGCTACTGCGATTGATCCACATTCACATTCATTTAGCTCACGACCCCCGCCTCCGTTTTTTTGAACAAGTGCAGAGTCAGGTTTTAAACCGCATGGACCGGTACATCTTCACCGACGATAAGTCGGGAGTGACCTACCTTGGCTCGTCTGACCCCAATGCCGAACGCATCAAGCTGCTTTTTTACAAAAAGAAAGATCACAAAGACCGGGTTCGCGAGATCATCAAACTACTGCACAAGACCGATAGCCTGGTAGAAGACATTTACGATCGCATTGGATTTCGTCTGGTCACCGAAACCAAGATCGATGCGGTACGCGCCGTGCGTTTGCTAATCGAAAAAAATATTGTTGGCGTACCGAACATCCGCCCGGGCAGATCGCGCAACCGGTTGGTGGACTGGAAGCGACTTACGTTTGAGATCGACCGCATTAAAGTACACCAGCAAAAAAGCGGCGAGTCGGCGGCTTACGTCGAGAAGATGGTAAAGCGGCTTGAAAAACGGATCGCCGCTTCGCGTCCTGGCCGAAGCCTATTTAACCTCCACTCCAGCGAATACTTTCGAGCGATTCAATTCACCGCGCGAGAGTTGGTTAAGGTTAAAAACCCGGCCTACCAAACCTACCAGAAGTGCAAAAGTGAGATGGAAAAGGTGCCGGGAGGGGCCGAGATTTTAGGCCGGCTTTACCCTGAAGAGGTCGAGGCTTTCGAATATTTTTTCTTCCCCTACGAAATTCAAATTATGGATGTCAAGTCCTACGCCGACAGCATTTTTGGTAAGAGCAATCATGAAGAGTACCGCCGAAAGCAGCTTACCGCGGCCAGAAATCGCGTGCTTGGACGCGGGGTGTTGTAAGCTTCCTGCTTCACCACTTCAATTCGCGATATAATTACAGAGTGGAACCCGCCGCCCTTTCCCAACAATATTACGTCGGCCAAAACGGTGAGCAGAACGGACCGTTTTCCGAAGCCGAGATCGTAAACCAAATCCGCCAAGGAATGGTCGGCGAAGACGCCCTCGTTTGGCATGACGGCATGGCCGAATGGCAGCCGATCAAAAGCATCGAACGATTCCTCGAAGCCTTTCAGGGCGGCAGCGGCGGCACGGGAGTCAGCGAAATTGGCGCCTTGCAAGATCTCACCGTGGCCGACCCCTGGGGCTCAGGCCCCACCTCCACTACCCACACTGAAGAAGAACAAGAAGAGATTGCGGCAAAAAAGGAACGCGCCGTTACTAAAAAAGGGCTGAAAAAATTCAGGCATAGCGAAGTTTCTACTTTTGCGTTCAACGACAAAGAGGCCAAACCCATCTATCGAGACGGCGCTATCCGCGCCGCGGGCAAGTACCTGAAGCGGCGTTTCAGCCTGGTGTTCTTTGGCGGAATTCTTTTTGCGGTGGCTTACGGTGGTTACCATCTCTTTATTTCGATGATCGACTCGGACAATAGCGAAACGCCGACGGAAGCCCCAAAAAAACGTGGTTCGCGTTTTCCGAAGTCTGGCGGACGATCTCCGGCCGAAGGCGCTAAAACCATTCCGGTAATCGATAACAGCGTTCGCGCGGCTGAACTACAAAAGGCCAAGGCCGATTTGTTACTGAATTCTGACCAGGCCATGCGATTGTTAGAAAAACTGGTCGAAGGCAACCCCGAAGACTTGGTGGGGAAAGACGCATTAGAAACCGCCCTTACTTACTATAAAACTAACCAACGACGCACCGAAGCCGGTCGCCTGTACATGAAGGCCAAACGAAATCTAGAGGCATCGAAGTTTTTCTTGGAAGATCCGCCGTCCTACGACTTAGCCGATCAAGCTCTATTCGCCGCCTACCAACAGAGCCGATCGTCCAATCGGTCCGAAATCTTAATTCAAGACATTCAGATTTTGCTTGGCCCCCTAAACCGGCCCGATGTGGCGCGCGAGCGGATAAAGATATTGGAAAAGAACTTTCCCCGACTCAAACACCCCTTTGCCTATTACCTAAAGTCTATCGATGGTCGTATCGCCGACATTTTTAACCGTTTGTCCTTTTATTTCGTGCAAAACATACTTCAACACGTGGCCACCGAGTTTCAAGCGATGACGTGGACATCACGCCCGGTGGTAGAAATTCTGCGCCTGCGCGACGGTAAATACCGCATTGCCGCCCGCTATCGTGGCGACGTGCTCTTGAGCCGGGACCAACTCAGGGATATCAACTTTGTGTTTTGGCTCGATGGAGAACAGTGGAAGCTGGTGGAAACCAACGTCACCGAAGAACGCCAGCGATTTTCGGCGCAAGAAAAAGAGCGGCAGCAAAAACGCGCGGTTCTAGCATCGTCGATGCTGGAGTACCTAGAGAATTTATTTAGAACTCGATTTCCAAAAAGTCGCCTTCACGAGGCAGTGTCGGAAACCAATGATGATCGAAAGAACGCGTCGGAATAACTTAGGCCTTCACTCTCTTTGACCACAACTGTTTTATCCACTTCTCCACATCATTTACTTCGGTGGGAATTGCAGACGACAAATTCTTACAACCCTTTGCCGTAACCAGCACATCGTCTTCGATGCGAACTCCGATGCCGCGGTACTTAGCGGGAACGGTCGAATCATCGGGCTGAAAATAAAGGCCGGGCTCGACCGTGAGCACCATTCCGGCTTCCAGCTTTCCAAATTTGTAGGTTTCAGCGCGCGCTTTGGCGCAATCATGAACGTCCAAGCCCAGCATATGGCTTACGTTGTGAAGGGTGTAGCGCTTAAAAAACTGATTTTCAGGCTTCAGTGCCTCTTCGGCTCCCATCGGCAAAAGCCCCATGGCCACCAGCCCGTGGGCAAGCACCAGCATCGCCGCCCGGTTGGGGGCTAAGAAATCATTTCCAGGTTTTACCTGCTTGATCGCCGCCTTTTGCGCCTTTAGCACCAGTTCATAGACCTGGCGCTGTTCTTTAGTAAACTTTCCACTTACCGGAAAGCAGCGAGTGATGTCGGCCGTATAGAGCGAATGCCCTTCAATCCCGGCGTCGAGCAGAAGCAAATCACCCTTGCGAAGTTTTCCGTCGTTTCGCTTCCAATGCAAGGTGCAGGCGTGCGGACCACTCGCTACGATCGAGCCGTAACCAATGTCATTGCCTTCCATACGCGCACGGGTGAAAAAAACGCCTTCTAACTCGCGTTCACTTTTCGCCGTTTTTAGCCTTGCCACCACGTCTTCAAAGCCCCGTTTGGTGGATTGAATCGCGGATGACAGCTCTTTCACTTCAACGGCCTCTTTCAAAAGCCGCATCTCAGATAGAAAAACTAAAAATTCAGCGTCACGCGCCGGCTGATGCGAATCCGATCCGCTTAGCATCTGTTCGGTAATGGGCGAATGCCCCCGCAGCACCCGGCGCCCTGGGTTGCGACCGCTAAACTTGGCAAGAAAGGAACCCAGCTCGGTGAGCGGTTTGGTCTCTATCCCAAATACCTGGCGGCTCTCTTTCACTCCTAAGCGCGGCCCCTCCCACAGCTCACCTTTGATGCGATCGGTGAAAAAAGTGGAGTCAGCTTTGCCCGGGTTGGGTTCTACAAAAAGGATTTGCTCGTGCCCTTGCGGGCTTGGGGCAAAGACGAGCACGCAATCCGGCTCGACGTTGCCGGTGAGGTAGAAAAAATCCGAACACGGTCGAAAAGGGTAATGCGTGTCGTTGGCGCGAATCTTATAGTGCCCAGAGGGAATCACCAGCAGCTCACCCGGAAAATGGGCGTTCAGAACCTCACGACGCTTGGCGAAACTGGCCCGGTTTTTAAGTGGACTCAACTTGACCGATCGCGGCGTCCAGCCTTTGAGCATGAACGAGATTAGACTCGGGGGGGCTTCCGAATCGTGAGTGTCCGCGGGTTTTAGGGCGCCATCGAAAGTATTCATGCCTTAGAAACTACCGCTTAGGCCCGCAAGACGCCAACCTCAAAAATCGCGATCCATCACGGTTTTACGGCCATCGGTACGCGCCACTTGGATCGCGGCGTCGCAAAGATTACGAATTTTATCGCTGAGCGCTTCATAGGCACTGGCACTGGTGTTCATGCCCGACTTGTCGGCAACGTACTTTCGCACCCGGGTAACCACGACCAGAATATCGTCTTCGTTTACCGCTCCGGCTGAAACCGCCGGAGCCGCCACTTTTCCGGTTTGGCTGGCAACCACCTTGCGCACTTCCGGCGCATCCGGAGTGGAAGGGGCCTTGCGTTCAATCGCTCCGGCACTCGAACCCCGGTGCCGTTCAATCGGCAGATGGGCGTCCCAGCAGGTAACTGAGCAAAAGGCGTAGTTAGTAGCTCGTCCCTGACAGGTCGATACCGAACACACGTAAAAAGCCTGATTAGTAAGAATGTCTCTCTTGCAGCTGCTGCACTTACGCCATACTTGCGACATGCCCACTATTAAACCACACCTTCCCCGGCTAGGCCTAGTCCATGGTAAAATGAAATTGTGAGCTACCCCTACGAAAGACGCCGCTATCATCGAGCCACCCTCAATCTGCCGGCAATGGTTGAGATTGCCAATGGAACCCGGGCGCGACAAAGCTACCCGGCCAAAATATTAGATATTTCCGAAGGTGGAATGCAGCTCGAAACGCGCGCCCCAGTGGTCGTAGTGGGTGAAGAGGTAGTGATTCACGTTACCATCGGCGACAGCCTAGATGTGCACGCCAAAATTCGCCAAGCCGACGACATTGAAGTCCAGCTTTCTGACGATGAAGATGCCGGAGAATCTGTAGTGCGCTGGTCAGATGGCAACTCCGGAAAGTTCGGCGTAGAATTTGTAAACCTCAATGCCGAAATGCGCGATAAACTAAAGAAACTGGTTGAGCGCGCAATCGCTAGCAACGGCGACGTCACTAAAGTCTAAGTTGCCTATGAGTTCGAGTTTGCGAGCCTTTCCACCAACGCCACGTACGAATCACTGGCCATCTTTTGGCTGGTGCCTTTTAACTTTGCCCACGCTTCAAATTTTTTTCGCCCCTTGATATCGAATAAGCCCGGCTTGCTTCCGGTTACGTCACCGGTGGTCGCCTGTTTAAACAATCCATAAAGCTCTAGAAGCTCGCCGTCCGATGGGCGTGTAGTAAGAGATTTTACCCGCTCTGCCGCTTCTGTGAATTTAATTTCCATGCTGGCTCCCGCAAAGCCACCTCTTTACATTTTCGCGCGCCATTCGAAAAGGAGAACTAATCAGGTTGATTATATTGGGCAGAGCTCAGGGTATTGCCTATTTGCATTTGCCTTGGGCAATATCAATTTTTTTGACTTCGATTTTGTCGGTCTCAACCGCAATCGAGCAGGTGAAGTCATGTTTGAGGACTTGATTTACGAATCGTAGTTGGTAAGTGCGGCCGGCGCGTAGCTTTTTTTCGAAAGGCGTATTGGCCGCCACTTCAGCCACCAGTCGCCCGTTAATGTAAACTTCGGCGTTTCCATTGGTGGTCATCTCAATGGCGCCCATGTCGACGCGCTTTAATGATCGCTTCAAGCCTTTCATCTTTCGTTTCACAAAAATATTTTCCTGTATATCGGCGTAGCCTTCCAAGACCAAGGTCAAATCAGCGCCTTTATCGCAGGCAGCGTTAACCACCGTCGGCGAAAGCCCGCGACTTTGCCGATCTATGAAAATGGCGGCGCCCGGCGGATCCGTGCTCACTTCGAAGCTACAGCTCCCTAAAACGCCCGGCGTAGCCGCCTGATTTTGCGGCGTACGCTCACTGGCTCTGACTCGCCCCTTAGCGGGCAACGGCACTTCGTCTTGTTCGATATCCTCGGCCGGAAGACGCGGCTCTACTCCTTGTTTTTCTTTTTCTTTATTCAGCAGCACGGCGCCCAGGCCAAATAGGATAATGAGCAGAAAGAATTTAAGCAGAGGGCTGCCGCGCCTCTTCGCCACAAAAGTGTAAGGGTCACGGTAGCGCCGCTGATCGCCCATTTGGCGATCGAGGCCTTCAAGTTCGTTGCCGCGGCCATACGATTGTAAGCTCACGTTCTGATTGCCACCGCTCGTGCTGATGCCGTGCGAAACACTGAAAGAGCGGTCGCGACGGCGGTTTTTTTCTCCGGCCGCCGTATCGTGAAGAGAAATGCCGCTGGCGGAAGCTAGATCACCCTCGGGCTCTTTGGGCGCTTGAGCTTCTTTGACCCGGCTATCCGTAATTTGGGTAGTGCCCTCGTCATTCTTAGCAGTGGAGCCAGTCACCTTAGTGCGTTCGATGCCGGAGCTCGTTCGCGACCGACCAAAAGTGGACGCCGTCTTCACTTGAGTGGGTGGGTTGGGCGTGGGCTCTGCAATCGAGGGGCGAAACGTGCCAGTGCCGCCAGCCGTCTGCGGATCATCCATATCTTCAGGCAACATAGAATCGACCTGAGTGAGTGGACTCAATTCGGAATCGACTTGTGACTCCTCTTCAGAGAGGGGAGAGCGGGGCTCAATTTTCCGTTCCTGTTTTTCTTTTTCGTAAATACCGCTGATTGAGGTCACCAGCTCTTCGCCCGAGAGATTGGTAACCACCGAGCGATTTCTGGTTTCAGATTTGGTGGCCGGCTCATCGTCGTCGTTGGCTTCGGGAAATTCCTCTTCACCCCGTTGGCCCGCTTCGAGCGTGGCTTTTTGCGAGAACGGAATGGATTGGCGGTAAACGGCTTCGAAACGCTTTTTCTCCGCAACAATTTCGTCCGCGAAAATCTTTTGAAGAATGGCCCCCATCTCCACTTGGGAGAACGAAGAAAAGTTCTTGTTCAGATATTCCTGTAGACCGCGATGAAATCGACCCGCGTCGTGATACCGAAGACCAAGGTCTTTGGTGAGCGACTTCATCATGATCTTTTCCATCTCGGAAGTGATCTTGGGGTTCTGACGAGCGGCCGAAGGCACCACGCACTCCTGAATTTGACGGAGCGTGGCCATGTCGTTATCGCCGGCAAAGAGGCGGCGGTTTGCCAAGAGCTCGTACAAAATAATTCCGGTCGAAAAAATGTCGGTTCGGTGATCAATCTGCTCGCCATTGGCCTGCTCGGGCGACATGTAACCGAATTTGCCTTTGATCACGCCCGATCGAGTTTCATCAACCCGGTCTTTGGCCTTGGCAATTCCGAAGTCCACAATTTTCACCGCGCCGTCGTACGACAACATGATGTTTTGCGGCGACATATCGCGGTGGATGATATTCAACGACTTGCCGGTGAGATCGTCTTTGCGTTTGTGTGCGTACTCAAGCCCTTTGCAAACTTCGTTGATTATGAAAAGGCCAAATTCGGGAGGCGGAACAAAGTTCATCTTTTTGGCCTTGTTGATGAACTGGCGCAGATTTTTACCGTCGATAAATTCCATCGCGAGCAGGTACGTCTCGCCATGCTTCACGAAGTCATAAATTTGGGCGATATTGGCGTGCGTGAGCATTGAAGACAGGCGCGCTTCGTACTCGAACATACGCCGAAACTCTTCGTTGCTGGCGTAATTAGGCAATATGCGTTTGATGGCGAGCTGCTTTTCAAAGCCTCCCGCGCCGCTTGCCTTTGCTCGATACACTTCGGCCATACCGCCGGTGGCGATCTTCTCAAGCAAAAGATACTTGCCGATTTTAAATGGCTTAAAGTCCATAAAAAGTCACATCGCAGCCCTCGCCCTTTAGGGGAAGGACGTCATAACCTTATCGGACTTTCTTTATTTAAATATGAATCCGGACGCTTACCTTCCGAACGCGGTTTTTTGAATGGGTCGCACCCGAGCCCGTTCTGATTTTAGCCGTTATTGCCGCTCGCGTTATCCAAACGCGTCGCGTCAACAAACGAAATAGGTGTTAAAACAGTAATCACATTCGTTGCCTAGCCTTGCAAAGAGGCGTACATTTTCCCTCGTGAATCCTGTCAGACGTGCGTTAAATCGAGTAATGGGGATGTTCTCCAGTGATCTTGCGATCGACCTGGGAACAGCAAACACTTTGGTCTATGCCAAGAACCGCGGACTCATCATCGATGAGCCTTCGGTGGTTGCGGTTCATAAAAACCCGCGCGGCGGGCCGAGCCGAGTCTTGGCGGTGGGACGAGAAGCCAAAGAGATGCTTGGCAGAACCCCCGGCAGCATTACCGCCATTCGGCCAATGAAAGACGGCGTGATCGCCGATTTCGAAGTCACTCAGAGCATGCTCAAGTACTTCATCGCCAAGTCGCACGACAAGATTGCCCTGGTTCGGCCGCGTATCATCATTTGTGTGCCTTTCGGCATTACCCAGGTGGAACGACGAGCGGTTAGAGAATCAGCGCAGTCGGCCGGAGCCCGCGAAGTTTTCTTGATCGAAGAGCCAATGGCGGCGGCCATCGGGGCAGGCCTTCCCATCACCGAGCCTTCGGGCAACATGATTGTGGATATTGGTGGCGGCACCACTGAAGTGGCCGTAATTTCACTGGGCGGGATCGTCTACAGCCAATCGGTTCGGGTGGCTGGTGATAAGTTTGACGAAGCCATCGTCAACTACATTAAGCGCCAATACAACCTGCTCATCGGCGAACGCACCGCCGAGATGATCAAAATTGAAATTGGAAACGCCTTTCCCTTTGATGAAGTGAAGTATTGCGAAGTGAAAGGACGCGACTTAGTCGTAGGCAGCCCTAAAACGGTTACCGTTAGCAGCGACGAAATTCGTGAAGCCTTGGTCGACCAGGTAAACATAGTGGTCGATGCGGTGAAACAGGCCTTAGAAAGAACGCCACCAGAACTGGCCGCGGACATTGTGGACAAAGGCATTGTTCTAGCCGGCGGCGGTTCATTGCTGGCTAACTTTGACATCTTAATTCGCGAACGCACTGGCTTGCCGGTGATGTACGCCGAAGATCCGTTGAAGTGTGTGGTGATTGGCTCAGGCAAGGTGCTAGATCAGCTAGACCTGCTCAAATCGCTCACTATCGAATAGTTCGGGTAGGAATACCGAACCCTAAATATACAATCACCAGCGCGCACGTTACCCCTACAAACCATTTCACTACGGTGATGGGGATTA
>JAYSWN010000191.1:0-7379 GCA_043718025.1 Pseudomonadota bacterium
TTGAAATTGTGATACGTGAGAAAGAACTCGCGCGTTTCCGTGGGCAGCGAGAACAGCACGATGACGAGGATGAGACCGATAAACGGACCGCCTTTCGCGAGGAGTTTTTTGAAGGTGTCTTTCATCGGTGAAATCAGGAACTGCCGGTGGCGACGCGCATGATCTCGGCCTCGCTCCACTCCGCGCACGGCCGAATCGCCGCGAGTTCGCCCCGGCACATCACGCCGACGGTATCGCACAGACCGAGGAGCTCGGGCAGGTAGCTGCTGACCACAATCACCGTCTTGCCCGCCGCCGCCAGGTCGCCGATGAGCTGGTAAATCTGGGCCTTGCTGCCGACATCGATGCCGCGCGTGGGTTCATCGAGAAACAACACTCGGGGTGATGCCGCCACCCATTTAGAAAGCAAAACTTTTTGCTGATTGCCGCCGCTTAAATTTCGAACCGGCTCTTCGGCACTCTGGCATTTAACCCGCATGCGCGTGATAAGCTGGCCGACCTCTTTCTTTTCTTCAGCAGAATTCATCCAGCCCGCCCACGACGACAAGCGGTTAAGAATGGGCAAAGTCATGTTGAACCCGATCGCGGCCCCCAAAAACAGGCCATCTTTCTTACGATCTTCGGGAACAAACGCCAAACGATGTTTCAACGCCTCATCAATGCCGTTGCACTTGATGGGCAGCCCATCGCGATAAACTTGCCCCGTTCGCTGGCCCGGAAGCACCCCTAAAATAGAGCGCATCAGCTCGCTACGGCCGGCGCCCATGAGCCCAGCGACGCCAACAATTTCGCCCTCGCGTACTTGTATATCTACGTTTTCAAGAATCATTTTGCCGTTTGGAAGCACGTGGCTAAGCTTTTCAACCCGAAGCAGCTCTTTTCCCGGCTTGCGCTGGCTACGCGTGCGGTAGTGGATGGGCCGGCCCACCATTTGCTGAACCACCTCTTTTTCGGTGGTTTGCGCAGGGAGAAGATTGGCAACGCTATGTCCATCGCGCAGCACAATAATTCGATCGCAGATTTTAAAAATTTCTTCAAAGCGATGCGAGATAAAAAGAAAGGTTACCTTCTGCTGACGCATCTTGGAGATGACGTTGAACAGCTGGGTAACTTCGGTGGCCGAGAGCGCCGAAGTGGGCTCGTCTAAAATCAAAAGCCGCGCGTTATGATGAACGGCGCGGGCAATCTCTACCAGCTGCCGTTTGGCGACACTTAAGCTGCCAATTCGCACGCGGGCATCGACGCTAAACCCCAAATCATCTAACAACCGCTGCGCCTTGTCGTATAATTCATTCCAACGCACCCGAGAAAATAATTTCTGCGAGGGAGTTCCGTCGTAGGGATAGGCCTCGGTTAAGAAAAGATTTTCTGCAACGCTTAACTCAGGAAACAGACAAAGTTCTTGATGAATGACCGAAATTCCGGCCTTTCGCGCCTCTAGCGTGTTTGCGAAGGAGATTGGCTTTGCTTCGAAAGTAATTTGCCCTTCGAAACTACCCGCGGGCCAAACCCCGCAAAGAATCTTAATTAACGTAGACTTGCCGGCCCCGTTTTCTCCAACCAGGGCCACACATTCACCAAGGCCAACGTCGAAGGTGACCTTACGCAAAACGCTGGTGCCGTGAAATGACTTACAGACATCGCGAAAACTCAAGATGGTTTGATTCATTGGATAGCGGCCTTTCAGCCGGCTCCCACCTTGCCGTAGATCGCTTCTTTAGTATGAAAACCGCTGCCAATCACCACCCGGTCGATCGACTCTTTGACCACCGGCACCACTTCAGTATTTACGACGGCAACGTCTTTTTTGCCGTTATTTAACTTAGCGTCGGTTTTTGGGATCTCCTTTTTTGCCAGCGCTACGGCGGCAACCACGGCGGCTTCGGCCAAAGGCTTAATTCCTTTCAACACGGTCATCGTCTGCTTGCCTTTGAGCATAGCCTTAATCGCCGATAGATCGGCGTCGGCCCCAGCCACAAAAACTTTTCCACTTAGCTTTTGCTCCTCCAGCGCCTGTGAGGCGCCAAGTGCCATGCCGTCGTTGTTTGCCAAAATTGCCTGCACATCGTTTTTTAAACGGGTGAGCGCATTTTCGGTAGTGGCTAAGGCCAGCGACGTTGCCCAGCCAGGATGGTTTTGTTTGACCACCACTTTAATATTGGGGTGTTTGTTCAATACCGACATCACCCCGGCGGTGATTTGATCGGCCACCGAATGACCAGCTTCCCCCATGAGCAGAATGTAGTTTCCTTTTCCGCCCGTGGCTTTCACCGCGGCTTCGGCCTGCAGCACGCCAACCTTATGGCTGTCTTGCGTCACATAAAGATCGATATCGGCATTTTTAATCAGCCGATCGTAGGCGACAACCGGAATTTTCTCGCGCTTGGCCATGCTGACAATTGAGCTGGCGGCCTCGCCGTTGACCGGCTGAATCACCAAAACGTCGATGCCCTTGGCGAGTAGCGTTTCTACTTTGGAGGTTTGCAAGTCTACCTTGTTGTCGGCCGAGGCAAACTCAACGGTGGCGCCTTTTTCGGTCGCCATTTTGGTGAAGTACTCTTTATCTTTTTGGTAACGCTCTTCATTCATGGTCGCCAAAACGAACCCAATCTTAATGGCCTTTGCCTGTACCGTAACCGGGTGAGAAGCCCAAAAGCCCATTGCCACTAAAAACCAAATACGCGACTTCATGAAAAAATGCCCCCGAATGAACGCCGAGCCAACCCTAGGCTCAAAGATGAGGCGACTTTAAAGAATTTGTATTTTTACTGTCAAACTTTAACTAGTGCGGGCATTTACCGATGTTTGCTAGCGCCCTAGCCCGGCGGTCGATGAGCACAAGAACGGTGCGTTATGGGCCGGCATGACCAGGTCTTTGCTTTGCGAGGTGGGATCGTCGGGTTATACTCGAACTGAGGTAACTATCTCGATGAAACCTTCACTAATTGGCTTTGCGGCCGCCGGAGCGCTGTTATTGCTGTCTTCCTGCGCGCATCTGATGACCGACGATCGCGAAGTGGAAAAATCGCGCCTGCACCTGCAGTTGGCGGCCGATAGGTTAAATGAACGCGATTACAATAAGGCGTTGGAAGCTACCCAAGAGGCCATTCGTTTAGACCCCAAATCAGCACTGGCCTACAACCATTTGGCTCTGATTTATATGGAGACGAAGCGCTATTCGCGCAGTGAAGAGGCGTTTAAGACCGCCCTGAAGCTGCAAGCTGAATACCCTGAGGTGTGGAACAACTTGGGCGTACTCTACAATCGCCAAGACCGTTTTCGCGAAGCCATCCCGTTTTTTGAAAAGGCCGTGGCTTCGGAAAAGTACCTGACGCCGGAAAATGCTTATACCAACATGGGTTACGCCCAATATAAATTGGGAGACTTGACCCGGGCAAAGGCATATCACCAGAGGGCTTTAGACATTTCGCCGCAGTTTTGTTTGGCCGCCAAAAACCTGGGCGACGTCTACGCGAAAGAAAAAAAGTACCCTCAGGCGGCTGAATATTTTCAAAAAGCGGCAACCCATTGTCCGCTGTTTCAAGAAAGCCAGTATAAATTGGGACTGGTAATGATGAAGATGGGTCAGAAAAAAGTTGCCAAAGGGCAGTTCGAAAAAATTATCGAGCGCCATAAGAACGGGACGTTCGTAGAGCGTTCCCACGAAGTGTTGAAGTACTTACAATAGAAAGTGCGGGAAGAAGACATGATCGGTGTTGGAGACTTTCTAAAAAGCCATCGCGAGCAAAAGGGCATTCGCCTCGAAGAGATTGCTTCGATCACGAAGATTCACATTCATCATTTGCAGCTCATTGAGCGGGAATCGTGGAAAGATCTTCCGCCCGAGCCGTTTATTCGCGGCTTTTTAACCGCTTACGCCAAGTACGTGGGCGCCGACCCCCGTGAAGCGCTAACCAAATTTTACGAAGGCAGAGGCATTACGCCGGTAGAAGCGGAAACCGTTCCGCCATTAACCGCGCCACACTCCCCGCGTACTTCGGCGGCGGTGAACCCTTCGCGCCTGATCGAACAGGCCGAGCCCTTTCCCCTGGCTAAGGCGATGATTGGATTAGGTGCCGTAGCTTTTGTGGTGCTGGTGGGAGCCCTGATTACCATTGGTAAAAAGGCTTCGGTGGCCGACACCACCACGGCAACCGCAGAAAGCCCCTTATCCGTTGCGGCCGCAGTGCCTAACGAAGACGCGCCTAAGGTGAATGAGCCCATCGCCGCAAGTTCTGCCCCCGTGCCACCGGTAGTGAGTGCCCCGGTCGTAGCGGTAAGCGCACCGGTGGTGGCTAAGGTGGAGCCCACCGCGCCCCCGGCCGTGGAAAAACCAAAACCAGTCGCCGCAAAAAAAGGGGAAGCCGTGGCCAAAGCGGAACCTGCCGCCGGCATGCCCTCGGGCGATTTCAAACATGTGCTGACGGTGGAAACTAGCAAAAAAACTTGGATTAAGATTGTGGCCGATGGACAGCCACCGAAGCAGACCATTTCAAAAGACAACGACAAGCTAACTTTTTCGGCGAAAGAAAAAATTAAGCTGGTGTTAGGAAATCCAACCGGCGTGAAAGTTTCACACAATGGAACTGAAGCCGAAGGAACTAAATCAGGATCGGTGCACTATTACCGCTTCCCGACCAACGCTAAATTTCCACAAGATCAGCCTAAGCCTCGCGCGGTGTCATCAGACGCGGACAACGCGGCTACCTCTAAAGAAGGCGCTACCGCCAAAGCTCCGAAGACCATCGGTGATTGGCTAGACAGCCCAAGCCCAGAAAGCCGAACCCAATAAGTTTAGGCCCGGCTTTCCGGCAAAAATTAATCTTTGGCTTTTAACTGAGAATCGTTGGCTTTGAGAAAAGCACGAAGCTCGTCGGCCATATCAAGCAGTCGACTCCACTGCTCTTTGTACAGCGTGACCGGAAAGCGGCCCAAACCGTAAACCGACAGCCCGCCTTTTTCGCTAATTTTTAGCGACAAACCCTTTGCCGAGGTTTTTTTAAGCGCTGAATTTTCTGCCCGTAGCCGCTCTAGCTCTGCCTGCATTTCTTCGTTGTTGTTCATCGACGTACTCCCTTTAAAAGCGACGCGTTAAATAATTAAACCGGTGTAATACATTGCCGAAGTTTGGTCACGTTGTATTGGCCCGACGTGTCTTGCCGGGTGATTATCACCTGCCATGCTTTGGCATTAAATTTGTGACGTGAGCTGGTCACAATCCACAAAAACTTAGTTTAGGGGGATTGATGAAACGCATTCTATTCTTGATGGCGGTTTTGCCGTTATTTGCCATGGCTACAACCGGAGTTAACAAAAACGAACTGGGCTTAACGATTTATACCGAAGAGGTGCCGACGCCGGCCGAAGCCATTCGACAAATCGAGAACATGTTAGATAACAGCACGCGTGACGATTTGCCGGGGACCATTAAGAATATTAATGAGATCGTAAACCTTGGCGAAAAGATCTGGAAACTCATCGAAAAGAACAAGCCGGTCTTGAACGCGAAGAACGCATACGCCAACGCCGTGCCTCGTGGCGTAAAAGGCCCCGAAGAGCTCGAGAACTTTTCGACGATGAACTACAAGTCGTTTCGCAAGCACGCCAAAAACATGTTTGGTTCGACGGTGTTCGACGTTACCTACGTGCTGGCGCACCGCTACAACGGGCAGCTCAAGGGTAATGGCCGGTACTTAGATGCGGTAACCGTGTTGCCGCATAAAATTGATGTGCTGTGGGGATACACCCTTAACTTCGGTGTCACCCGTGTTTCTACGGCAAATATCGGCAGCGAAAAAGATGCGATTGGCGCGGTGGTAATGGAACTGGACTTCAACGTGTCCACCATCATCAAAGCCTCGGCCTACAAAAACCTGTATGAGTTTCGCGGCGATTCAGCACGCGTAACGTCTATCGAAAACTAAGTCCCTAAAAAAGATATTTTGAAAGGCCCGCTCAAAATTTGAGTGGGCCTTTTTTTTATATCCCCCGTTTAGGGGAGGCCTTAGGCACATCAATAAACGGGCCAACAAATCACCACAATTTAACCAATGATTACTGCAACTTACGTTGATTATTGAGATTGACGCATATTGTTAATTCGGGCAGACTTAGAGAACAAAGCAAATCTTCATTGCTGAGTTCTCAACCAAGATCATTCACCACCTTTTCTCGAACAAAATAAAATCAGGCTTCCGATTATTCGGAACGGAGCAGAACCTTTGAAATCATTTAGCAAAAAATTGATTCGCGGTTTATTGGTCTTTTTGGGCGTGTACGTTTTGCTTATGCCCGTTCAGGCGTGCATGACCAAGGCGACGATTTACGTAGCCGTACCCGTTCCCGCCTTTAAAAGTGTCGTGGTTCGCATGTCCGATGGAGCCAAGTTCTTTGTAATCAAGGTACCTGTGGCATTGGTTTACAACTGGGATCTGGATGAAACTAAGGTGGCGGCGCTGGGGTTTTCGCAAATAGAAGCCTCGGTTACAGATAATGCAGCGGGCGGGCGTGAATTGACCGCTACTAAACAAGGCGCCGAAGCAGTCCGTTTCATTGCCGAACCGAAAACTAAAATCGGCGGAGCCCACCTTTTTGCGGCTTCTGACTCGAACTACATTCAGGTTCAAAACTTTAATCTCGTAGTTGAAAATAAAGGAGATCGCGAAAGAACCTACACGGTTAAATTTCACGGTAAAAATATTGAGGACGAATACCTGACCGTCGTAGTGCAATCCGCCGCGAAATCGGAAATCATCCCTCAGGGAATGGTTTCTTCCAGAGAGCCAACCCCAGATTCACTCTTGTTGGCGCCTAAACTTTTAAATAGCCTCTTTGCTTTACGATTGCCTTACGAGGCTCAACCGGTTGCTTTAAGCGTTGAAACAGTAAACGAAGTCTCAACCTCCCAAGACGGAGAGCATGTCATTAGCGACAGCTATGATGCTAAGTTTGATTGGAAGCCCGAGAGAAAAACACCCGCGAGCGCCGAGAGTTTGGTGATTTCTAAATCGATCACCCCAATTCACACAACTCTACACTGGGACCCAGAAAACCTACGGTCACTCGGCATTCCTGCAAACGCCCCGACGATTTTTGGAGCAATTGCTTTCTTGGCTAGTAACAAACGCACTCAAGGCTCCGAAGACGGAAACGATCACACTTTTTATGCGTCAGTCTTGGCGATACCAAAAGCTGTCTTGCAGCAAGAGAATGAAGGAACTACGGGAACTACGGGAACTACGGGAACTACGGGAACCACGGGAACCACGGGAACTACAGGAACCACGGGAACTACAGGAACCACGGGAACTACAGGAACTACAGGAACTACAGGAACTACAGGAACTACAGGAACTACAGGAACTACAGGAACTACAGGA
>JAYSWN010000192.1:0-2953 GCA_043718025.1 Pseudomonadota bacterium
GGCCGGCGAACAACAACGTAGGACGACCAAAAAACAAGGGCCTAGCTCTTGTCAGGGGAGTCTTTTTCCCTTGTGTTCCTTTTCCATAGACGCAATGACAGGAACGCGGCTCTACATAAGGTTTTGAGACACTCTCTAAGGAAACCGCCCACGCCCCGCCCCCCCGTTCCATTAATCATCATAAAGAATCGGCGTTTCGAACTGGGCACTTTATCGACGGTAGGTTCACCAAACTACGATGGCTTTTTCTTTGCGCCTTGCCGCGCCTTTAAGCGCGAGGCGTAGCCCACCTTATTTTCTTGCTTGCCGCGGCTAATGGCCAGGCTGTCGGGCGGTACATCTTGGGTGACGGTGGTGGAAGAGGCAACGTAACTCCCTTTTCCGATTCTAACCGGAGCAACCGTTTGCGAATCACTTCCCACAAACACATCGTCTTCGATGATCGTTTTCGATTTATTGATGCCGTCGTAATTACAGGTAATGAAACCGCAGCCGAGGTTGACGTTGTTGCCGATCTCCGCGTCGCCGATGTACGAAAGGTGCGAGGCCTTTGAGCCATCTCCGAACGTGGCCTTTTTAATCTCTACAAAGTTGCCGATTCGCACTTTTTTACCCAGCGAAGTTCCCGGACGTAAATTGGCGTACGGTCCCACCGAAGTGCCCTCGCCCAGCTCGCTCTCCTCAGCGTACGTGCCCTGCTTTACGTAAACGTTTTTCCCCAATTTACAGTGGTTTAATCGACTGCCAGATTCAACGCGCACACCGTCGCCCACCTGACAGTTAAACAAAATCGCCGGCCCTTCAATGGCCACGTCTTTTTCAATCGTAGTGTGGCTGTCGATCCAAATGCTCTCCGGCGCCCGCATCGCCACGCCCTCGAGCATCCACTTACCGTTGATCTTGGTCTGAATCTTTTTTTCGACTTCAGCCAACGCCAATCGATCGTTAATCCCTAACATCTCGTCCGCATCGGCAATCGAAAACAGCTCCACCCCCCCTTTGGCGGCGGTGAGCTTAACCACGGCGTCGGTAAGGTAAAACTCACCCTGGGCGTTGCTATTTCCAAGCCCCTTTAGGGCCGTAAACAGAGCGGCCATTTCAAAGCAATATAGCCCGCTGTTCACTTCACCTATCTTCTGCTCTTGCCCTGAGCAGTCGGCCTGCTCACGAATGGCCAAAAGTTTATGGCCGTCGCGAATAATCCTACCGTAGCCTTGGGGGTTGGCGAGGGTGGCCACCGCCACCGTGGCGCTAGACTGGGCCCGGCG
The DNA here is from genome assembly GCA_043718025.1 of Pseudomonadota bacterium. GTDB lineage: Bacteria > Bdellovibrionota > FAC87 > UBA2466 > UBA2466 > JBGSST01. The sequence goes on from JAYSWN010000192.1 coordinate 1,269, forward strand.
GTGCGTCTCCAGCAGATTTAAAATTGTTTTTTGTTCTAGCAGTATGACGTCGCCAGAAAGCACCAGTACCGAACCAGTTTTACCGGCCAATTCTTTCTCGGCGCAAAGCACGGCGTCACCAGTTCCGCGTTGCTCTTTTTGCTGCACAAATCGTACTGCGGGGTAATCGGCACACACTTTTCGAACCGTCTCTTCTTCATGCCCCACCACGACGGTAATCGAGCTTCCGCCCACCGCTTTGGCCAAATCTAACACGTAATGAATCATCGGCCGGTTCAGCACCGGATGCACCACCTTGGGCAGCGCCGATTTCATTCGTTTGCCTTTGCCGGCCGCCAAGATCAGAACGTGTAGAGAGGAGTTAGCGCTCATTTTTTGTACCCTTTGCGTGCAATCTCAATATCACTCTGCACCTGACGTTTTAGCTCATCTAATGAGCTAAACTTTTTTTCATCACGGATGCGAGAAAGAAACCGCACCGTGAGAACCTCATCATAAAGGCGATTGTTGAAATCTAACAAGTGAACTTCGATGCGGGCCTCAACCGGTGCCCCGGCGGTGATGGTGGGGCGAATGCCCACGTTGGTTACCGAAGCAAAACGCTGTTTTTGCCACAACACTTCGGTAATATACACGCCATTTTTAGGTAGCACCTTGTCGTCGGGGTAAGAGACATTTGCGGTGGGAAAACCGAGCTGCGTCCCCCGGTGGTCGCCATGCTCTACTTGGCCACTCACCTTATAAGCACGGCCTAACATTTGGGCCGCCCCTTCAGCATCACCCTCGGCCAATAGCCGACGAATTTCGGTGCTGCTAATTCGTTTTCCCGCCACCTCAATCAGCGGGCTTAGGCAAAGCTCGAACCCTTTGCTTTGGGCTTTGGCTTGCAGCCAGGCCACATCTCCCTCGCGCCCTTTGCCAAAGTGAAAATCGGAACCTACGTGGAGAGAGGCCGGGGCAAAGGTTTTCCAGACGTAATGCTCAAAGAAGTCTTCGGCCGTGGTGGCCGCCATCACGGCGTCAAACGGGGCCACCAACACGTTATCAATGCCCAGGTCATCGAGCCGAGCCAGCTTTTCGGTGGCCGTGGTGATGCGGGGAACTCGCCGTTCGGGATAAATGACCTCGATCGGGTGGGGAAAAAAAGTAAGCAGAGAAACTAATTTACCCGCCGCCTTGGCTCTGGTTTTTGCGTTAGCTAAAAGTGAAGCATGCCCGAGATGAAGGCCGTCGAAATTGCCGATGGCCAAAGCGCCCCCTTTGACATCAGCTGGAACCTCATCCCACTTATGAAAAACCCGCACGATTCCCCCCTTACGTCATTGCGAGCCCAAGGCCTGCGATCTCAACGACCGAAAGCCCGCAAAAATTAGTGGGTCAGCGCTGACTGAGGCGACAGGTTTTCAAGGCTCATCACCGTCTGTTTGCCAGACTTGGCTTTTACTTTACGACTTTTTTGAGCCGGGCTTTTTGAGGCTTTTTTTTTAGACGCGGCTTTCGGCTTGGCTTTAGCGGTTGCCGCCGGGCTGGCCATCTTCTCGGCGTGCGACAACGAGCGCAGGTTTTTCATCACGTCGTTGAAAGTGCGCGTAAGCTTAGTGGCTTCGCCATTTACCAAGGTGGTAATGCGTTTTTCCACATCGGTGCGCGAGCGCTTTAACTGCTTCACCCATTTATCAAAATGA
>JAYSWN010000193.1:0-19544 GCA_043718025.1 Pseudomonadota bacterium
CGTGAACCTGGACTTCTTCATTTTCCACTCCCCTTACCGCAATTTTATGCGGGTTGTTAGGAAGCTTCAAATGCTCCGATTTTTGGGGCCAACGTCGCCTGCTTAACGAGGCTCATAAACGCTTAGGGGAAATCACTCTGGTTCCAAAGCAAAATCAGTCAGTTGGCTTGTTGTTGTTGATGTTTCGGTTTTTGGGTCTTTCGTTTTCAATTCCCGCCGCCCGGACCATTTTAACCCTCAGACTTGTGGTAGCCCCCTAGCTTTCGATTCAGGATTCGTTTCCCACTCGGCGGCACTTGCCACTCTGAGTTCGAGCACCAGCACCCTATATTTCTTGTTTCGGCAAATGGCTCCGCTTTTGCAAACTCCGCCTGCGGGTGGAGAAAGCTACCGGGAGTACTCAATGAAGCTGACGTTTTATGCCATCGCGATGACGGTTCTGGGCACGGCTTTGCTCTGTTCTTGTCAGAAAGACTCTAGCTCACCCAGCAAAGAGGTTCTGCTTTCCACCAAAAGTTTCGATATTTCCGAGCAAGAACTCAAAGCAAACATCTTGACGCTCGTCTCTTTCGGAACCCGCAACACCTACTCCACCAAGACCTCCAAAACCCAAGGGATCGGCGCCGCGCAGGCCTGGCTGGAAGAGAAGTTTCGCGCCCTCTCCGACGGGGATCAGTTCCGTCCTTTTACTAATTGCTTCACCTCTTCGGGGAACAAGCTGTGTAACGTCGGCGGCATTCTTAAAGGATCGGTGACTCCGGAAAAATTTTTCGTAATCAGCGGGCATTATGACTCTATGCCTTCCAGCTCTCGCGACGGAACGAGTGACGCGCCCGGAGCCGACGATGATGCCTCCGGAACTTCGGTCGTGCTCGAAGCGGCGCGCGTGCTCTCAAGGCAAAAGGTGGCGATCTCGGTAATATTTCTGGCCACGGTGGGTGAAGAGCAAGGGCTTCTAGGTTCCCGGCATTTTGCCCAGCAAATGAAAAAACAGGGTGTGAACATCGTCGGAATGATTACCAACGATATCGTCGGGAGCAGTAACGGAACCGACGGGAGCGCACCCAACCGCCTGCGATGCTATTCCGACTGGAACGGAAAATATACTTCAGGGTCGAAAATTTTGGCCAGGAAAGTGAGTTCCGCCGTCGCCGAGGGCACCAAAAATCAGTTCACGCTTGAACTTCGCGACTCCATCGACCGGCCAGGGCGAAGCGGTGACCATGTTGCTTTCCTTGAGCAAGGGTTTCCCGCGATCCGCTTCATTGAGCCCTACGAGGACTTGAATCATCAGCACCAAAACGTTCGCACCGAGAACGGAACCCCTAAAGGGGACCTCCCCGAATATTTGGAGTACGACTACATGGCGCGGGTCGTGCTGGCTAACGTTCTGGCTGTTCTGTCTATTTGAGACCGATCCCTGCGTTCGGGCGGGGGGAAAGCAATCTACGCCATCCCGCCTTTTTCTCTTTACCTCTTTACTCACAGCAACTCGAAAACGACCCGCTTCCTTTTGTTATCAATTCAGGGCATTCCAGCGTCGGCTGTTCCTATTTTTTCCGTAGTCCAAAAGCCGATTCGATGTAGTTCGATCAGAGGCTCGAAGAGTTCCGCCTCGAGGAGCGATCTTCCCTGCACTAATTCCCATGGTGCCTGTTTACGGGGTTCAAGCTGCCGGGGTATCTCCTTAGGAATGGCGGAGAAGAGATAGTCCACGTACAACGGGCCTGCTCCTTGGTCGCGATGACGAACGGTCATGAGAAACCTAAGATCTTCGATTTCCACGCCCGCCTCTTCCCGCACTTCTCGTCTCGCGCACTGTTCGATGGTCTCTTCTTCCTCCAATTTTCCGCCAACGCCCGTATACTTCCCCTGCCCCGGAGCCTTGAGTCGTCTCGCCATCCATAGCCCTTTTTCCCGCCCCCTTAACAAAACTCCAACCGCATAGTGATCCCCCTCCTGCGGGAGTCGGGGAAGAGTCTGCAACGTCTTTTGAAACACTTGAGTTTGTACTGACGTGCGAAAGGCCTCCTCTTTGGATGGAGAGAAGTGACCCTGCAGTCTTTGGTATTCCGGCCAGTGTGGGAAAATATGCTCCAAGGGGAGAGTAAACCAGTTGAAGTTCTCATCTCGCTCCACTTCCGACGTGAATACCGGAAGGCCTATTCCATGTGCGTAGCCCATTTCCATGGAGGTAGCCCGACCTACATAGCCTTCTGGATTGCAAACCGCGACGAAGGAGCACTGTTCTTTAATTTTTGAAAGAACCTCCTGCTGAAGCTCGCCGTTAGATCGGTTGGGTGCATCTGCCACCAACCGCACAAAAGTGGCCTCGGGCTCCACTACTTCGGCCCCCGCCGGGGAAAGAATTTCGACTCCCTGAAGTTCGAGGAAATCCTTCATCCTCAATAGTTGAGAAAAACGTTCTCCGCGAAAGGAGCCAATGACCACACTTCTTGGCCGAACCATTCCTTCCAAAATCTGCCCACAGGTAAGTTGGCTGGCTGAGGACGTGGCGCCAAACATCGCCAAGAAGGGGAGGACGGCACATCGGGTCGGATTTCGATACTGCATGAAGCCAGTCGTACGGTTTCGGACGGGGCGAAACACAAAAAATGGCCGACCTATTTGGGCCTTTGGAAAAAAACCAATCGACTGGAGTGGTTAGATGTCGTCAAAAAGGGACATAGGTTACAATTCTACCGACCTTATGATTGAACTCCGCGCTCTTATGCAGTCCCCAATTTTCAAAGGGCTAACTCCAGAAACCGTAGAACGAATTGAGAAGAGGCTAAGGCGGAAGATCGTGGCACGAGGGGAACTTATCGTTCGCCAGGGGCAAAAGTCGACGGCGGCTTACGTGCTACTCGAAGGAAAGATAGAAGCTTACTACACTTCGAACGATGGCCGCACCGTGTCCATTATTCTGCACCAGGCTCCCTTCTTTTTTGGGGCCTTTGAATTGATGGAACAGGTACCCTACCTTGCCAACGTGAAGGCAATGGAACGTTGTAAGCTCGCCATTCTTAAACGCGAGCTTTACCTGGACCTATTGCATTCCCACCACCAAATAGCGGTAAATATGGTGACGATGCTTTCCAAGTTGATGTGTGTCACCGGCCAAGATCGGCGCGTAAAGTTTTTTGGTCAGGTCAAACACCTACTTGCCAACACGCTGTGCGCTTTAGCGGAGCTCTACGGGGAAAAGCACGAACACGGAGTACGCCTTTCCCAAAAGCTAAAACAGGAAGATCTTGCCGAGATGTTGGGTGCCTCAAGAAAAAGTACCCTACGCGCCTTAAAAGATCTAAAGGCGGCCAACCTCATTGACCGAGAGCGCGGTTATTTTATTTTGCGGAATATTAAATCGCTCCGCCAATTGGCTCGCTCATTTTAAAAAGATAGGTGATTCTTAGGATTATCGGAACGACGCGGCAGAGAGGGACTGATTCGGTAAACTGCGAAGTGCCGAAAACACTCCGCGCGCATATACGCATTTACCTGCACTGAAAGGCAAGTCTTAGCCAAGCAATTTCCGATCGCGTGAGACGACAGGCGCCGGGGTGAAATAATAACGGCCTCTCGATTGGGTAGCGAAAAATCTCTAGCCAATTGCCGAGTGGTTGCTCAATATTTGCCCGACGGCACGAACGTCATCGTTTGTTGTTCCATGCTTAGCCAAAAGTTTTTCAAACTCACGATAAGCTTGGTCCCATTTCTCTTGATGAATGTAGCCCATGATTCGTGACGCTTCGACCATTGGCCATTCTGTCACCCCCAATGGTTGGCAGGAGTATTCAAAGGCGGCCTCGTACTCATCTTCAGAAAACGATTCAAATGAGTAATTCCTATTTAATGCTTCGCTAGTGAAGGGCGCAACCAACTCAAAAATAACGGAGCCAGTCCCCTTCACAATGTGTTTGAGCCGAAAGTTTCCGCGAAACCGAAACATCAGTAGATGGATCCAAGGGGTATAAAAATGGTTAAAGTCTTGATGATGTATCAAAGAAAGATTAGGCACCAACTTTGGGAAAAAAATTTTTACAACAACGTTGGCCAAATTCCACGACTTCATTACGTCGATAAAAAGGTATTCAATATCCATTGGGAAGCGGGAAACGAAATTGAGATCGGCAGGGTAGACTTCAATCAGGGCTTTGCGTTGTTTAATGGTTCTTTTGAATAAGCGAAGAAATGAATCACCCTCTTTTATTCGTTTCGCCAGCTTTGAGCCCTCGAAGGTGTCAGCCATCCAAGACTCCCACACGAAATCATCAAAAGCATGAATGCGCTTTTTCTTTTTAGACACGCGCTGGTTCTTTACCAGGCCATTAGCTAACCCTAAGGTCGAACCTCCCAACCAACATCCGAGGTCTACCATTTCTCCTTTTCCCAAATAAGAATGCTCAGCGAAGCTCTGCAGACTATCGAGTTCGGCCGCCAATAACATGGTCGAAGGCGGGTAAAGGTTGTCTTTTGCTCTGGTAATAATTGAGCGCGAAAAACGGCGGACACTACGGGGGAAAAAATTTCTGAACAACACTATGCGGCCACACAGTAGCCTTGGGGGCTTGCCACTAATTCCAGAAATGACCCGGCTTGCTTGCTTGTCGTTAACATAATGGTACCGATTCTCCCGGCGATTACCGCCTATCCTCATTTTTCTACGGTATGAAAGTCAGTAAGCTGTCGGGGGAAGCTAGGCACATGCCCGAAGTAAAGGCCAAGCAACCGCAGCAGGTGGGTAGTACCGTACCTGAGCAGGTTGACGTTGCTGCGATCGGCCTTACCCCAGGTAATAGGAAAGTCCACGAGGCGAATGCGTTTATGGCGGGCGGCCAACAGCACCAGCAGAGGCTGATAACTCATGTCAGGAGGGAGCTTCCAGTAGGGGAGACTCTGAATCGTTTTTAAATTGAATGCAATGTAGGCGCCGATATCACCCAGTTTTTGGCCCACAACTATATTTTGAATCGTCTCAAAAAACCGATTTCCCAGCCAACGAATCAAAGAGTAATTTCTGGCAAGCGATCTGTCGGCCAGCCGATTTCCCAAAACAAAGTCCACCGACGGATCCGCCCGATCCAAAAAATCATCCAGCGCGCGGGGGTCGGCCTGCCCGTCACTATGAAGACAAACCAGAAAATCGCCGCCGGCGGAAATCGCCTCTCGTAGCGCGATGATTGTGGAGCCGCCCAGGCTATAATTTGTTGCGTTGAATAATAATCGAAAACGGAAGTCGGCGCGTTTTTCCAACCATTCCCTTAGCACTTCGCGAGTCCCGTCGGCACTGCCGTTATCTATAATTAAAATCTGGTGAAAGCGCTTCAGCGTCGCGGGGGGAATGGCCTCTAGCACCGCTAAGACCCGATCGGCGACATTATAGGTTGGCACAAAGAGGAAATACCGGGGCGGGTGGCTCATCGCTAGATTCTGCCCAACTTGTGATAAACTTCAAACGCAAAATGCAAATGGAATCGCCTTCAAAAACGAGTACCATATGCATTCTGGCCGCCGGCTCTGGCACCCGCATGGGACGCTATGGGAGCATGACCCACAAAGCGCTCCTCCCCATTGCGGAATCAGCAGCAATTTCTCACCTTATAGAAAAATTTCTTGCTCTCATCGGCCCCAAGGCTCGCTTTGTGATCGCCGTCGGTTTTCATGCCACTGACGTGATCGATTACGTTGAACTGGCGCATCCCGACATTTTAGTGGAATTCATGCGCGTTGACGATTTTGACGCTCCGGGCGCAGGACCCGGTGCCTCTGTCCTGGCGTGTAAAAAGTTGCTCCGTACTCCCTTCTACCTGACGTGCTGCGATGCGCTCTGGACCGAGATCCATATCACGCCTTTTTTATGGAACCGGGATTGGCTTGCGGTGGCGCGGGTAGAAACTAAAGTTACGGTGGACTACTGCAATGTGCGGATCGCCGGCTCGGAAGTGCTGAGCTTTTACGATAAAGAAAAAGTGGCGGGGAATGAGTTCCGAACTTTTACCGGTCTGGCTCACATCGCCCACCCCGCAAGTTTTTTTCATTCGCTCAAAGGCGCTCAACTTCACTCTGCCTCCCTTGAATTGGCCTCCGGCTTTTCGGGACTGCTCTCCCCCCACGGCGCCGGATTATTTATCTGTGAGATGACGGGCTGGCAGGACATTGGCACCCTGGAGCGCTATGAAGAGGTAAGGCGGCTATATGGCGGCGCTGGTTTTTTAAAGTTCGGAGAGCTTTTCTACCGGGTGAATGATCAGGTTATCAAGTTCTTTGCCGATCCCAGCGTGGTCTCCATGCGGGTAGCACGCGCCGAAATTCTGGATCCGCTGACTCCGGCGGTACTGCAAGCCCGCCGCCATTTTTTTTCCTATCGCTATCTTCCGGGGCAGACACTTTACGAGGCCATAAGCCCGGGGCGTCTGGAGAATTTTCTTCATTGGCTGGAGAAAAACTTATGGCATCCGGTAGAGGTTTGCGCTCAGGAAAAACAACAGCGGGGACTGGAGTTTTATAGAGATAAAACCCTGGGGCGAATGGATTCTTACTTTGAGGACAAAAAGTGCCTCGTTGACGCGCCAATAAAAATACAAATTAAAACGCTTTTAGCAAAAGTACCCTGGGAACGGCTTTCTCAGGTACGGCCTGTCCTTTTTCATGGGGATCTACAGCTGGATAATATAATTCATCATCCACCGACAGGACAGTATTCCCTGATCGACTGGCGACAAGACTTCGCCGGTTCCCTTACCTGGGGGGATCTCTACTATGACTGCGCCAAGTTACTATGCAGTATCGAAATCGATTTCAGAAGAATTCAACGGGCCGACGGCAGTATCTTTGGGACCGCGTGCCCCATTCCAAACGCAGAAATTTTACGGAACGTGCTAAAGAATTTTTTTTTGAAAAAGCGGCTCGAGCCCGCCCGAATCGATCTTCTAATGGCGCTTATTTGTCTAAATATGGCGGGTATTCAAACAGCCCCCAGCAATAGAATTCTTTTCGAAGAGGGGTATCTCAGGCTGCAACGGTGCTTGGAAGCCTCTGCACGGCCCGGAATAAAAAGGGGGCTTTCGGGCGACAATATGGAATCGGTCGAATGAGCGGGCTGGCGAGTTCGCTCAGGTCTCACTGGAATTTGGCGGTCAGTTTTATTCTTGGCCTTTCTTTTTTGGTTTCGACTCCTCAGCTTGCCACCTCTCCCCGAACCTTTCTCCTGGCCCGGATTCTGGCCGCAGCTCTGATTGGATCTGCTTGCTGGCTTCTGATTTGGGGAGTGGCCTCTGGTCCCCAGGCAATAGAACAGAGGACGATCCTCCAAAAAAAGTTCCTAAAGGAATGGTTCATACAGGCCTCGTTTGGACTAGTACTCCTAGGAAGCTGGCTTGGCGGACAATGGCCCGGTTTTCTTAACATCGACACTTTTGTAATTTATAGGGAGCTGAAGTCCCTGCGCCTGCATGAATGGGCGTCCTCGCTCTATTCTCTATATCTGCTGACACTTCAGCAGCTCAGCAAGAATCCGGGGCTGGTCCCTGCGGTTCAGGTGGTAGTCGCGGCGGTGCTCTCGGGATTTCTGTTTAGCCTTCCCGTGCTCGATGGCAGACCGGTGTGGATTTGGCGATTGCTGCTTTTTATTTTCCTCATAAATCCACTCAATGGCGCTCTTAATGTGACGTTGAGCCGCGATATTATTTTTTCGTGGTGCCATATGGGCTGCGCCTTGTTTGTTCCGTGTTACCGGCTTTTTTACCCCGACAAGGCGAACCCATCACTTTTGCTGATTGGGGCTTACAGCCTGGCCGTGGTCTGCACCGCAAAGTTACGAATGGAAACGGTTCCCACCTTAATTGTGCTACCGTTTTTGTTGGCGGGAATTTGCCTTTGGCGGCGGAAAGCCGTTGCTATTTTCTGTGCGTTCACCGCCTTTTTCGGCGTATTGATTTTCGAAACCATGCCCAGCTGGACCAGAACTTTTTCTCCTGCGCTGTCCTACTCCGCCACCTCATTTATTAATCCCTTAAGTTACCTCCTTCACCATTCCTACAAGACGGATGACCGCGAAGGGGATGCCCAAATCATCGATCGCTTTCTTGATTTTTCACTGATGGCGAAAATGCCTGACCCCTACGAAATCACGGCGTTTCATAAAGGCTTGCGTAAGCCGGTAAAAAAAGAAAATTATTTAGCGTTACGCAATTTGTTTCTAAAGATGATCTGGCGCAATCCGGGGCTTTTTATTGAGAATCGCTGGGTCATGTTTCTGGCATTGAATGGCTATGGCAGGCACACGTTCTACTTTGGCAACGATCTTGAAGCACGGCTGCCGGGTTCAGCCGAGCTAAGGAGTTGGTTCCCCTCAATCAAAAAAGCACCGTGGTCGGAGCCGCTTCATGCCCTACAGTTGAGGCTATTGCGCCCTTTCTTCCGCGGAGAGATTGTGCCCTTTCCCACTCTCTTTGTTACCAACACTATTGCCTTTCTGGTACTCCTGCTGAGCTTGCTTTTATTTCCGTGGGCGCCGGCAACCGCGGGAGCGGCGCTGTTCGTTTTTTTGCGGCTGGTCATTGTATTTCTAACCGCGCCGGCTCCGCATTTCACTTATGTCTACGGGGTCTATCTCTTTGGCGTTTTTGCCCCCGTATTGCTCTGGATGGAGTTGCAAAAAAACGGCTCGAATAAATTGGTAGGGCAGTCAGTACCCTAGTTAATAATCACGGGTTTTGCTCCGGTTACTCGATAACGGGGGTCTACCGGATCGATGAATAGCTTGTGCGAGTGGCCATCGACCTCGGTGGTCTGCAACGTCACCCGCTTTAATTGTTTTAATACCGCAAAATGTTCGGGGGTAACGGTAAATTGGTGATCTCGGCCACCGTGACCATGCCAAAAAGTAAAGGGAACCGGTTTGTTTTCAATGATGGCGGCCACCCGAATGATCCCCGTTTTGGGCCCTAGGCCGCCGTCAAAATAGAGGGCCATCGCGTTGGTGTCATAAAGCGTGATCGCTTTTCGTATGATCTCTTCGGGCGGTTCGAAACTAAAAAGGGAACTGGCTTTCGGGGCGTTAGAAAATTGTCGCCCGCAGGCAGCCAGCCCGCCAACCATAACTCCCATCACGCTGGCTAACGCGGCCCGCAGAAAATCTCTTCGATCTAGATTTACGCAAGTTTTCAAGCAGAAGACTCCTTTTTTAAGGTCTAGTCCAAGCTTAAAACGGGGCGCGCCAGCGCAGGGACTATCGAACAATAAATGCTAACAGGCGCTAATAAGGTAGCCGTGGAAGCTAGTGGCATTAAATCCGCCGCCAATGCTAGAAGAGTGGTTTAGCGAATAAAGGCGAGGCTAGTCAGAGCCTTCTTAAATACGTTTTTTAAAGTTTAAAGGATGAATGCGATGCACGAGAGAACGCCCTATAATCTCTTATTCCTAATGCTTCTAATGCTTTACACATTGCCGTTCAGCACCTCTCCCGCCTTTTCTGATTCGGTGCCCGAGGATGATAATTCTACCCCCGACCTGCAAAAGACAAAGTTTGATAAGTTTGGCCACTCATTCGCCCCGGTTGTGGGCTACGACCCCACTTTTGGCGTCGTGGCTGGTGGCGCCTATTTTTATGAAGAGAGGCGTTTAGGCCTGCACGTCGACGCCAATACCAACTTTCGCCAGGTGTACCAACTTCACTACTCCTACCGCCACCAGTTCGGCGACATTTGGGAACACGGTTGGCGTGGCACACTAATGAAGGGTTTTGATCCTTACTACGGCGAAGGGGGAGAGACCACGGTGGGAAACTACAGCCAAATCTGGGGACTGCAGACGCATAACCGTTTTCACTTCGGAATCCGCACCTCTCCCATTTTTTTAATGGGGGCCTTTTTGGATCTGCGCACGCGCAGCGAAGAGGCTGGCGCCAATAGCCCCGTCACTCGAGTGGGGCCCGATGAGCAGACCGCGGCGGTTGGCCTTTTTCAAAGGCTAGACACCCGCAAGCAAAAGCCTGGCACTTTGATCGCCGAAGGCTTTTTGCTGGAATCTTCGGTAAGTCACGTGCCAAGAAAATTTACCTCCGCCGCAGATCAAGAATCGTTTACTCAAGTTGAAGGTGATTTCATTGTTTACAAAGAAATTTTGGAACAGATTCTTCCCGATGTAGTGGCAGCGTTTTCCCTTCGTGGCGGTTTCACGATTGGAAATCCAAACTATGCTTTTACCTACCGACTAGGCGGAACCAATTCCTTGCGCGGTTACCTAGAAAATAGATTTCGAGGAAAAAAATATTACCTGCAACAGACCGAAATACGCTTTCCGGTAATTCAACCCGTTGGAGTGGCGGTCTTCATGGGCTTCGGCGATGCCTCTAGCACCGATTTTACTGACGCCAAAATGGCTTACGGAGCCGGTCTACGCATCGGATTGCCTCCAGATTACGTAAGTCAGGTGCGGCTTGATTTCGGTTTTGCCCGTGATCAATGGGGGTTCTTCGCCAACTTCGGGCAAGTTTTCTAGCCTTTGATTCAACGCGTTGCGCCCGCAAAAAAACAGCAGAGATGTTCAGAAATGTCCGATAAGCCCCTTAGGAGCGCTTATGGGCAGCTACACCCCTTCGGTCATTGAGACGTTTAGTATCCTCCTCGCCATTATTTTGATGCGCTATTTCGTGGTTTCGGCCGCCTTCTATTTTGCTACCACCTTGGTTTTCAAAAAACGGTGGCAAAAACGCCGGCTCCACCACGAAATCATTTCCCGAAAACAGATTGTCACCGAAATCGGCTGGTCGATGTTGTCGTGCCTGATTTTTGCCGGCGCCGGCACCTTGGGGCGCACCCTTTGGGCTCAGGGTTACACCAAAGTTTATTTAGATGTCTCAACCTACGGTTGGATCTATTTCTTTGCCAGCCTTCCGCTACTTTTGTTCGTTCACGACACTTACTTTTATTTTACGCACCGGTTGATGCATCTGCCTCGGTTATTCCGCGTCATTCATAAAGCACACCACGAATCCCGACACCCTTCACCATTTTCCTCGTTTTCTTTTCATCCCATCGAGGCCGTAATCGAAGCGTTAATCCTACCCATACTGGTGACGGTGATTCCCACTCATCCGGCAATCCTTCTGGCCTTTTTAACGATCATGTCAATTTTTGGGGTGGTGAACCACACCGGATACGAAATCTATTCTCAGGCGTTCGTCAGTAACCGCTGGCTTCGCCATTGGCTAACCACAACGCACCACGAGATGCACCACAGCCATTACCGCACCAACTACAGCTTATATTTTACCTTTTGGGATCGCTGGTTAAATACCGAGCATCCCGATTATGAAACCACGTTCTTCGCGTTTACCGAGCGGCTCAAACTACCAACGAGTGTAGGGGCCGTTTTTCACGGCACGCCAAGCCAGTCCAAAAGTTATTAGTACCGTCACCAGCGAAAAGACGGCGCATAACATCGCCGAGATATCTGAAGTGCCCAAAACACCGAAACGGACGCCATTTATAAAATAAAGCATTGGGTTGGCCTTCGACAACGTCTGCCAAAAGGGATGTAAGTTAGTCAGGGGGAAAAATACTCCGCCCAAATACAGCAAAGGCAGCAAGATAAACCCGCCCACCGCGCTTAGCTGATCAATGCTCTTACTCCTAAAGCCAATGGCAATTCCCAAGCTCGAAAAAGCAAATCCGCCCGTGCAAAGAAAAAAAACCAAAGCTAATGGATGAGCGATTACCAGCCAATCATTCTGAGTCACGTAAAAAAAAGCCTGCCCTACTGAATACGTGACCAGCCCCACCACAAAACCGCGAACCATGCCAGCAAGACTCATGGCGCACACAATTTGCAGGTGAGTCAACGGCACCGTTCTCAGGTCTTCAAGGTCACCATGAAACTTGGACGTTGCGATCGAGCTGCTGCTGTTTTGAAAAGCGTTATTAAGCACGCCCATCATGATTAGACCAGGGATCAGAAACGCAATGTAAGGGTGGCTAGAGCCTACTTGAATGCTGTTTCCTAAACTGACGCCAAAAATCATCAGGTAAAGCGTAGAGTTAACCAAGGGGATCAAAATTGTTTGTGCGATTACCCGCCAAAATCTCAACACCTCTTTTTTAAACAGCGTGAGAAAGGGCACCCAAATTAGATTCGAAGCGGTAGAGCTCATTGCGCCTCCTTAATCAAATGCACGAAGGCGTCTTCGAGACTGCCTTCGCGAATATGCACGTCGAGCAGCCGCTCAGGGGCTAAGGCCAGCTCCCGAATCACATCGCCCACCACCTGATGGCTGGGCACCTTGAAAATAAGATCATCCCCTTTTTTCTCAACGAGACGCGGGTGCCGAATGCCACTGAGATCGCCTGAAACTTTGAGATGAATCTCACGGGTGGTGAGGTGGTTTATCAACGTTTGGGTCTTCTCAATTTTAAAAATCTGCCCCTTATGAAGAATGCCCACGCGCGAGCAGAGCGACTCGGCCTCTTCCAAGTAATGCGTAGTGAGTAAAACCGAGACCCCCTCGGCGTTCAGCTCACGCACGAACGACCACAATGAGGTACGTAGCCCCACGTCAACGCCGGCCGTGGGCTCATCCAACAAGAGAAGTCGTGGCTTATGAACCAGCGCCTTGGCGATCAACAAACGGCGTTTCATACCGCCGCTCAGCTGGCGAACCCGTTTTTCTCGATGCTCGGCTAAACCCAGGCGGTCGAGCAAGAAATCGATCTGCTTCTGGTTTTTCCGGATGCCGAAATATCCAGAATGAAAGTGCAGGACCTCTTCTACGGAGAAGAATCCATGGCTTACGGTTTCTTGCGGCACGCAACCGACCAGTGGTTTGGATTTTCCGTCTTTGCCAACGTCCACGCCAAAAACCCGGGCCGAACCTGAAGTGGCCCGAATGAGAGTCGTTAAAATCGAAATTAAGCTGGTTTTACCCGCCCCGTTTGGGCCCAAAAGGCCAAAAACCTCGCCTGGCTCCAGGTGAAACGAAACGTTATCGAGAGCCTTAAAATTGCCGTAAGTCTTAGATAGTCCGATGATTTCGAGGGGCTTTTCCATAGCGGGTGCCAAAAACTATGCCTTTTCGGATTGGTCCTGAAAAGGTAATTACTACCTCCTTAACTATGAGTGACGATCCAGTAAATCAAAAGCGCCGCCTTCAGGCAGAGATTGCCCGCCGGCGCACCTTTGCGATCATCTCGCACCCGGATGCCGGTAAAACCACGCTTACTGAAAAACTCCTCTTATACGGGGGCGCGATTCATTTAGCCGGCGCCGTAAAAGCAAAGGGCAGCGCGCGAAAAACAACCTCGGATTGGATGGAAATTGAAAAGCAGCGGGGCATCTCGATTAGCACCAGCGTGCTGCGTTTTGAATACGAGGGTAAGCTGGTCAACCTGCTCGATACCCCCGGCCACAAAGACTTCTCAGAAGATACGTACCGTACATTAGTAGCGGTTGACTCGGCGGTGATGCTCATCGACGCCGCAAAAGGCGTTGAGCCTCAAACCCGAAAGCTTTTTGAAATTTGTCGCATGCGCGGCATTCCCATTTTTACTTTTATCAACAAGCTCGATCGCCCGGGTCGTGATCCCTTTGAACTGCTCGATGAATTAGAAAAAGTGTTGGGTATTCGGTCTTGCCCCGTCAGCTGGCCAATCGGAATGGGACCGCGTTTCAAAGGCGTATATGATCGGGCGGCCAAAGAGCTTCTGCTTTTTAAAACCGACGGTAAATCTCACGTGGCCAAAGAGATTGTT
Source organism: Pseudomonadota bacterium (assembly GCA_043718025.1). GTDB lineage: Bacteria > Bdellovibrionota > FAC87 > UBA2466 > UBA2466 > JBGSST01. The sequence goes on from JAYSWN010000193.1 coordinate 13,749, forward strand.
CCGCGAAAAGTGGATGACATCCGATCAAAAGAAATTCCGCGGCTACTCGCCAACGGCCCGGCCGATTTGGAAGACTGCGAGCTTTTGCACCAAGAACTTTTAGAGCAGCTCGACCTGGTTGACGCAGCCGCTGAAGAGATGAACATGGAAAAGGTGCTGGCGGGACAGCTAAGCCCCGTTTTTTTTGGCAGCGCGATGAACAACTTTGGCGTTCAGCACTTTTTAGAAACCTTTTTGAAAATGGCCCCGTGTCCTGGTCCACGTAAGGCGGTGGAAGGCGACATCAATCCCGAAAACCCCGAGTTTTCGGGATTTTTCTTTAAGATCCAGGCCAATATGGATCCCCAGCACCGTGATCGCGTTTCGTTTTTACGAGTTGGCTCCGGACGCTACTACCGCAATATTCCGGTGACCCACGCCCGACTAAAAAAAGACTTTAGGTTAAATAAGGCACTGCACTTTTTTGCCCAAGAGCGCGAGCTTATCGAAGAGGCGTTTCCGGGAGATGTGATCGGAATGTTGGACACCACCGGTGATTTTCGTATTGGCGACAGTCTGTACGAAAATAAGCCGATCACTTACGAGGGCGTACCTCGTTTTTCTCCAGAAAACTTCACCACCATTGCCGTTGGCGATCCGTTGCGACGCAAACAAATGCAGCAAGGGCTCGAGCAGCTTTCTGAAGAAGGGGTCGTACAGATGTTCCACCATTGGGGCGGCGGCAATCTGTATCCGATTTTAGGGGCAGTGGGCGCTTTGCAGTTTGAGGTGCTCGAGCACCGCTTGAAGGCAGAATACAAAGTCGATCTTAAGTTAGAGCGAATGCCTTTTATCAAAGCCCGCTGGATCGTAAACCGCAGTAGCGCCGATTTTGCCAAAGCACTCGAAAACTTTCGCCATCTAGCCGAAACTCAACTGGTAGAAGATCGCGATAAAAACCCGGTAGTGCTCTTTCGCAGCGAATGGAGCGTGGGGTTCGTAACCGAAAAATATAAAGATCTAGATTTTTTACCCGTGGCGCCACTTAAAGGGGCCGAAAAAAAATAGCCCTTGCGACGTTTTCTCTTCCGATAACGAACACGATGTCACGCGTTAGCTCTGCGCGTTATTTTTAAACTCACCCGGTTGCTGAATTCAGATTTTGGTGGGAAACTATTCTCCATCGGTTTGGCGCATATTTTTTGTTTCAGGCCTTTGTTTTATCAACTTAATTGTCACTCATCGAAAGGACATAACCATGAACCAATGGTCAAAAGCACTCGTAGGTGCGGTAGTAGCAGGCTTTCTCACTTCACAAACTTTAAAGGCCGATGAAACAGCTCCCGCGGCGACGGACCCGTCGGCAGCCCCGGCCACGACTGAAGCCGCTCCAGCGGCTGATGCAACGCATAAAAAAGCCAAAAAAGGCAAAGGCAAGAAAAAGCACGGCAAAGACGGCTGTGGCGGAAAATCCGGATGCAAAGGTGCCGATAAATCCAGCTGCAAAGGTGCAGACAAGTCTAGCTGCAAAGCCAAAGAATAACTGATTGGATGTTTGGCCCCGAGGGCGTTTCGCCTTTGGGGCCTTTTTTATGAGACTTCCTGATTTCCCCCACCTTGGTTTTGGAGTCGGCTTTCGCCACCATTACTCCGATTTTTTTTCGCAAAACCGACCCGCCAAAATTGATTGGGTGGAAGCCATCACCGAAAATTATCTCCCTTGGGAAGACGGCACCTGGGTACGCCCCATCGAAATGCTCGAAAAGGTTCGGGCGCACACTCCGGTCGCGCTTCACGGCGTCTCACTTTCAATTGGTTCCGAAGAGCCTTTAAACGAGAGCTACTTATGGCGTTGGAAAGAGCTAGTTGACCGGATTGAGCCGGCTTGGATTTCTGACCACCTCTGCTGGACAGGTAGCAGTGCGCACAACGCCCACGACTTACTCCCTCTGCCATATACCACCGAGACCCTAGCTCTTCTCGTCGACAAAGTGACGCGCATACAAGATTTTATGGGCCGCAGGCTCATGCTCGAAAATGTCTCCAGTTACGTAGAATTCAAGCACGCTGAGTACACCGAGTGGGATTTTCTTGCTGCCTTGGCCAGCAAAGCCGACTGCGGTCTGCTACTCGATGTGAACAACATATACGTAAGCTCGATTAATCACGGCTTTGACCCGATGACCTATTTGCGGGCAATTCCCAAAAAACGAGTGGGGCAGATCCACCTTGCCGGTCATCGAAACAAAGGCACCTACTGCATCGACACGCACGACGAACCGGTGTGTGATAACGTTTGGAATCTTTACCGTTGGGCGTGGCAACATTTTGGTCCAGTTAGTACGATGATCGAACGCGATGATCGTTATCCTGAGTGGAACGAGCTTGCCCAAGAGGTAGACCGGGCAAGAAACTTAGCCAAAGAACCGAATGCCAAACTTAAACCTAAAGACACTTCAGCAACGCTTTAGAAAAGCGGTAACTGAACAAGGCGCCAGGCAGAGCCCAGCTTGGCTTGGGGTCAAAGACACGGCCCCTATCCCATACCAACGCCGCCTCGATATTTACCAATTCGCTTACTTCGCCCGCATCCACGAATCCCTAGCCGATGACTTCGAAGAGCTCAAGAAATTGGTCGGAGACAAGAACTTTGAAAAAATTTGCCGCCTCTATCTAACAAAATACCCTTCTCGTTACGCCAGCCTTTCGGAACTTGGACGCCGGTTACCGCAATTCTTATTGGAAGAAAGGCCTTGGGCGGCCAAACCCTATTTAAGCGCGTTAGCCGCTTTCGAATGGGAAGTTTTTTTGGCCACCGTAACCGCCAACCCAAAACTGCACAGCCCCAGTGGGGAGAGCGCCACGAATGCTGCCCAATTTTTTTTTCTCCATCCCGCCGTTCGCCTCTTTGAATCGATTTGGGAAGTAGATCGAATAAAAAAAAGGGAAAAGAAAATCCCCAAAGGGAAAAGCAAATTATTCTGGGTTATTCATCGACAAGGGCACGACATTTACTGGTACCGCATCTCAGCCGTTCAACATGAGGTGCTCACTCTGTTGTTTAAGGGGCACGCAACCGACAGCCTGGTAGCGACCTTCGAAAAGCGGAAAGTCTCTCAACGCCAAGCTTCGGTCTGGTTCAAACTCTGGGCAGAAAACAACATTATTACGGGGTTCCAGAATGCGCAGACTGCATCGTCAACTTAGTTTTATCGCACTACTGCCGTTCCTGGTTCTGTCTTCTGCGGCAAATGCAAAATTGAATTGGCAAGGCTGGTCAAACGAGGCCTTCGCAAAGGCAAAAGCCGAAAACAAGTTGGTGATCTTAGATCTTGAAGCCATTTGGTGTCACTGGTGCCACGTAATGGAGGAAAAGACTTACTCCGATTCAGCAATCGTTAAAATCCTCGAAGAAAAATTTGTGCTCTTACGCGTCGATCAAGATTCACGGCCAGACCTTTCTCAGCGCTATTCTGATTATGGTTGGCCAGCCACCATTATTTTTGATGGCGCGGGCCGCGAGCTCGCGAAACGGGCCGGTTTCATTTCGCCAGAAAAATTTCTTGCTCTCATCAAAAAGTTGGTGGCAAACCCTATCCCCGAAGAGATCGGAATTGACGAGAAACCCGAAGTTCCAAAAAGCCCTTTCTTATCCGAAGAGCTTAAAAAGAAGCTAAAAGACCTGCACCTTAAACAATACGATAGCAAGAATGGCGGCTGGGGTCGTATTCACAAGTTTATTTTTGGTCCGAGCGAAGAGCTGGCGTTAAGTGATTCGCGAAAAGGTGACAAGAGAAGCGCTAAGATGATGGTCACCACCTTAGCCCAGGCCAAAAAGATCATCGACCCCGTGTGGGGAGGTGCCTACCAGTACTCGGTAGAAGACTGGGAAGAGCCTCACTTCGAAAAAATTGCGCTCAGCCAACTAAAGTTTCTGCAGACTTACGCGCTAGCCGCACGACAAAGTAAAAACCCCGACTACCTTCAGGCCGCAAACAACATCAAAAAATTTCTAGTCGGTTTCTTGTTAGCCCCCGAGAAAGCCTTCTACACCAGCATGGACGCCGATTTGGTTAAGGGCACCCACAGCGAAGAGTATTTTAAGCTAGATGATAAATCACGCCGAGCTAAAGGGGTGCCCGCAATCGATAGAAACCTCTACGCGCGCGAAAATGGCTGGTACACGCAAGGGCTGCTGTCACTCTACTGCGCCAGCGGTAGTGAGGAAGACCTGAGCCTCGCTAAAAATGCCGCGTCATGGGCGATAAAAAATCGCGGGCGAAAAGACGGGGGGTTCAACCATGCCACTACGGATGCCGCTGGACCATACCTGGGCGATAGCCTGGAAATGGGGGCCGCTCTATTAGCTCTGTACGAAAGCACGGGCGATAGACAATGGCTCAGTAATTCGCGGGCGGCCGCCACCTTTATTTCTAAAATGTTTTCGGTCGAAGTGGACGGCAAAGGATTCGGTTTTAAAACCACGGCCTCACTTTTATTACCTAACCAAAAGCCAGACTATGATCGCACGGAAAACGTGCGCCTAGTCCGGTTTACGAATCGACTGTTTCATTACACCGGTGATGAGCTTTTTAAAAAGATGGCCGAACAGGGAATGCGTTACCTCGTGCAACCCAAACTGGCCTCCGAGCTTCCCACCGCCGGCACTTTATTAGCCGACGACGAACTGATTCGGCCACCGTTACACATTACAATCGTAGGTGCGAAAACTGATCCCAATGCCAAGGAGCTTTTTTCCGCGGCCCTGGCCTACCCAGCCACCTTTAGGCGAATTGAGTGGTGGGATAAAAGCGAAGGAGAACTTCCGCGCAAAGACGTGAACTATCCCACTCTGTCTAAGGCGGCGCTGTTCGTATGTACAGAAGGGCGCTGCTCACTGCCGATGTTTGACCCATCGACAGTGGCAGCTAAGATTAATGCGTTGTTAAAGGTGAATGCCGCCGAACTTTAAGCCCGCTCTTCGATCCACAAATTGCATAGGCTCGCGTACGTTTCCGCAATTTTTTCGGCAGCCTGATCACGCGTCATCCGGTTTTCGCGAAACGCTTTGAGCGGTTCCCAAAATACCGTTCGGCCCACCGCAAAACCAATTACGCCCTTCACGTTGGCGCCAACTTTAAGCCATTCGCGAACCTTCTGTTCGTTTTCGCCGCGGCCCAACACAATGCAACCCACCTGCTCACGACCGCCATCGGTGGCCGCTTTACAAACCGCTTCAAAATCAACCGTGCGATCTAACCCTTCGAGTTTCCAGATATCGGCTTCAATTCCGGCTTTCTGAATTTCGTGGATGGCTTGAATCATCAACCGCGGCCGCACTTCAACGTCGTACATTTTTTTGTCGCCGTTGCATTTTTCAAGCTGGCCCGCGGTCGCCGGAACCAAGAGCTCGAACATAAATTTGCGATTCGTCTTTTCTAAAAATCGCGATAACTCGGCAAGCCGGGTGGTTTGCCGGACGTTGCCCGCTTTTTCGCCTTCGGGATTATAGCGAACCAGCACTTTAATAATCTGTGGGTTCACCGCATCGATATGCTGCTGCCAGTCAGTGTATTCAAAGTCGAATTCGTCTTGCCCACTTTTTTCTACGCAGATGCATAGAGTCACACCGTCTTTGCGGGCCTTCTCAATCACCTCGGCCCCAAATTGTTCATCAACCAAAACGCTCATTTTGGCTTTGGGCAAACCCTTCGCCAGAGCTTTCGTAAAGCCTTCGTAGATCAGCGTTTTGTAGGAGCTGATCATTTTTACTTGTTCCGGAGTGGGCTTACCAAAAATCCCAAACATCTTTTCTTG
>JAYSWN010000194.1:0-47708 GCA_043718025.1 Pseudomonadota bacterium
GTGAAGAGGGACGTCGACAAAACCAAGCAGGCCAAAGGTTGCCGCGCCTGCTACGCAGGCTCGGTAATGACAGGAACGCGGCTCTACATAAGGTTTTGAGACACCCTCTCAGGAAACCGCCACGCTCCCCACACTTTGCCATTTCCACAAATACTATTTGACGCCTTTTTCTATGCTGAGAATCTAGTGTTTCTTTGTCACCGTCACCACCGCGCGCTGCATGGAGCGAATCACTCGCCGTCATAAAGAATCCCGACCCCAATCAGTGGGGCGACATTTTTGGGCGACCGCATATTGTTTTTTGTCTTTCGCGTCCACACCCCCGCGCCGCATGAGCTTAATCTTGACCGCTTGAGGTGGCCGCTCAATTGCACACGCCACGGGTGTGAAGTTCGCGTTTTTCATTTTGGCGGCTAGTTTTCTGGGATCAGCGGCCTTGGCCGTGGAATCTGAAATTATTTCGTGCAAATCGCCGCGTATGGCTGACGAAACACCGGTATGTTGCTTAAAGCGAAACGATAGAGAGTTTACGCTTTTCGTGGGTCATAAAGAGTTGAAGCGCTATACCCACTCCCTTGGCGCCAACATGATTGACGCCCTTCCCATGCACGATAGTGCTTTAAAGACCGCCCTAGAAACGCTTGTGCTCCTTCGCCAAACCGGCGTTTGTAAATGAGTCTATCCAAACGCAGAGACTAACCACAGCCCAAGTGCCCACGAAGTTAAGTTTGCCAAAAACGAGCTAACTGCGGCGAGTGCAAGCGGAATTCTAAATAGAAAAACCAAAAGAATTGTTTCAACCAAGGGAGCAAATATTTCGGCCGCGGTAATGTAGCCCGCGACACTCATTTGCGCCTTTGCGATTAGCAAGGGAAACAAAAACGTTACCAGGGGATGGGTCGCCAGATTAAGAAAAAGATTGACCCGCACCACTTTAAAAAAAACGAACCGCTTTTTCAAAAAAAGGAAATAGACGACAAATTCTAGAGCGAGGGTAATAGCAATTAAAGCGAGATACTCGCCTGCCCCTGGGCTAGTTGGGTCCATCTCAATATTTAGGGCAGACCAACACTCCAAGCGAAGCGTTTGTGGAGCAAACCAATACTCAACGAGACTTAGCGGCCCAAAACATGAAAAATTCACCCCGCCCACTTATTCGAGGCCAGGGCCAACCCGGCAACCTCCACGTAGCCGTGATAGGCGGCGAAGGCAAAATAGATGAGGCGGGCCAGCGGCTGCGCATTCAATAGCCAAACCCCTAGGCCGCCCACCGCAAAAACCGCCACCAAGAAAAATAGACTGCCGTAGTCTCGCTTTAGCAAAGTGAGGCTGGCTTGAAAGGTAGTGGGCACGTTTCGCTGGTGACATTGATCGGGAATCGCCTTTAGCCACACAAAATAGTGTAGCGATTGCCCAAATGCGTAAGCAACCACGCAGTGAAACCAGAGGGAGTAGGTTTCTTCTCCAGGCGCAATTTGTTTTCCTATTTCCCAATACCTAAGATCCGCCCAGGGAAGCTCAAACGTGGGCACAAAATATTTGTGCACCGGATCAAAAAAGCCCCCGAAAATGGCGACCGTAATCAGGCCAAAGGTAGCGCCCGCTATCAAGGCAACCTGCTTTTCTCTTCGGGTTTTAGCGACGACTACCCAATAGACAAAGGCGATGGCGTTGTGAATCAAAACCATGGCTCCGGCAAAACGCAGCGGCTGATACCAAGCCACCAATAAAAAGGGGGTCATCACCACCAGACAACGAAACCAACGTCGGGTTGAGGCGCGGGTAAGCGTCAGGCCAAGAACCACGAGTGTGAGGGCAATGGCTATTTCTACTACCAAAAAACTTTGCGGCAGGTAAACATCTTGGTTTCCATTTAGATCTTCGAAAACCCGCAGTGTAGCCAAGACCAAATACCCTAGCGTCACCACGCCGAGTAGTAGGCGTTGCCGGGAAATTTTCAGTTTAGATGAGTTCGCCAGGTCAGGGGAAGAATCGCTAACTACGACAGAAAAGTAGCGAAACGTCGCCAGCAAATGAGGAAAACCATAAACCATCGGCCCAATCACCAATACCCAAAGTGGAAAAAGCAGCGAAGTGACGAGGGCTAGCGAAGCCGCCAGACTGAACAAAACAGCGAGCCGAGAGCTACGGTCGAAAAAAACGCGATGAAAAAGTGGCACGCCCAAAGCACGGCGCAGTAAGCCGCCGCGGGCATAATCAAACGAATGGGCGATAGACATCAGCATGTTGAGGCTCGGCCCGGGCGATAAAGGCGCCCGGGCCGAAGCAAAGAGTTACCCGGCAATACGGCGGGGAATGTATTTGGCGAGTGGTTGATTGTCTTTCGACTTCTCCAACACACAAGTTCCCGTGGTTTCTTTAGCTGCGCGGCTGACGACTTTGTGGCACACCATCTGAGTCAATCCCGACTCCGCACGAAACACCTTTACCGAGGTGGTCGAGGTACGCAGGGCCGCTTCGACAATTTGCACCACGTCGAGGGCGTCATATAGGTTCACGGCGTCGGCACCCGAAACAGTTACTTTTTCGCTGCGCGGATGCGGCAACACCAGATCGGCATTGGCAAATGGAGACAACGATAACAGAGCGAGAAATGCGAACTTCAGCTTCATAAAAAAATACTCCCAACCCTTGCTTAACAATTAAACAAAGTGGGTCAGTTCTACCGAGATTTTTCGTGAATGACGCGTGTAGCCAGCGCGAAGCCTTAACTTTAGTATTCGTACGGTTACCATTTGATCACCGACATCACGTTTGAATAAACGTCGGTCCAGCGCGCCTTGGGGCCGCCAGCGGTAGGAATTTTCCAGCGCGGGTCTTGACCAAGCAGGCCGAGGTCCGCCTCGTCTTTTGCCATCACCAACCACTCGGTGGCCGCTAAGCCGCGTTTTTCTTCGTCGTTCGTCAACTTATCGTCATCGCGAAAGCGCGCGACCAACGCTAACTCTTGGGCCAGGCGACCCAACACCGGTTTGAGATTCAAGTGTCGGTTTGAAATGTGAAAGGCCAGCATTCCGTGCGGTAAAAGTTTTTTGACGTAGAGTTCAAGCGCCTCTTTCGTGATCAGGTGCACGGGAATGGCGTCGGAGCTAAACGCATCGATCACGATAAGATCGTAACGGTGATCCGGAGCTTTCTGCAGCTCGAGGCGGGCGTCGCCCAAAATGAGTTTAGCTTGCGGGGCGCAGTGATAGAGAAAAGTAAAATGCTTTTGCGCCACCTCGATCACCGCCGGATCAATCTCGAAAAAAGTCCAGTCTTCGCCGCGTTCAGCGTAGCAAGCCATTGACCCGGTTCCTAAGCCAACGGTGGCCACGGGCCCTTTTCGGTTAAGCGCTCGGTAGGCCGCAAAAAGGTGGCCCACCGGTCCAGAGCGCGAAAAATAAAGAAGGGGTTCGTGGCTCAGTTTGGGATCGGTGCTTTGCCGTCCGTGTAGAGTATTGCCGTGCACGAGCTGAATGAAAGGCTGACTGGGGTCGTGAGTTACGCGGAGCACACCAAAAAAATTTCTCGTCGCCGCCAGAGGCTTCCCCGCGGCACTTGGCAAAAGGCTTCCCGCTAAGGCCACCGCCCCTAATGCCACGGCAAACGCCCAAGGGCGGGCCACCAACCGGTAACAAAGAATAGCCGGAATACCAAACGCCAATAGCGTCGATAAGCGTCCCGTCGAAAGCAATCCGCCACGAACCGCCAGCGCTACCCCCAACGGAAGCAAACCGACCAACGCGCCTAACCCAAGTTCCCGCGGCCAATCACGGTGCGAATTGTTTTGCTTGCCTGGCATCGCCTCGCGCGCCAAGCAGGCCAGCCAAAGAAACAGGGGATACTCGATGATGCGTTCGAACACGAAGGGAAACACCAGCGTATTGAGCGCCCCACCCAAAGCGCCGCCGATCGAAAGGCAGAGATAAAAACTGGTCAAGGCTTGCGGCGCCGGTCGGGTTTTGGCTAAGGCCCCGTGGCAGAGCACGGCGGCGATAAAAAAAGCAACTAAGTGAAGCGGCACGAGCAGAAGGGGCAATTCAGTAGCTTCCATTACAATCGCCAACATGAGTGGCAAGACGAACAAGCCGTACCAACGACTCGAAAATGAAAATAGGTTTGGCCATCGATCGGAGAAGACCAAAACAAACGAAACTAGATAAAGCGCCAGGGGAATCACCCACAGCAAAGGCACCGACCCAATTTCAGTGGAGAGGTAAGTCGTAACCCCCATCAAAAGGCACGACGGCACCAGAGCTAAAGCAATCCATTTAGCCCAGGTCTTTGGTGGCGAAACCAAGACGACGCTAGACTCAGCCGCATCCGATCGCCAACAATACGCACCGCAGCCCACAACAAATAGAACCCACACCCCGTATCCCCAACTCCAGTAATGGCTCTGAATCGGAAGAGGGAAAAGTGGCTCGAAGAATAAAGGGTACGCCAACAATCCAAGCAGACTTCCTAAATTACTCGCCGCGTAAAGCACATACGGGTTTTTTGCGGCCGGATGCCCGGTGCGCGAGAGCCAACCTTGAAGCAATGGCGCTGACGTGGCCACCGCCATGAACGCCGGACCCACCGTTAGCAAAAGCGTTTTTAAAAGCCATGGAACTGGCGAAGATACTTCCGCGCCCAAATCGATGGGAAACACGAAGGGCAGTGCCAATAGCGGAAGAAAGAGCAAAGTGCAGTGAAGAACAATCTGTCGTCGCTGCGCAAGCCGCCCCACCAAAAGGTGGGCATAGCCGTATCCAGCCAGCAAAGTCGTCTGAAAGAAAAACAGGCACGTGTTCCAGATGGAAGGCACGCCGCCCAGCAGGGGTAGAAGCCATTTACCGACAAGCGGTTGTACGCAGAACAACAGAAACGAGCTTAAGAAAAGCGTCATCACAAAAAGGATCTGCATGGGAGAACGATACCATAGGACGCAGCACTCCAGAACCAAGCCGCCGCGCAAAAAACGTAAAACCCAATTTGAAACTTTGCCCTAACTCCTCTACTGTCTCCCCTTTGGGAATGGGGCAATTCATGAAGACTTCGGGAAATACGATCTTAATCACCGGTGGCACGAGCGGCATTGGCTTAGAGCTAACTAAACAACTTTTACAGCGCGACAATACGATTATTGTTACCGGACGCGACGCCAAGAAAATGGCCGAGGTAAAGAAAAGGTTTCCCGCGATACATACCTTGGTGAGCGATGTAAGCCGGAGTGAAGACATTCAAAAGTTGGTGTCCCAACTGACAAATGAATTTCCAAAGTTGAATTGGGTCATCAATAACGCTGGCGTGATGAGCACGATCAATATGCATGATGACACCGAACTCGAAACACTCACTAAAGAGATCGAAATCAACTTGATGGGACCCATCCGTATGGTGCGGGCGTTTCTGCCCCTGCTAAAAAAACAGCCGCACGCCGCCATTGTGAATGTATCGTCTGGCCTCGCATTTGTGCCGTTACCTACCTCGCCCGTTTACTGTGCCACCAAAGCTGGTTTGCATTCCTTTACCTTGTCTCTGCGCGTGCAACTTAAAAAAACCAGCATTAACGTTTTTGAATTGGCTCCGCCGGCCACCGAAACGCCTCTGCTCGGCGAATTCGACCCCGAAGACATGAAGGGCATTTCTGTAATGAAGGTGGAAGCGATGGTTCAGGAGGCAATCAAAGGCTTCGAATCCGATCGTCTTGAAATTTGCCCTGGGCAGAGCAAACAGCTGCGCATGATGAGCCGCATCGCCCCTTCATTTATTCTGGGCCAGATGAGCAAACCGGTCGACCGCATGTTGTCGCAGTAAGTCTCACCAAAAGCTTAGCTTGCCACTAAGAGGCGCGAGGGTCTTCAAGTCCCCCGGGCGTGACAAATTTTCTCAAAAGTAAAACGGTGAGCGTCGTCTGACTTGGCTGTTATTGGCCTAGCGCTTGCACACTCCACCGTTTCAATACGAAAAAAGGGTAGGGGAAAAATGTATAAAATTGTTTTTGCGATAGCGTTACTTTCCGTTGGGGTTCAAGCCGAAGAGCAAAAGGGGAAGGCGGTGGAGTTAACTCCAAGCAAGGTCTACCTCCCCGCTAAAGGCTTTGACGACAACGATCGAATTGAAGCCGTGATCGAAGGTGAGTTGCCTAACCCCTGCTACACCCTCACCGACACACTCGTTGAGAAGAGCAAAGACAAAAAATCGTTTTTAGTGCGACAGATGGCGTGGCGACGGTTGACCGGCGCCTGCGACACCGATGACCTGGTTGATGACCCCATTCCGTTTACCACCGTGGCCCCGCTTGGGCGTCTTGATTCGGCCGACTACAGCGTCACCTATCGCAAACGGGGGGGCGAAGTCGGCGAGCGAAAATTTCAAGTCGACGAGGCGAAGAGTGAACAGATCGACAACTATTTTTATGCGGTAGTTACCCAGATTGATGCCGAAGATTTTTATCCTGAAGGAAAAGAGATCACCCTCGCGCTCAAGGGCTTTATCCCCTCGACATGTCTAGAGCTGGAGCGGCCGATTAAGACCGAGATTCAGGATGATCTCATTTTGGTAATGCCAACGCTGATGACCAACCCCGAAGACTGTAAAAAAGCGAAACAGCCCTTCTCAGACAGCCTGACTCTTAAACCACTCAAGGCGGGCAACTATCTTTTGCACGTTAGGACAAGGGGCGGAAGTGCCCTCTATCGCCCCATCACCGTTTACAAAAAGGGGCGGTAACCGTCATCGGTTTTCGCACCCCGCGGTTTAGGATATTTTGGCGAAGTTCTTAAAGAATTTTTTACCTAGGGCCACAATCTGCCCCGGGGTGGGGTGATCGACCGTTTCAACGCCAACCACTTTTTTATCGATTTCAGCGTGGTGGTGCTCGGTAAGGTGGTGTTTGAACTCAGTCTTTGCCAGCCCCGGGCCCACCAATAAAATCTGATTTGCCGCCTTAAGGTGAACAATCACTTCGTCAAAGAACCCTCTCTCGTCTTTGTGCTTGTTTCGCTCTTTTTCCACGTCTCCATGTTTACGCACTTCATGGCGAACCAGCTTGTGTTCGTCAGTGTGGTCGGGATGAAGCTCAAAAATATTGGCGTGGGCGTGGTCAATAAAAACAACAAAGTTTGCCATCGTTTAGGTCTCCGATACGGTTAGTGCCTTTAAACTAAGCGGTAAGTAGCATTATGATCGTGAAACGTCACGTTTTGGCCTGCCGGGTTGCTACCGGGGCAACCCGGCGTTATAGAACCCATTCATGTGGTTTGTGCCAAAGGTTGGGGCTTGCCTGGCCTTTTGCTTTTTCATTACGGGGTTAGCTGTGAAATTTGCATTAAACTTTCTATTGGTCCTTTCCTTTTTCTCTTTTTCTGCCCACGCCGACGTCCCTTCGGATGTCATTTCGGATGGTATCGAAAGCGATTTCTTTGCTTGGGAACGCTTTAACGAGGAGACCGCACAAGCTAAGGACAATTCGGTAAAGAGCCTTAACGAGGCATGCACTAAGTGGAAGAGTGAGGTTCGGCAGTCGATGGGGGCAAAGCTTCGCTACCTAGAGTGTGGCACGCGCTACGACCAAAAGGGAGGCGCCTACCTTTCAACCGGAGGGCCAGAACTTGCGAAATATTTCATCGGCAGTTTTGCTGTTTCGGTTGGTACCATTCTCGTGAATGTGCCTAGCGGGGAGTCGCTCGTAGAGTGGAAACGGTCGATTACGGGAGATGCGTTTAAGTTTCAAATGGGCGATTTCAGCAGCATGCTAAAGGCCTTTGGCCAAGCCAAACAGAGTTACTTAGCTAAGTGCGAAGAGTGGAAGCAAGAGGCTAAAAAACAATTTGATAGCTCTCTCGTACTCGCCTCTTGCGGTAGATTCGTCGAAGGCGACACTGTGACGCTGTCTAATCGACCTCAAGATGCCTGGAAGTCGCGCTTTGAGTTTAGCTCGAAAGCCACGCTCTACTATTTTAGAAAAAATCCGTGAGTTGGTGGTTTTAGGCACGGCGTATGCATCGCCGACCTTATATGAGGAGCGATGCGCATGTTTAATTTTTTTAGTAAGACCGACCAACAGCTTCAACACGATGTGATCAACGAACTAAGCGGCGATCCCCGAATCACCGAAAATAAAATTGCTGTTTCTGCCAGTGATGGGGTCATCACTTTGCGCGGAACGGCTCCTCACTATTTTGAAAAGGTGGCCGCTGAGCAGGCCGCCCGTAGAGTGGGCGGGGTGCGGGCGGTGGTTGATGTGATTGAAGTGAAGCTGTTGGACTCATGTCGGCGTAATGATGACGACATCGCTCGCGCCGCACGATTGGTGCTTGGCTGGCACTACGCACTATCCGATGGAATAAAAGTTACCGTAAATGACGGATGGGTTTCGCTAAACGGCGAGGTCTACTGGGAATACGAACGGCTTGCGGCGTACGATGCCGTTAGCGCGCTCATGGGAGTGCGCGGCGTCACCAACGGAATTACCCTCATACCCAAGATCGTCCGGGTTGCCGCCTGAGGCTACAATCGTGGGGGCAAATTTTTATCCGTCTTGATAACTAATAAAAGATTCAGCGCGGTAAATCAGTTATTCTCTACCCATGAATGCTGAATATTTTCCGGGCCCGCTGTTCTATTTGCTAATTCATTGGGTGGTTTCGGCCGCGGCCCTCGTGGTCACCGCCTATGTGGTTCCAGGATTTCGGGTTAAGAATTTTGGCTCTGCCCTTTTTGCTGCCGCGGTGCTTGCGCTCATCAACACAACCATTCGTCCGTTACTGCTTTTTCTAGCGCTTCCCTTTACGATTCTCACGCTGGGTTTGTTTATCTTTGTGGTCGACGCCGCGCTGCTGAAATTGGGTTCGGCTCTGATGAAAAATTTTAAGGTGGAAAGTTGGTTCGCCGCGATTTTAGGGGCCTTGGTACTGTGGGTAGTGAGTAGCGTTTTGCATCAGTTGGTGATTTAAATCTAAACGGTTGGGTCTGCTCATGAAACGTCTGGTTGCGTGGTCGTTTGCTCTGTTACCGCTCTGCTTTATCGTCACCTGCTCGCTCAATGCATTTCGTCCGCTGGTTACGGTGCAGGTAAAATTACCTGTTTCTGCTTCGCGGACGGTCCGCGCGGGTCGGGCCCCTACGTTGCCAAAGTGCGTGGCGTTTAGCTTTACCGCTCCGGCGCTGGCCAATTCACTTTCGAGCGGTGAATTGCAAGGTTACTCCCCCACTTGCCTAAAATTGGTTGGGCTCGTCTCTTCTGCGGCGGCCGTGGGCACGGTGACCACCACCGGGGTAAGTTTAACCCTGCCCGCCGGTCAATATACGGTTACGCCAATTGGCATTGAAACCACCGCTGAGTGCAGTGATTTAACCAAAATTTTTGCGTCCGGCGTTCCCGAAGTTTACACGATGGGAGTTGCCACCAGCTTTGATACTGCGCAACGCGAGCACCGGGCGGTTTCTAATTATGATCCACTAACCGCCACCAATCTCGCCGCCGGCTGTGTGCCCGGTAGCTCCATTAATGCAATTGCCGCGGGGGGCAAAACAACCTGCGCGGCGGTTGGGGGTGCTGCGAAATGCTGGGGGAACAATGAGTTCGGGCAACTTGGCAACAATTCCGGAGCAAGCTCACCTTCGCCTGTACCGGTCGTCGGTTTAACCTCGGGGGTTACGTCTTTAGCAACCGGTTCTTACGTTGGACACAGCTGCGCAGCTCACAACGGCGCGGCCAAGTGTTGGGGGGCTAACGGTAAAGGGCAACTGGGTATTGGCGAAATCTCCACCGTGCGGCTTACCCCGGTTCAGGTGCAGGGTCTCACCGCCAATGTCACTAGCGTGGTGGTGGGTTCTTTCGCCGGCCATTCGTGCGCCATTCAAAATGGGGCAGCTTACTGTTGGGGGGAAGGCGCCTTGGGGCAGCTTGGAGTCGGTGCCGGCGCCGACTCAAATATTCCAATCGCAGTTATTAACTTTGCATCTCAGGTCACCGCACTGCTAACAGGTTCTCAATATGGGCATACTTGTGGGGTTCAGAACCGCATTGCTTATTGTTGGGGAAGCAACGTGGCTGGGCAATTGGGTGATGGTTCGAACGTCGCCGCTTTTTCCCCAATTGCCGTAAATGGACTGATGTCGGATGTGATTGGAGCGGCGAGTGGGTCAGGCTCGGCGCATTCCTGCGTAATTATGGACGGCGGCTTAGCCACGTGCTGGGGCGAAAACACTAGCGGCCAGCTTGGTAACGGTAATAATTACAGCCTAAATTATCCATCTAACGTTACGGGTTTGAATTCCGAGGTGACGGCCATGGCCTTAGGTTCGCGCGGTTTTACGTGCGCTATTCACCAGGGCGCCGCCAAGTGCTGGGGTGCCAACTCCTATGGCCAGCTGGGAAATAACTCGGGGGTCAATTCAAACCTAGCGGTTCAGGTGATTGGCCTCACTTCCGGAGTCACCGCGATTACGGCCGGTGAAGATCACGCCTGCGCCGTTCATAACGGCGCACTCAAGTGCTGGGGCGCCAATGACTTCGGGCAGCTCGGCGATGGCACTACGAACGGTTCGTCAATCCCAGTTTTAGTGACCGGCCTCAATCGGTAGTGCCATCAAAAATCAAAGTTGAGCTGGTCTTGCCTTTCGCCCACCGCTCTTTCCGTAGCGCCGTGCAACGTCATTATGTCGGTAGCCGCCTCGCGGCTGGTGACCTGAATGGAAAGTTTTTTTCCTAAAACTTTTCGGTGCAGCGCAAGCGCTTTGCGGGGCGAATTATTTTTGTCGGAAAGGTGCGCCAAGCTCAACCATTGCAGTCTATCGGTGGCGCTGTTTTCCACCAGCTCCGCCGCCTCACGGTTTGAAATGTGGCCGCGAGATCCGCTAATCCGTTCTTTGAGTCTGGCCGGGTAAGGGCCGCGGGCCAGCATGTCAGGATCGTAATTGCTCTCGAGAAATAGGCCGTCTACGCTTTTGACCACGCTCTTTAAGTCGTCAAACACATGGCCTACGTCGGTACAAATCGCCAACCGCTGAGTGCCATCATCCACCACAAAGACAACGCCATCCGCTGCGTCGTGCGGAGTGCGAATGGTTTCTACGGTAAGGTGCTGCACTTTCACCGATTGCCCCGAGCGAAAAGTTTGCAGATCAATGTTTTTAGTAGAGTGGATTGCCCGGCGCGACGCGTAGAGCGTGGGCTCAGTAATAAACAGCGGCACCTTAAATTTTCGAGCGTAAACACCGGCGCAGCGAACGTGATCGTAGTGGTCATGCGAAATAAAAAGGGCGTCGGCGCCATCGGCACTGCGGCCGTAGGTGGCCAGCCGTTCGGTCACCCTCAAGGCGCTAAGGCCGGCGTCAAATAGCAGGCGAACCCCTTGGCTTTCTACGTAAATGCAGTTGCCGCTGCTGCCCGATTGAAGTGAGATCAAAATCATTGGATCGTAAGATTACTTTCAGCGAGTTTGCAGAACAAAGGCAAGCCCGTGCGCCTACTTTTGCGATCGCCGCGCCGACTCATACATGAGCACCGCGGCCGATACGCTTACGTTGAGCGATTCAATTTTACCCAGCATGGGAATGCGCACGCGCACATCGCATTCCGCCGCCAAGCTTTGGCTAATGCCATCGCCCTCGGCCCCCAGCACAAAAAACACCTTTTCAAAGTCGGGCATCTTCGCAAGATCGGTAGAATCAGCGGCCAACATGGTGGCTACACTCCAAAATCCTTCTTCCTTTAACTTTCGAACGGCATCCTTCAAATTAGAAACGCGCACGATTGGCACCGTCTCCACGGCCCCTACCGAGGCTTGGTAAACTGCCGGAGTGACGGCCACCGAACGCTCTTTGGGAATCAAAATCGCCGAGGCACCAAACGCTTCGGCCGATCGGCAAATGGCGCCAAAATTCTGGGGGTCTTGTAAATGATCAAGCCCCAGCACTACCGCGCGTTTCTGTTTATGCAGTTTGGGCAAAAGGGCGGCGAGCTCGGTGTACTCAAATTTTTTAACCCAGCCTTTGGCGCCACCGGCCTCGTTGGGAAGGCGATCGAAATCAACCTTTATTCCGTTTGCCGCGGCCACCTGCGCTAGGCGCGCCGCTCGACTTCCTCGGTCACCGCTTTTGACGATTGTCAGCCGAATGATGCGGTCGGGGCGGTGTTGCGCAATGTGCTCCAGCGCCGACAACGAGGTGACGGCGGTGACGTCAATTTCACCCCTTTCTGCCTTGCTCATCCGAGAAGCTGCTCAACCGCGGCGCGAGGTTCGCGTGCATTTAAGATGGGCCGGCCAACGATCAGGTAGTCGGCTCCCCACTCAAGGGCCTGCTTGGGGGTGGCGACGCGCGCTTGATCTTCTTCCTCAATAGCCTTGCCGGCGGGGCGAATACCGGCCACCGCAAATTGAAAGCCGGCTACCGTATTTGGTTTCACGGTTTTTAATTCGTTGGGTGAACACAATATCCCCGACAAGCGGCTTTCGATCGCAATTTGTGCCAGCCTCTCCACCGTGACTTGATGAGACTCTTGGTGACCAAAAGTCTCCATGTCCATTTCCGCCATGGAGGTGATCAGCGTAATACCAAACAGGCGAACATTGGTTCCGCGGCAGCCCCGGCCCGCGGCCTCAAGCATTTTGCGGCCGCCGATGCAATGTACCGTGGCGCAGTCAACGCCCAAGTCACCGTAGCTTCGCACCGTACGGTAAACGACGTTAGGGATGTCTAAGATCTTTAAGTCTAAAAAAATCTTTTTGCGCCGTTTGTGAAGGTGGCGAATCAACTCGACCCCTTCCTGCGCGTAACTCATCGGCCCTAGCTTGTACCATTCGACCAGGTCGCCCAATTCATCGACCAAACGAAAAGCTTTTTCGTGGTTTTCGTAGTCGAGAGCTACGATCAGTTTGTCTTTAATGGATTGCACGTCAGTTTACTCCCACTCGTTTGGCCAGCACTTCACTTTCGGTCAAAGTGCGTGCCGCCGAAAAAACAAAGGCGCCATCGGAACTTTGGCCAGCAAATTTGTCTTTGGGGCCAATCTCAACTTTGCTGTAATACGCGATGAGCCCCGCCACCCACTCTTTTGCTTCGGGGGTGGTGTCGCCGAAGAGGCCCGCCTTTGGGCCGCGCCCGTCAATCATTTCGATAAAAATACCGCCGGCCTCCAGCGCCTTTTCTTGGAGGGTCGTGTTTTCGGTATGATTGCGTCCCAGACTCACTCTGGTTTTTGCCGAGATCCGGAAGTAGCGACCAAGGCCTAAGATTGCACTCTGTTTCACTTTTTGAATTTCGTTTTGAAAGGTGGGCTGATCAAAAAAGTCTTTGAGCCGTTTAGAAAAATTGGCGTCGGTGAGCAGGCAGCCGCCACCGGGCGAGGCGTACTCTTCAATCCCAAGGCTCTTGGCCAGGGCAATCTGTTCGCTGCGCCCACGACCACTTATCTTTAAGAACGCATCGCGCTTTACCCAACCCTCTTTTTCCGGAATGGTTTCGTCGAGCCGACCGGCCGAAAGCGGGCGCACCACTAACCCTTCGACCGGGCTTTGGTGATCGATCATCGTAAACGCGTGCCGGTGTTGCGACATCGGCCGTTGGCCCAGCACTTCGCCCGTAACCAAAAAATCAGCGCCCAATTCATGGCGAACCACATCGGCAAGTTGAAACATGAAGACGCGGCAATCGATGCACGGATTCATATTTTTGCCGTAACCAAACCGGGGATTTTCAACTAGGTCTAAATAAGCGGGCCCTTTTTCTTTAAAGATGAGTTCAATACCAACCGCATCGGCCGCTTTTTGTACGTCATCGCGGCAGCCGAAAGGCGAGAGCAAATGCAGGCCGATGACCTCAATGCCTTGGTCTTTCACCATGAGCGCGGCAAGTTGGCTATCAAGTCCGCCCGAAATCAGAGCGATCGCCCGGCGTCGCGGAGAAGGCGTTTGGGGAAAATTGGCGCTGTTCATTTACCCAGAGTCATACTTGGGTTCCCTTGTCATATCAACGACTTCTGATCTTAAGGGCGAAAGTGTATACCGCGTAAACACGCTAAGTCCATGAAACCAAGCGGTTAGTTGTGGTTTCGTAAAAACGGCTGCCCAAAGCTTGGGCGACGGTCAGGCTCGTGACCGGTGTAAACCCGCCAGAAAAGTGGGCACCGCGTTTGCAAACTTTAATAGTCAGGAGAGGTGTCGGGCGACGCCTTCAACATGATTATGAACACCAAGAATTTTCTCATCGCGATGCTACTTTTCTTAAGCCTTGCGGCCCAAGCCGAGAACCGGCCTACTTCGGGCAATCCGCTCCAATTTATTTCAGACTTGGGCCCCCCGGCATTTAGCAACGCGGGTGGCGTGTTCTTACCTCTTTCAGTCGTCGACGGATTGAAACAGGGTTCAGTTTCTCCAATCATGCAATTTGTTTTGGTTCAGCACACCATTAATTCGTGCACCAAAAACGTACTTTCGAAAACCCCGGGGATTCGCGATCCCTATACGGTGGCCTTGGCCACGTTTCAGTGGGGTGTTTGCTTTATGACCTCGTGTTTAAAAAACGTTTTGCTTCTGCAAATGATTCCTCTGCTCTCCCAAAACTACGGTGACGCCACCGATCAGGCTTCGGCAAAGCAACAAGGCCTAGTGATGGCTCAGGCGTTTCAACGGCAAGAAGGCTGCGGCGCGCAGGGCGACGCCGGGATTGACCCCGCTATCCTCCAAGCCTTTCAATAAACGCAAATTAATGCAGTAAGCCACCTACGTGGTAGCGGCTTGGCAAGCGCATGAACTTGCGCGCTGCGTGGTGAGCCAAGTTGTGGGATAATCGCGGGAAAGTAACCCATGCAAAACCCACTCACCAAATTTCCTATTCAGGCGGGAATGCTTTCCTTTATGCTTCCCGGTTTGGGCCAGGTGTACCAGCGCCGTTTTGTCTGGGCGTTTCCTTTCTTCATTGCCCATGTCACCGCGCTTTCCTTTGCCAACTACCGGGTTTGGATTTTTGTACCGATGGTGATTTCGGCCTGGGACGCGCAACGCCAGCCAAACCAAAAGGCGGTGGAGTGGAACACGCGTACTTTCACCTATTTGGTGGCCGGGGGGATCGCTTTCTTTTCGGCATTTTCGCTCATGATCGATCGGGTGTTGCCTTTTCCGGCAATTGGAAAAATGACGGCCGTCGCCGACTTGCTGAGTGATCAAATTATTTCTTGCGCATTGGTGCGGGGAACCATGCCCAGCGCATTGGCACAATGTCCGGAAGTGGAAGCCAAATGGCGAAAAGATCCGTGGGGCACGCCGTTTCGATACGTGATTGTGGCTACCGGTTTTGAAATTCGCTCGGCTGGCCGTGACGGGCTGGATCAGACTGACGACGATTTTATATTCCACTTTCGGACACCGAGGTTCGAAAAATGAAGCGGTTTTTTGCTTTCTGGGGAAAAGAGTGAGGGGTAACTGATGCCTAAAAGTGGCTACCTAACTATCGTTATCCTCGCGGGGCTGCTCTCCACGACGTGGTTAACCAATGGCATTTTGGCCCGTCAGCCGGACTTTATTTACCTTCCGCTCGCACTGCGTTTTTTATTCGGGGCCGCCACTCTATTTTTTCTGCCGCTAATCTTTTTAAAACGTTTGCCACAAAGCTCTCTTCGCCTTCTGCACGCCGCCCTTTCGGTTTCAAGTCTCACGTATTTTTTGGCGCCTTTACTCCTGCAAATGTCGCTCGCCACGTTGCCCTCTGGTTTTGTGGGGTTGGCATTTTGCACGATTCCGATTTGGCTCACCATTGTGGTGAAGGGGTTTAGCAGCGAAAAATTTGCCGACTATTTTTTGGTGATATTGGGGCTCGTCGTTGCCATGGTGGGCTGTTGGACCATTGCCGCGGACCGGGGAAACCCGCTAATGGCGTTGTTGTTTTTGACCTTGGCCTGCACTTTCCAGGTTTTTGGTATTTGGCTAAGCCGCCGTCTGTTTTGGCTACACTCGGCCCTTGATCTCAATTTTTGGGCAATGGTTTTAGCCGGCCTAGCGCACTTACTTTTGTCGTTAATTCAGGGGGAAGTGGTATCGGCCCGCTTTTATCTGCTACGTCCCGAAGTGGCGGTGCTTATTCTGTGGACCGGTTTCATTGGTACCGGCGTGTCCGCCTACCTATATCGGGTTGAGTCGATGACCCGCAACACGTTGGTGCTGCTCACCTTGCTGGTGCCAGCATTAAGCTTAATTCTTGGTTCTCTCGCGCTCGAAGAAACCCCGCTCAATATATTTACCGGTTCGGGCCTATTGATGGTTTTGTTTGTGTTAGGCAAAGAGTCGTTGCGGGGGATTCCCGCTTACTGGATGACGTTGCTGCTCAACAATGATCGGCGCCACGGCGATCGTCTCGTATGCTTACTCGACGGTTACTTGAAGCGACCAGGGGATACTCAACCGGCCCGGGTGCAAGTGATTAACCTCTCGATTGGCGGTATTGGCTTTCGCATGGACCGCGAACTGCCGGCGGGGGAGCGCATTATTCTTACTCTACCCATGGGACAAAATTGGACTTCATTTACGCTAGAAGGCCGTATTGCCCACATTGAAAAAAGGGGGGTGAAAGATTTCCCCTTCTCGGGCGGAATTGAGTTTCAGAACCTAGCGGGATTCCGCCTGCAGTGCGTGGTGGAATTTCTGGCGCGCGTCTCCCGGGCCGAGGATGAGAGCGTTGGCATGTTTCAAAATCAAGAGTAGCTACTTTTTGGGCCAGCCCTTGATATCCTTTGGTAGCGCGATCCATTTTTTTTCAACGCCGCAGTCGAGCATTGTGGTGCCCATGTAAGCGTTGGCCATCTCTTCGTCTTTCGGCTGCGTCCAAAAACCCTTTACCATCGGACAGTAGTAGAGTTTCCAGTCGGCGGTGAGGATAGCGTCTTCGCGAATTAATTCCATCAATCCGGCCTGAAGTTCAGCCACCATCGCGCGCCACTCCTTTTCCGTCTGCTTTTTCACCAAATACCCGAGCCCCTTTTCCAGGCGTTTTACTGAAAGAATTTGTTTGTGTTCGGGATTTTCCTTCAGCCATTCTGCCGTCGTCTTGAGGGCGTCGGAGGCGCTATTTTGCATTTCGTTAAATTTGTCGAACGCCAGGGCCGTCGAGGTGGCGTGTGCTTTTTCTATGACGCTTTTGAGCGCCACCGGCTCGGCTCGGGCAACGCCAGAAAATATTTCAATTGTCGATGCGATGAGTATGGCCAAGAAGCGCGAGGTACGTTTAGTTAGAATCATGTTGTCTCCTAGAGCGAAAGTTAACTTGAAGACCCCTTGAGGGTGCACTAGTTTAGCGGCGCTATGCGATGCGCGACACTCTTGATTATTCTTTTTGAATTGGCAAGCCCGAGGGGCCAAAATGCCCACGCGGCGGCGGCTGATTTCGTACGCCTCAACCTCATTGATTTCTCAATCAAAATGCAGTTACCGCCAGACGCTGCGAAAGAATGCGTTCTCTTGAAGAGCACGGCCGAGGCCCTCTCTCGAGCCCAACAGGCAGCCAAATTGGTGGGGCATTCCCTCAAAGTACTCAGCTGCTATCGCCCCTTTTCCTCGACCCCCAAAATCGATGAAAATCTGCGGCGCGACTGGGCCCGCGGCAATACGGTAGAGGTGATTCTCACTGAGTCTGGCGGAGGGCCGGTGGCGCTTCCCGAGCCCCATGATCACGCCATTATGCTTTCGGCCAAGCAGTATAAAAAAGTGGAAGCCAAAAAGAATGTAGCTAAGCTTAATGCGCTGATGAATGCCGAGGGATTTGCGCCCGATCCCAAGGTGTGGTGGCGGTTTAGTTGGCTAAAAGCGGCCCAATCAGCGATCGAAGATTTTGCACCCGACTCTTTGCCCAAACGTTGATTCCTAACTCAAATTCAATAAACTTCTCAATCGCTTCGGTTTGGGCGACAATCACCTAACATCGTGAATTGCTCAGCGCGCCATTTTAATTCTGCCGCCATCCTCTTTATAGTTATCGTGGTTTTTTTTCCGTGCCTAATGATGGCCGAAGAGGCAAAGACCAGCGAAGCCGTACCCCGAACCAATCGCAAAAAGAGCGGGGGCATGGGCAATGAAATAATCAGGGTGGGCGAGCAGGTGGCAAACCGAATCGACCGCATTGTAAAAAAGAAGACCTTCGAGTTGTGGGGTGACCCGTGGCAGATGCAGGGGCTGCCGCTTATCTTTCCGAGCAGCACCAGCGGTTTTAACCTAGGCCTAAAACTGGCGTTGCAAAACGTGATTCGTCAGGACCCGCATCAGTTGGAGCTTGAGGCGCAGATTCTCACCAGCGATCGCGGAAGGTATAAACACTTTTTTAGGTTCGACGCGCCGCACGCCTTTAAAGATCGCCTGCGGCTCACGTTTCGCTTTGGCTACGATCGCGACATTGCCTTGCCGTATTTCGGTCTGGGCAACGAGACCTCGATCGACTGGAATGCCTATAATAACGACAATCCCCTCTACCAAAACGTTCGAGTGGGTCCGAGTGTGGATCTGCAGGCGCTTTACCGCTTCGCCGACTTTTGGCGCGTTGGTCCGGTGGTTCATCTACGCTGGACCGACGTCACGGCGCCAATCACGAGTTTGCTAACTACTGAACAGCCGGTTGGTACCAACGGCGGGCGAACGCATGGCGTTGGCTTGGCATTGGTTCGCGATCAGTTGGATTGGGAGCCTTATCCCTCGCGCGGGAGTTACCATGAACTCATGTTTCTTACCCATGGGCCATTTACGGGCAGTAATTTCAATTTTAATCGGGGCACCTACACCTACAAGCGCTTCTTCTTAATCCATCGCCGACTAATTTTCGCTCACCGCACGCTGTTCGAATTTCTAGATGGCGAGGTTCCTTTTTTCGAAATGAGTTCAGTGGGCGGCATTAGCCCGTCGCTGGCCTTCGGCGGCGAGCGGTTTCTGCGTGGATTTGAAGGGGCCCAATTTTTAGACAAAATTCGTGTCGCCATGGGCTTTGAGCTGCGTTGGGACCCTTTGTTTTTTGCCTTCGCCAAGCAGGATATAACGATGGGTTTTGTGCCGTGGGTGGACTTGGCCCGGGTGTGGCCCAGTGTTTTTCCCCTGCGTTTGGGTGGCTGGCACGTGGCCGGGGGCTGGGGCGTTCGGCTGATCTGGAACAGCCGTCTGGTTATCCGCGGTGATCTTTCGTTTTCTTCCAACGGCATGGACTTCTTAGTGACCTTGGGCAATGCATTTTAACTCAATCAATGCAATGTCGTGCCTACTAAATAATTAGTAGACACCTACTAATTATTTAGTAGAATGAAGTGATTGGGGGCATTTATGACGAAGAAAAGCACTCTGGCTAAACCGCTGACGCCGGTTGAGCTAGAGATCATGACGGTGGTTTGGACGCTGGGGGCTACGACCGTAAAAGAAGTTCAAAACGCGCTGCCAAAAGATCGCGGTCTGGCCTACACCACGGTGGCCACGATGATGAAGATTCTCGAAGGCAAGAAGATCGTAAAAAGTAAAAAGACCGACAAGGCCCACGTTTTTACACCGCTGTTAACTCGCGAAGACTATGGCCAGGCTAGCCTTAAGGCTTTGGCCTGCGGTGTCTTTAAACAAAACCCCACCTGGCTGGTAAAACAGTTGCTCGAAAAAACGGACCTTAGCGAAGCCGAGCTAAAGGAGATTCGCCAATTGGTGAACGAAAGGCTTAGCGAATGACGGCGCTCACTTTTCTCTCAAAATTTCTGCAGGCCAACCTGTTGATTGCCCTGGGCGCCACGGTGGCCTTGAGTTTTTCAGCGGTCAACGGCAAACGGCGAGGCCTTTCGTTTCGTAGCGAGCTTGGGCTTCATTACGGTTTGATCGCTTGGCTTCTGGCCACCTTTTTTATTTCCGCCTGGCTTCCGCGCAGTCAACCCTGGCTACCGAAGGCTCAAGTTTGGGCCGCGGCTACGTCTACAGACTGGACAGGGGAAAAAGTACCTACCGCCAATCAGCTCGTGGTTTCGGTGGACGAGCACGCTTCATGGCGAGCACCGAATGAAGCTCCACGCCTAATTTTTGGTTTGATCGCGGCGGTATTAATTTGGGGCCTGCTGATGCTCTTACGCGATAGCTGGCGAATGTTTGTTTTGCGACAAAACAGTGTGTCCATACGTCATATAGGGCGATTACGAATTCTGGCGGTGGGTGGCGGGGGCAGTCCGTTTTCATTTTCTGATCTTTTTGGCTCCTGGATTGTGCTGCCCGAAACCATTTTGAGTGACCACGCCTTAAGGAGGGTTTCACTACTTCACGAATTTCAGCACCTGCGTCATCACGACACCGTGGCGGTTTACGGTCTGGCATTTTTGCGTTGGGTGTTTTTTCTCAATCCGTTCTTTGCCATATGGCACCGACGGATTTTGGAGCTGCAAGAGTTTGCTTGTGACGAAACCCTGGTTGACCAACGAGGCGTTTCGGCAAAGGCAATGGGTGGCTGCCTGTTAAGGGTGGCCGAATTGAGTGTGCCTGGAATCCATAGTCCGGTCTGCGCAACCGGAATGTGCTTTTCAGGCCGCTCTTCTTTAAAAAGGAGAATCATCAAAATGTCGAAAATTGATAAAAGGCAGTTTAACCGGCTTGGGCTGTGGTTTGGCTCGGCGCTGGCGTTAGTCCTGGGGGGAGCCACGGCGTGGGCCTCGCAGGAATTGGTGCAGGATCGCCGAATCACTCTCGAAGAGGCGCAAGGATTAAAGCGCTTCTCCGAAAGTGATTTTCCCTTGGCGATTAATGAGCTGGTAGTGAAAGAGCTTAATGTTTACGTGGGCACGCCCGACGGACGAAAGTTTGTGCGCGAGAGCCTTATTCGCATGCGCACATTCAAGAAACCGGTGCTCGATAAAATGGAAACCTATTCGGCGCCGATGGATTTATTGGCGGTGCCGTTGGTTGAATCGGGTTTTCAAAACCTAACTCAAGAAAACAACCCGGTGAAAGGGGCCGGGCTGTGGCAGTTTATTCCCACCACGGCGCGCAACTACGGGTTAAAGGTAAACCCTCAGGAAGATCAGCGGCTGGATGTTGAGCTGGAAACCGACGCGGCGATGCGCTACCTGCTGTCGAATCGCTTACGTTTCAAAAGCTGGGAATTGGCGCTCTTGGCCTATAACTCGGGCGAAGGGGCCGTGCAAAAAGCCATTGATAAATTCAAGACCCGCGATGCGTGGGAGCTGGCCCGAAAGGGAGCGGAAGTGTATCCGCGGTACCTGGCCAAAGTGGTAGCGGTGGCGTTGATTCTCAGAAACCAAAATCTGGTGGATTGAGAACGCCGCGGTTATTGCGCAGCCCGAGGCCGAAGCAACCCTCTCTCGCCTTTTGGTAGTCGAGCGGCAAAAGTTGCTTCGGCCTATTCAGCGCGAACGATTATGCTGTTTAAATTGAAGGTTCCGCATTGAGTACCATTGCCAAAACCGCTGGTTCTAAAGCTGACTAATAGGTTGCCGTCCGCTTGCAGAAAGTCAGAGAGGCTCCCTCCTCCTGAGCTACTGACCGAGTATCCTTGGCCGCCGGACAACGAGTTTGGTATCCCTACAATCCAGCTAAATCCTGTCCGTTTAAAGGCCCTAATTTGAAACGCGGGGCCCAAATTTGAAAGGTATGTACAGAGACCTTCGCCGTCTTCCGGGGTAATGCCAGACTTTCCGTAGGCTTCCACTTTAAGGGAGTTGTAAGCGTTTAGATTGGCCGGCGGGGTAAAAATGCCGTCCAATCGCATGTGATTTATTCCAAGCCCGGTTGAATTCAGCTCATGCGCTCCGATCAGGCTCGAAATTTCCGACATCGTAGATCCGGTCACATTCACCGGAGGAATTCCGGCTTCCCCAAAAGTAAAGGAGAGGGAAGAGCTACCTGAAACTCCCGAGAAGCCTAAGTACGCACTTTTCAGCGTAAAATCTCCAGGGGCGGGGGCAGGGCACGCCTGCAACCTGTCACCGCTGTTGGAATCGAATTCAGAGGTGAGTGACACTTTTCCAGAGGCGGTATCGGCCGTACCCCGGGCAACAAAGTACTCGGCCGGAATGGTTGCCTGATTAAACAAAGCCGCCAAAGTGGTTTGGCCGGAGGGCGGAGTGTCAAACCCGACGATGGTAAACCGAAAAGTGCCGGTGGGTAGGTTGATTGAAAAACCGCTTTCGGTTAGTTGCTTATAGCTGACGGGATAAGTCACCTGCCCATCGAGATAAAGGCATTGTACATTTCGCCCTTTTACGGTGGCCGAATCGACCGTAGGCGCCACATTCCCCGTGGCAATCACCGCAAAACTAAAATTACTCAATTCGGGCGGTCTAGAAGGGAGGCCATTTAGGCTATCAGAGTTAGCAAGGTGGATTCGAAGCGCAGGCCGGAAGGTGTTTAAGCTGCAGCGAGCTAAAAAAAATCCGGTGCTACTGACTAAGAACAGGACAACCCAGGCCTTCATCGCGAAAGCGTACCACTGCCATCTCATTTCGGCAGCGGTAAACTCAACCCGCTTTTACAAAGGCTTCGATGCGATCAAATGCCTTTTCTAAATTGGTCATGCTGGTCGCATAACTTAAACGAATTGAGTTTTCTTTTCCAAACGTCGAACCCGGTACTAAGCCAACGTACTGTTTGGTCAGCAGCGCCTTGCAGAATTCAATGTCGGTCATACTGCGCTCAGTAAGCCAGGGCGCAAAATTTACGTAAAAGTAAAAGGCACCGGTAGGGCGCACGTAGCGACAGGCACCCTTTAACTTATCTAAACGCTCCATCACATAGCGACGGCGTTTATCAAATTCAGCTACCATCGTGGTTACGGTGGTATCAGGCATCTTGGCGGCGGTTAAGGCGGCCCATTGAACAAAGGAGGTGACGTGACTATTGCACTGGCTCTGCAAGGCACTCATACGCTTCACCAGCTCTTTGTCGCCGATAGACCAGCCTAGCCGCCATCCGGTCATGGCATGGCTTTTGGAAAAACCGCTGATGGTGACGGTGTGCTGCGCAATCTCCGGCCCCAGGGCCGCTACGCTGACGTGCTCGGCGCCGTCATACAAAATCTTTTCGTAAATCTCATCCGACATGATCCAAAGATTGCGCTGCATCGCCCAGCCAACGACGCGGGTCAACTCTTCGCGGGTATAAGTTACGCCGGTTGGATTATTGGGAGAATTGATGAACATGCCCGTAGCGTTAGGGGGCAGCGATAGGTTTTTCCACCGTTCAACATTGGGTCGGTATCCATCTTCTTCAAAAAGCGGCAACGGGTAAATTTTTGCGCCGCAGAGCTCGATCATCGGTCCGTAGCTAACCCACGCGGGAGTAGGCACTAAGATTACGTCGCCCGGATCAACCATCGTTTGCAACATTAGGTAGATGGCGTGCTTGGCGCCGCAGGTGATCAACACCTCTTCGGCCGAAACCTTAAAACCATTTTCGCGGGTGACTTTATCGGCCACGGCTTCACGTAGCGCTAAAAAACCTGGTGCTGGCGTGTATTTGGTAATGCCGTCGGCCATGGCTTTGGTGGCCGCCTGCTGAATGGCCTCCGGGGTATTAAAGTCAGGCTCGCCGGCGGCGAGTGAAATAACGTCGTGCCCTTTGGCTTTAAGATCGGCCGCTTGGGCTGAGATCTCCATAATTGAAGATGACTTTAATGCCTGTACTCTCTGCGCGAACTTCATGCGTTTACCCTTTGATTTTAAATTTTTTGCGGAGCGCGGCCTCAACGTGGGTGGGCACCAGCTCAGCTACGTCACCGCCATGGGCGATCACTTCTTTTACAACCGAGGAATTTACAAAAATAAAATTTTCAGACGCCATCAAAAAAAAGGTTTGCAGCTCCGGTAGCATGCGGCGGTTCATGGTGGCCATTTGAAACTCATACTCAAAATCAGAAACGGCGCGTAGCCCGCGGATCATGGAATAGATTTTAGCCTGCTTGGCGTAGTTCACCAGAAGACCTTCGTAGATTTCTACGGATACTCGAGGGTTATTTTTAAAGCAGCCCTCGACGAGTTTTTTTCGCTCTTCGGCTAAAAACAGGGGCGTCTTTTTTCCAGTGTGCGCCACGAGTACGATAAGTTCATCGAATACGGCGAGAGATCGTTCAATTAAGTCGACGTGACCCCGGGTGATGGGATCAAACGTGCCCGGATAGATAGCGCGCTTCAGAGTTTTTTCGTTTTGAGACTTCTTAGCCATCCACTTGCTTTACGGCGAAATCGGCTTCTCCCCTAAAGAAAAACAGATGGGATTCGCCAAACGCTTTTTCTTTCCAAATTGGGTAGCCGGGAAAACGAGCCGACAGTACCACCCGGCTCGGATGTTTCACAAGCAAAATACCGTCAGAATCAGCCAGCTTAATCATGCCTTGAGTCAATGAATTTACTTGGTTTTCTTCCTGCCAAAAAGGGAAGGGTGGGTCGCAAAAAATGAGATCAAACTTGGCGTCTTTAGGCGCTTTTTCTAAGTACGAAAAAACGTCGCCGGTATGCACCAGAGCATCGGCGCCTTTAGGTAAATTTTTGCCGAGCAATCGGGCGGCCTCTTTGTCTTTTTCTACAAACCGTACGAGCAGGGCGCCTTCGGCCAAAGCCGAAAGGCCAAATCGACCTTGTCCCGCGAATAGATCTAAAACTTTGGCGCCGTAAAGGTAGGGGCGCAAAATATCGATGGCGCTCTTTAGGGCGCGCCCACCCACCGGCCGCACTTCGCTTTTTGTTTCATTGGCAGCTGGTTTTGGGGGCGAAGGAGTGCGGCGTTTGGTGCTCATGAAGTTCGTTTTACCTTCAGGGGAAGGCCCGACACAAACACCCGGCCGCCGTCGGAGGCCACCTTCCACTGAAAGCCAACTATGGCGTTGGCGCCTTGGGCTTCGGCTCGCTTCTTGAGTAATAAAAAGGCTTCTTTAAGGGGGTCTTGCGCGCCCGAATCAATGGTGGCCTGAACCGATACCGGCATCAAATACGCTTCGGTTCGGTAGCCTTCTAAATGAGGGGCCGAAGAGAATACAAAGTTGTCGTCATTCGTCGCATTCAAAATCTGCGCCGATAAACCCGTGTCGGGCATGCCCATCGCTAACTCACCGGCTCCGGCACTCAAGTCAGAAAAGCCCGAGTCTTTGACCTTGGCTTCAGGGATCGACTCTTTCATAGTCTCCCCAAAACTTTGAATGTCTTTAAAGGCGTTTTGGCTCTCTTGAAAAGAGTCGCTCACCGCGTCAGTGATATCGCCGGAGTGATCAGCAGATTCTAAACCCATAAACGGGTTAAAGCGCGACCCGCAGGCGCACTGCACTTCGAATAGAAAATCTTCGTGGGTAATCAGCTTTTGGCACTTAGGACATTTGGAATCCATAGGGCGTTAGTCTTTTCCGTGGCATTTTTTGTATTTCTGTCCGCTACCGCAAGGGCAAGGATCGTTCCTGCCCACCTTTTCGTCAACGCGCACTGGCTCACGTGAAACGGCAGACTCATCGCCGTGGAAGAAATTCATCTGCTGCTCTTTAGGCTGCAGCTCTTCCACTTGTTCTTCGCGCGTAATCTGCACGCGGAAGAGTTTCGTCGTGACGTCGCTCTTTACCTGCTCGTCCATCAGTTTAAAGAGGGTAAACCCCTCTTTTTTGTATTCAACCAAGGGGTCTTTTTGCCCGTAACCACGAAGGCCAATGCCCTCTTTCAAATGGTCAATATTCAAAAGGTGGTCTTTCCACAGGGCGTCAATTGCGCCAATGTAAACGTACTGTTCGAGCTGCCGCATCACCTCAGCCCCCATCGAATTTTCGCGGTCTTCGTACAGGGCCGACGCACTAGCCACCAAAATATCGTCGAGTGTTTTTTTGGTGCCCGCTTTATCAAAAAAGCCGGGATCAAGCGTGCCCAAAGCGTTGTCGAATAAAAACACCATGGTGTCGCTCATGGCTTTGTGGTCCCACTCTGAAGGGCGCGGGGCGGAAGCAAAATTGGCGGTAAGCCCTTCGATCTGCTCACGAATGATATCTAGAATTAGATCTTTGGTATTTTCGCCACCTAAGATTAGCTTGCGCATTTCATAAATCACTTCGCGCTGTTTGTTCAGCACGTCGTCGTACTCAAGCAAGTGTTTACGAATGTCGTAGTTATGGGCTTCAACTTTTTTCTGAGCGTTGGCGATGGCACGGTTAATCAGCTTGGAGACGATTGGTTCGTCTTCGGGCATGTTGAACTTGTCCATGTAAGATTTAATGCGCTCGCCCTGAAAAATGCGCAGCAAGTCGTCTTCAAGCGATAAATAGAACTGAGACGCCCCAGGATCGCCCTGACGGCCGGCACGACCGCGTAGCTGATTGTCGATACGACGCGACTCATGCCGCTCGGTACCGATAATGCAGAGGCCCCCGTTAGCGGCCACTCCAGGTCCTAGGACGATGTCGGTTCCACGGCCCGCCATGTTGGTGGCAATGGTCACCGCACCAGCCTGACCAGCATTGGCCACAATCTCGGCCTCTCGTTCGTGCTGCTTGGCATTTAAAACGTTGTGGGCAATTCCCTTCTTCTTAAGGAGACCGCTTAGCAATTCAGATTTTTCAATCGAGATGGTTCCCACCAGAACCGGCTGCCCTTTTTCGTGCAGCTCTTTGATGTGGTTGCATACGGCTTCGTATTTACCCTTTACCGTCTTATAGACGACATCATCTTGATCAAGGCGAATCATGTCTCGGTTGGTCGGCACCATTCTGACTTCAAGCTTATAAATATTATTGAATTCTGACGCTTCGGTGTCGGCGGTACCGGTCATGCCCGCCAATTTTTTATACATGCGAAAGTAGTTTTGAAAGGTGATGGTCGCCAGCGTCTGGTTTTCGTTTTCAATCACCACGCCTTCTTTAGCTTCAATCGCCTGATGGAGGCCGTCGCTCCAGCGGCGGCCCGGCATCAACCGACCCGTGAATTCATCGACGATGATCACTTCACCCTCTTTGACCACGTAATCGACGTCGACGTGGTACATCGCGTGGGCGCGTAGCGCTTGGTGCACATGGTGCACGAGCTCAATATTTTCTGGTTCGTAAAGATTTTTTACGCGGAGCGCTTTTTCAACCTGATTCACGCCCTCTTCGGTCAGCGCGGCGGTTTTCGACTTTTCGTCGATGGTAAAATGCGTCTCTTTTTGTAGCTGCGGAATGATCGCATTGATTTGGTAATACTTTTCGGAAGAGTCGTCGGTCGGGCCGCTGATGATGAGCGGGGTGCGGGCTTCGTCGATCAAGATGGAGTCAACTTCATCGACGATCGCAAAGTTTTGTTCGCGCTGCACATAATCTTGCAGGCGAAACTTCATGTTGTCGCGCAGGTAATCAAAGCCGTATTCGTTATTCGTGCCGTAAGTGATGTCGGCGCCGTAATTGGTGCGGCGTTCGTCGTCATTTAGCCCATGAACGATAATTCCCACCGTAAGGCCCAGCGCTTTATAGAGCTGGCCCATCCATTCGCTATCGCGTTTGGCCAAGTAATCATTCACCGTCACCACGTGCACCCCTTTGCCTTCGAGGGCATTTAGGTAGCAGGGCAGAGTGGCAACCAAGGTTTTTCCTTCTCCGGTCTTCATTTCTGCGACGCGGCCTTGGTGCAAAATCATGCCGCCGATAAGCTGCACGTCGAAATGGCGCATATTGAGAACTCGGCGCGACATTTCTCTACAAACGGCAAAGGCTTCGGGAAGAATATCATTGAGGGTCGCGCCTTTAGCTAGCTGCTCTTTAAATTCAATAGTTTTGGCGGCGAGTTGTTCTTGGGTAAGCGCCTGCATGCCAGCTTCTAACGAATTGATCTTGGCAACGATGGGACGAAGTCGCTTAATTTCGCGGTCGTTGCCGCTGCCGAATATTTTTTTAGCTATGTCCTGAATCATAACGCAGGACTATATCAGGAAATAGGCAGAAGGCAGCTGTTTTAGCTAGTGGTTCTGGCGTGTTGGAGAAGTTTTTGCAGGCTTTGCTGGAAGGTTTCTATTGCCAAATGCAGCTCAGTATCGTTCGCCACGAAAAGGGCTTTTCCTATGTTTACCGTCACCCTATGCCCGCGGCCCGAAAAGAGAATTCCGGGTGGGGCAATGTCGAAGGTTCCGCTGATCCCAATTGGCAAAACCGCCGCTCCTGAATTTTGGGCAATACGAAAGGGCCCCTTTTTCAGCGGCAAAAGTTCCCCATTGCGGGTGCGACTGCCTTCGGGAAAGACCATGACCGAGCGTCCTTCTCGCAGCCCGTTCTCGACCTCGCCCATGACATTCACATCGCGCTTGGAGTTGCCCCGCCTTATGAAGTGGCAACCCATCGCCCGCATGGTGCTACCCAAAAAAGGTACCTTGCCCACCTCGGCCTTGGAAATCCAAACAAAATTGCGCGGCAGTGAGGCCAGCACGGCAATGTCCCAAATGCTGGAATGGTTTGAGGCAATGACGTAGGCGCGATTAGATTCCCAGTTCTCTAAACCGAGGGTTTTGATGTGAATGCCCATCAGGCGGCAGAGGCCACGGGCCCAAGCGCGGTGACCGTCGAATCCAGCTTTCTGGCTAAACTTAAACCAGAACCAGGTGTTGATGGCCCCATAAATAGTCCACAACGTGCCTAGAAAAATAAAAAAGTAAGCGGTAAGTTTGCGCACGGTCATTTTCTCGTCTCGGCGAAGCCGGAGGCAAGTTTCATTCCTTCAACAGGAGTAAACCACAGGGACATAGGGCGCGCCATGAGAACTAAACTTTCACGGGATTACGGCGCACTAAGAATAGGGAAGGCATCCAAACCGACTGGACCTCGGCATGCTGCTGCGCAGCGTGTGCGCACCTCACTAAGTTAAATTAACCGTTTATAATAAAAAGATGCAAAAAAATGGGGAATGGCGCGAGCTCAATGGCTTGCGCGGAGTCGCGGTCTCGATTGTGATGCTGCACCACTTTGTTATGGCGCTGACCGCCTCCCATTCTTGGGAGAGAGGACTCTTTACCCTCTTGTCCGCCGGATGGCTCGGCGTGGAAATATTTTTCGTCATTTCGGGCTTTCTCATCACCAAGTCGCTAATCGAAACTCGTGACCGCGCTCATCATTTTCGAAACTTCTACGTTCGTCGGGCGCTCAGAATACTGCCGCTATATTTCTGCCTGCTGACTTGCTATTACCTTCTCCTTTTTCTGTTTCCGCGGGCCATCTCGGACAACTTGGCGTTTCCGATGAAGCGGCATTGGTACCTATTCTGGTTCAATCTTTCAAATGGGTTTGCCTGGGTGGAGACGAGGGGGTTGGGCTCGTTAGCTCACTTGTGGTCAGTGGCCATCGAAGAGCAGTTTTACCTAGTCTGGCCATTGGTCTTGTTTTACGTTTCGAAGCGCCGGCACCTCACCCTTAGTCTTACCCTTTTTGCTTTCACGTTGTTGCTTCGTGGTTACGCCATTTGGGCCGGTATAGATTCTTGGGCAATTTATGTAACCACCCCGCTTCGTTTAGATGGGTTGTTGCTCGGGGCCACTCTTTTTTTACTTTTTTCCTCGGACGAAAAACGTGGGCCTCATTTTCTGTTTCATCCCCTCATTTTGTCGACGGCGGCTTTAGCGCTGGGGTTTACTTTCTACTTCGAAGGGCCCGAAGCTCGAAGCTGGGGAATGCAAACTTTTGGGTACCTGGCCTTGGCCCTGCTCAGCACCGGTTGGATTTATAATCTGGTTACCCAACGCGAAAAAGCCATTGGCGCTTGGTTTTTGAATGCGCGGCCCTTTCAATTAATTGGAAAGTATAGTTACGCTTGTTACCTGCTTAACTACCCACTCTGGTTCACGGTGAATAAAAGCGGTGCTTCACTTTGGTTGCAAAGTCTATTGGGTGGCAACAACGTTACTTTCCGCGTGCTTTATCTAACGGTGTTGTTTGCCACGACGATTTTAATTTCCCACTTCACTTTCGTTCTCATTGAGCGACCGGCACTGGGTCTGAAAAAATTCTTCTCCTCGCCAAAATTGATTATGCCCCAGGCAGACGTCAATGCGTCGGCTTTACCCCAAGCCAAGGCGCGATGACCGGGGTTACCAAGTTAGCTACTTCGGCATGAAAGGCCGTATCAGGATGAGGGTCATCGTAGAGGCAGCGATAGGGCGCCGCCGTGACAAAGGGGATGCCACGTTCTCTCATAAAAGGGATGTAGGACCTAGAGCCTTCATCCATGACGATGACCAGTAGTCGGCTCGATCTTGTTTTGATCCACGTGTTCATCTGGTCAAGAAGTTGCGTGGTGATTTTTTCATTCTCCTCAATTCCGGCGTCCGCAGCATTCGGCTTGCCATAGAATTGAGCGTAGTACGTTCCGCATAAGAAAGCGGAGTAGCGGCACCAAAAGGGAGGGTATTTCCCCTCCGGGGGGAACTCTACAAGCTCACTCCCCTTGAGCCTGACGTGGGGAATTTTAACGTGGCCACGTTGGCCGTAAATATAGACAATTCCTCGCCAGTCACGATTTGCTGAATTGCGATCGTCCTGATGCTTGCCCATTGCGAACAGCACCACTTTGGGTAAGGCGCGCTCTGAGTACAGATCCTTCAAGGTTAAAAACGACTGATAAGTTCCGTAGCCGCCCACTCCATGATTATAGAACTGAACATTTGGATAGCGCTTTGAAATCAAGGCGGTAAAAGTTTCTGCATTGCCTACGCCCCAGCCGGCCGTAATCGAGTCGCCGACGGCAATAACCTCCGTTAGTGCCTTTTTTATTGGCGTTGGGTGGTCGGAAAGGGCCCGGTCCCCGGCCGGCAAAACATCAAAATAAAACTCTCGCAAGCCTGATTTACTAAGAATTCGAAAACGGTGATGACCGGGAAGATTCTTCCATCCACGCCGTTCATCGTCCTGCATTATTCGCGGATGCGGGTAGCGAACATTTGCGTAGAATCGATAGACTCGATGGTGAAAAACCGAGAGACAAACTCCGCACAGAGTTACGCAGACCAACAATATTTTCCTATTCATTGTGCGATGGATCGTAGTCCAGCCTTGCATTTGCCGCAACGCTGGAGAGGTGGGCGCGCGAGATCCGTTAAAAATCGATCGCATCTTCAAGAGGAATGCGCCCGATCCAATGGCGCAGAGTAGGAATGGGCCGCTCGGCCTTCGAAGGGTAGTCGACGCGTACGTAAGTTAGGCGAACGCGGCGTCCAAAACTCTCGAGATCCATTGAAACAATGTCGGTCCAGGTTCCGGTGTTTAAGTACTGTTTGGTCTCGCCGATAGAAACGTGCTTGTAAACGTGAGTGTGGCCGAACACCACGGTGTGAACATCGGGAGTTTGCAAAATTCGTTTTGCCGCGTCGGTCAAGTCTGGAAACACGCTCGCCTCGCGCAGCATCTTCAAGGTCATGCGCAGATTGGTGTGGCGATAACGCGACCGGCTCAGTTGGGTAGAGATGAAAAAGGTTACCAGCCGCAACAAATTTATGACCGCAAACCAAGTGTCGTGAATCAATAGCCAATGAATCACCGCGCGAAAGGGGCGAACTTTGTCGATGAAGGGCCGCGACATTTTGAAGCGGATCAAATAATAAAGCGTAAAAAGCGTGCCCCAGGGCAAATTCAAAATCGGTTCCGATAGATTTTCAGTGAGAAAGAGGCGTGCCGGATCGACGCGGTTAATGGCTTCGAACTGGTGGCCGTGCTCAACGTGAATGCCATCAGCGACATAAAAAAAGTTTTTCCAGTTTACGTCATAGCCAACCGCTTTATCGAAAACGTCGCGCGAGGCTTTCCAAACCAACTCTTGATCGTGATTGCCCACCACGAAGGTCATCGAATGCTTTGGGTTATTCAAAAATGTTTTTAGCGCTTTAAAAAAGATGGGGTGGCCCTTTATCACCGCCTGGGTTTTTGCCTTCGAGATGGTTTCGGTAATCGCGGCCGGGTAATGGCCATGGTAATCAACTTGAATCAGGTTGAGCATGTCGCCATTAAAGATCAGCTCCACTTCGTAATCAGCGTATTCCTCGGTGGAATAGTAATCGAGAAATTCTTTAAACCGGGCGTCGAACGGAAAATCTTCCATCACGTTAGGGGCGCCATTGGGCATGCGAATGCCGGTGCCCAAGTGAAAGTCTGAAACGATTAGTTTAATCTTCTTCATGGTAAATAAGGCGGCGCATTAGCCAGCTTTACGCTGATTTTCATCCGAATTGGTGTATTCGTCAGTGCTGTCGATTTTTTCCAAAAGAGAAATGGCGAGACGCATCGTCTCAATGAGTCGCTTCTTTTTCGAGTCAATCGAGGAGAGCACAAAGGTGGACCGGCGTAAGCGGTCTTCAAGCGTCTCTTGTTCTAGCTCCAGTGCATCGGTTTTTTTACGAAGCTCAAGTAGGTGTTTGTCTTTTGAGTCGAGCAGCGCTTGCATGTCGCGCTTCAATAGTTCGTGTTTGGTTTCTAGCTCGCGTTCTTTGAGCTTTATTTTCTTTAGGTCTTCGCGGATCTTCTCTTTCCACTCTTCTTTTTGCTTCAATAGGGCTTCAACGTCGGAATCGAGTTTTCCGGTGTTGCGCAAACGTTCTTCAAGTTCGGCGCGAACTTGGGCCACGTCGCCGGCGTACCGATCTTTTAACTCCTGTAGCTCTCGTTTATAACGCTCGCGTTCAGCTTTTAGTGAGTCCAACTGTCCGCCGCGCTCTTGTATGGCGCTGGAGGCTCGGTTCATCTCCGCGGTCATTTTATTCAAAATCGCCTGATGCTGTTTGAGCTGTTCTTTCAGATCTTTGGCTTCGGCCTCTTTGAGCGAAATGTATTTGCGCAGCACTTCGACTTGATTGGTTGAATCTGAATCAACGCTGGAGAGTCGAGAAATGCTGTCTACCTGTGGCTTGATCAGATCCATTTGCACTTCTAAATTATTGCTGCGTGCCGGAGCCTTGGTTGCGGTGTTATCGGGCTGGGGTTCTGCCTCAAAGACTGTTGCCGGCCACTCGTTTTTCAATGGCTTTGAGGCGGGCGATTCCGAGGTTTTGGAGGCTTCTTCTTCGGTGGGGAAAAACGGCTCCAAACGGGAAAGGCTGCCTTCGCTGTCGGGAAACGCAGGCGAAATTTCGCCCTCGCTATCGATGCGAAAAAAGTCAGATTTGTTCGAGTCTTTCTTATCTTTGGGATCGTTTGAAGACACGATTGCCTCCTTCTTGATGTATCGGTAAAAACTAGATTTTTCTTTAAAGGACCATTAGTTAGGGTGAATGCTTAAAGTCCGTCCCGAACGTGATGATGCACTGCCGTTTACCGCAAAGTGGATGCGCGGGGAAAAGCGTTACCAGCTTGCGCTGGCCTATCGCGTTAAAGCCTTTCCCCTTGTCCAATTGCCGAGCGGGGTGAAATGGGACCTTTGGTACGACCAGCCTTACTTTATGCTGCTGGCCAGTGTGCTTTCGCATCGCAAATGGCTGGGTAAAATTCCTTTGGGCAATAAATTTGCCCCGCAGATGGAGGGGCTGGCCCCGGTGCTTTCTCCGGACGGCAAACGGGGCTGGTACCGTTTTTTTCTAAAGAACGAGGGCCTTACCCACCGGGTGCAGTTTTTTCCCGAGTTAGATAGCTCGCGATCGGAAGTTGAATTTCATTGGGGAGAAAGTCATTTGAAAGCGGAAACTCACGGGGGGGCCCTGGCGCTTGAATCTTTTCCGGAACCGGCGTTCTTATTTCGGCGTTTCTTCGTGTTGAGTGGCTCGGGCCGAAAAATGAAACTCCACGCCTTTGAACATCAGAACCGAATGGCTTGGGAAGCCGAAAACCTGGTTTCGAGCGGGCTACCCGCGCTTTTCCCCACGGGGATAGTATTAGAGACCGCGGCCCCCGAATTTGCGTACGTGGGCAAGGGGTCGCCCTTCGCTCAAAGTAGGGCGTCCGTGGTACAGTGCTGACACCTCACTATGAAAATAAGCAAATCTGCCAAGCGGTCGGTCAGTAAACTTGCCGCGGTTCTAGCGGCGGCTGGGCTTTTAGCCTTGGCAATTTTCCTTATTCGCGATCACCAGATTAAGAATGATGAAAGAGTTTTTAATTCTTTAGATCCTGCCGTGCACGAATTGCTCGACCGGGCTCGGCTGATTCAATCTGAAAAAACATTGGCCTGTTTTATTTATGCGGGTGAAGAGCTCGAGACCAAGTGGCTTAGGCAATTCGGAACTAAGTATGGGGATCCCCGATTGCGCGAGTGCGAGGGGCTTTATAGTCATCTCATTTTTTGGGGTGACCTCTCAAAGACCGATTACACGCGAACCCACGTGATCGTATTCCAAAAGCATAAAGGGTACCTGCTGGCCCCCGCGCGCGGCCGTTAACCCAATCGCTCTTCGTTGTCGGTCTAAATAGTTTAGTGGGCCGGGGGCGGTGCTACCGGAAGGTAGAGCTGTTTCACCATGACTAGCTCTTCAACATCGGGTTTTTGCACCTGACGGCGGATGGCCTCAATGGTGTGACGGGGAATGTTTTTTTGCACTAAATTTACTAGCCAGCGCGGCACGCCTCCTTTGGGATCAACGTGAACGGTGTATTCCAAATACGTTTTGGTGGGCGATTCTTGCCGAAGCACGTAGCGGCTGTTGATCACGCGGCCACGAATCATATTGGTTGGCGGCATCCCGGCATCTTCCACCGACGAAAAATGAAATATTAAGTCGCGCGTAGCTTCCACGAATTCGGCTTTTGCGTGCAGCACAAAATCACGGTTAGCGGTAAAAGGGGGGGTGGCAATGCTGGTGTACTCAATGCGTTCTTTCTCTGAAATTTGGCGGATGATCTTAGCTTCAATTAAACTCGGTACCCATTCTTTGCGGCGGCTGGTATCGGCCAGCACTTGCGCCACTTTGGCAATCGAGGCGTCGATGTGGGCCTCGCCTTTAAAGGCGAAAAGGGGGCTGTCGGCCGTTTCCCACCTAAAAACTTTGATGCCATCGCGTTCGCTTAGTGGTTGCCATGCCACCTGAGACAGATCGGCCGAGGCCAGAGATTGGTTGCCGGAGATTAAGCTCAGCAGAATGAGTAGGGGAAAGTAAAATCGCATGGCTGATTTTAAACCGCCCCGCCCCTTTATTGCACTCTAGATCTGCGCCGATCGGGTTCTTAATCGAATCTTGTCAGTGAAAGTCGTGCGATTGGTTTCGTAGGTTGGAGGCCGGGATTAGGCGCTCCGCTCCATCGACAATGACATGGGTGACGTTGGTGCCCTGCGTTTTTTCTACGCGCCCCTTCACGCGCAGCAGCGCCTCGTTCGACATCAGCTCTCGGTACTTTTCAAAAACCTTTCTCCAGATCACCAGGTTAATGAAGCCCAGTTCATCTTCTAGGGTGATAAAGAGGACGCCCTTGGCGGTGGGGGGCATCTGCCGGCAGATGACCAGCCCCGCGGTTTCGACGCGAGAGAGTCCCTTCTTTTCGAGCAACTGCTTTGAGTCCAAGACCTTCTCGGCCTTTAAAAAGTCACGAAAACAGCTCATCGGATGAGCGGTGAGAGAAACGCCCTTAGCGCTGTAATCTAAGGCCACACTTTCCCATTTGGTTTCGAGCGGCAGCTCTAGCTTTTCTTCATGCGGAGAAAACGGCTCGCTATCTTGAATGAAGGCCCCTTGAATTTGCCACATGGCTTCCCGTCGGTTCAAACCGTAGCTGCAAAAGGCATCGGCGCCGGCCAGTAAAAAAAGGTCGCGCTTTTTCAGTGGGTCAGGGGCGATTTCGGTTTTCAAATTTTCAAAGAGCGAGAAAAGCGTGGTGGCGTTAAGGCGGGCCTTTTCTACCGCCCGGCCCACCTTTTCAGTTAAGCCCCGCACTTCGCGAAAACCCATGCGCACTTCGTTGCGGCGTTCAACAAAATGATCCCAGGTAGAAAGTTTGGCGTCGAGGGGTAGCATCACCACGCCGTGGTTCACGGCGTCGTACACCAGCGTGCTGGTCTGATAAAAGCCCATAGGCTGGGCATTTAAAATGCCGACCAGGTAGCAGTCGGGGTAATAGTAGCGAAGGTAGGCGCTGGCGTAAGCCAGCAGCGCAAAAGAGGCGGCGTGGCTTTCGGGAAAACCATATTCGGCAAAGCCTTCGATCTGTTGAAACACGCGATCGGCAAACTCTTGGGAAATGCCGCGGGCCATGAGACCCGTCTTAAATTTTTCGCCCAGCGGCGATAGGCGGTTGCCGCCGTGATTTCGCCACGTGCCCATGGCGCGCCTGAGTTCATCGGCCTCTCCGGCGCTAAAGCCCGCCACCCTCATGGCCATTTTCATGATCTGCTCTTGAAACAGCGGCACTCCGTAAGTCTTTTTTAAAATCGCCTCTAATTCGGGGTGGGGGTAGGTGACTTTTTCTAAACCCGCTCGTCTCCTTAGGTAAGGGTGAACCATTTCGCCTTGAATGGGGCCGGGGCGCACCAGCGCCACCTCCACCACCAGATCGTAAAATACTTTGGGCTGAAGGCGAGGCAACATGTTCATCTGCGCGCGTGATTCAATTTGAAACACGCCGATGGTGTCGCCGGTGGCAATCTGCGCGTACACTTTAGGGTCTTCGGCCGGAATGGAGGCTAGGGTCAGCGTGATGCCGCGGCTCTTTTCAACTTGCGAAAAAGTTTTTCGAAGGCAGGTCAAAATGCCTAATCCTAAAATGTCTACCTTCACCAGGTTTAAGGTGTCGAGATCGTCTTTGTTCCATTGAATGATGGTGCGGTCTTTCATCGCGGCTTTCTCCACCGGAACCAAGTGGGTGAGCTTGTCTTGACACAGAATAAAGCCACCGACGTGAGTGCCTAAATGGCGGGGGAAACCCGAAATCTCATCGGCAAGCTCTAGGTATTTGGGTAAGAGTTCAGCCGGCATGCGATCGTGAAGTTGCTGTCTTTCGGCCGGCTTTAACGGGTCGAGCTTTAGATCACGGCGGTGAGTGAGGGTCTGAATGGTGTCAATCGCGGCCGACGGTACGCCAAACACCTTGCCCACTTCACGCAGGGCCGAACGGCGGCGAAAGCAAATGGTGTTGGCGGTAATGGCGGCGCGATCGCGGCCGTAGCGTCGGTAAATGTACTGAATCACCTCTTCGCGTCGCTCGTGCTCAAAATCAATGTCAATGTCGGGCGGCTCTTTGCGTTCACGTGAAACAAAACGTTCGAAAAGTAAATTCATGCGCACTGGATCGATGGCGGTGATGCCTAAAAAATAACAGACCACCGAGTTGGCGGCTGAGCCGCGCCCCTGAAATAAGATCTTCTCCCTCTGCGCAAACTGAATGATGTCCCAGATGGTGAGAAAGTAATGGCCGTAATCAAGCTCGCTTATCAACCCTAACTCGTGTTCTACCTGTTTTTTTACGTCGGCGGGAACGCCGTTAGGGTAACGAAATAGCGCCCCCTGCCACGTTAGCTTTTGCAAAAAACTACTTTGCGTTTCTCCCGGCGGCAGCCACTCGTCTGGGTAGCGGTAATGCAGTTCATTTAG
The DNA here is from genome assembly GCA_043718025.1 of Pseudomonadota bacterium. Classification (GTDB taxonomy): domain Bacteria; phylum Bdellovibrionota; class FAC87; order UBA2466; family UBA2466; genus JBGSST01. The sequence goes on from JAYSWN010000194.1 coordinate 37,416, forward strand.
GGAGAATAGGCAGCGCTCCGAAATTTCTTTGGTGCGCGAAATCCATTCTGGAAAATCATGAAACAGCTCGGCTACGGTGTGGGGAGATTTTAAATGGCGCTCGTCGTTAGGCAGCAGTTTAAAGCCGGCTTGGTCTAGTGTGCAGTTGTGGTGAATACAGGTGAGCACGTCTTGTAAGGCTTTGCGGTGAGGCGTGTGGTAGAGCGGCTCTAAGCTTGCGATCAATGGGATGTTTAAGCGCGTGCTGGCGGCTTGGGCCTTTTTAATTCGCGCGCCGTCGCTGCCTTCTGCGTAGAGAGTGGCGCTGAGGTAAATACGGCCGTCGTAGGCTTCGCGCAAATCCGGCGGGCAATCGTAAGGGTAGGGGAGAATTAAGCTGAGCCCTTCATTATTTTCGGCGGCCACGTTCCAGGCGAGGCGCGGGTCATCGCGCTCCTCGTGTGCGAGTGTGAGCGACTCTCCCAAATTGGCGTACCCTTTTTTGTTTTCGGCTAAGAAGCAGAGTCGTTGCCCGGTGGGGGATAGCGTTTCGGCGCCAACGATAAGTCGCGCGCCTTTTAATTTTTCGGCGGCCTGATGCGCTTGCGGTAAACCGTAAACTCCATGGCGGTCGACCAGCGCAATGGCACGGTAGCCCAACGCCGTTGCGCTGTGGATCATTTCGCTGGGATGAGAGGCCCCGTGCAAAAAAGAAAAGCACGTCTTGGCGAGCAACTCGACAAAATCACTTCGTAGCCGAGGGTGCGCCGTCATTTTGTTAGTTCCCTGATTTCCAAAGGTGCCCATCTACTTTTCAGCTGAAAAGGTCGCGGGTGCATCTCACAGTTTTGCACCTGGCACCTTTTCAGCTGAAAAGTAGATGGGCACCTTTTTGGGCACCTTTTTGGGTTAGCAGAATTCGCCATGTAGGTACCACTGGTCTTGGGTTTGAAAGAGCCATAATTTTTCGTCGTTGGGGCCGTGGGCCAAATAGTATTGTCGTGGTGGCTCGCCGCTCCACCAGCTGGTGGTGAGCTTCTCGGTGGGGGTCAGCCGCCACACCGCCGCGTTAAAGACAAAAGGTCTGGGTGAAAAAAGGTAAAGCGGCCGGGCCGGATAGAAGTCGCGCTTCTTTAGTGGCAGCACCGGCTGCGAAACCATCTCCCAGGTGCATTCCGGTAGGTGGCTCTCTTTTAGTTTGATGAAGCCCGCTTTGTCTTGCCCCAGCCTGTGGCGTAGCCGTTCTAGATAAGTTTGCAGGTCTTGTTGCCTGGTTTCGTCGTCGTCAAAAAGGTGTAGCTGGCGTGAACCCTGGGCAATGGCGTCGGTCACCTCCACGCCCACTTTTCTTAGTGGCGAATCCCACTTCAGCCCATTGACCCACTCCGAAAAAAGTTTAAGCAAAGCGGCGGAGTTGCGCGATGGTTCGGTAAGAAAAAGATCTTTTCGCTTAGTGCCACTCTCCAAACGAAAGGTGAAGGTGATTTTTTTGGCCAGTGCTGCGCGCCCTAATAGCCGCGCTTCCATTTTATTGAGCGTGCTGTTCATGAGGTAGATGAGACTCTCTTGGCTGGATGCCTCTTCGGCATCTAACGATTCCACCAGCCGGTGGTCGGGTTCAAATATTCGTAAGCAGAGCGGCCGTTGGCCCAGCACCATGTCGTGGAGAGGCAGTATGCCTTTGCCAAAACGGCGTACTACCGCATCATTAGGTAGCCGGGCAAAATCACCCACCGTGTTTAATCCCACCCGTTTCATGAATAGAATGAGCTTCTCCCGCAGCGGTTTTTCTTCTTCCAGCTTTTGCGGGTCGCCGCAGGTGAGCAGGGCCGTAAGCCCTTTGGCGAAAAGGGCGGCTTGGCTCTGCCCTTCGGGTAGAATCAAAAGGCGACGGGCTCCGGGAGAGAGTGCGGCACCCCACTCTGGCTTATCGACCACCACCCCTTCAAAGGGAATTTCATTTTCGTAGAGCGCGCGCAGGGCTTCGAAACGGGCCATCCAGCCTTCAAAACCGCCAAAATATTTTTCGGTGGCGGTGATCTCCAGATACAGATGTACGCCCACACAAAACACCTTGGGGGTGAGCGCCAAGCAGGCTTCGGCAAAGTCTGGCCGAGGCTCGGCCAACATCAAATACAAAAATCGCATAGAGCAACCATCCGCTTAGGCCAGTTTTAACTTCCAAAGGAAAAGCGAAATAACCAGTGCGGCAAGGGCCGTGAGCACAAGATGAAGGTCCGGCAGTTTACTTTTTCGGACGCCAGTTGAAGCTTGCGTAAGAAGCTGGGTTCGCACCCTTCAGAAACTTTGATAAAGGCCCACCGGAACAGGCCGGTTTGAATCGACTCTAGACCCGTACGCCACACCTCGCGAGGCGTGGGCGGGTAGGCCACAATTAAATTTTGTAGCGGAAAGCATTCGAGCTGATGGAACGCCTCTGCATTTAAGGTTCCCGTATCCGAAACCCACACCGCGTACTCTTTGGCCTCTTTCCAAGCAGGCCTGTGGGGGGGAAGAGGAGCAGAGTGCAAGAGTCTAACCATGGACTCTGCTCCTCGGGGGGAACCAGATTGCGCCAGGCCACCTTTTTCCATCCACTGCAACGACCGGTGCAGAAAGGCTGACGTGGCAGCGTCGCCTTTGCCTTCAGCATCCTTGACTGAAGGGGAGGTGGCCTGGGGCTTAGCAAGAAAAGAAAGCCCCTTTAAATTTTTGAGACGCTGCGCTTGGCTAACCTTAGCTAGAGGAAGGGAAAGGGGGAGAGCGACCAACTCTCCCCCTCCGGTCCTTACTTCTTTGCCATCGGCTGTGTCTGCCGATTGAAGCTCCGGGTGAGAGCTTTTTGATTGGCAACTACGTCTCATTTCCAATACCATACATGTGTATGGTTCATCGATCTAGCCCCTATGAGTCAAGTTTTCTTAAAAATAAGCGCCAAGCTCGGTTTCTCTTGCCTGACTTGCTTCTTCAAGAGAGCCCCGCTTTGGTACTCATCCCCAGGAGGTCCCTTTTTCGACGGCTACTGAAGGCGGGCGAGTTTATTTTTTTCTTCCGCTTTCTAGACAGCGAAGTGCGCCGTGATTAATCTTTTTAATATGGAATCAAGGCAACCGCTCACCTCGGCCCAGGCGGAGGTTTATAAGTACATCAAACAGTGTTGCGCCGAGGGACAACCGCCGTCCTACCGCGAAATTCAAAATCACCTGGGTTATAAAGCCGTGGGCACCGTTCAAGACCACATCAAAGCGTTGGTAAAAAAAGGGTGGCTTGAAAAAAATGAATTAAAAAAAACGGGTAGAAAAGCGCGCGGCCTAATGCCAATAGGGCAGCGCCCCGCCAACGCCAAGTCGATTCCTATCTACGGAGAAATCGCCGCCGGCTCTTTGCGCGACAATCCACAGGTTGAGCTAGGGCAGCTGCCGGTGGCCGGAGATTGGGTGAAGGGCGAAAGCTTTGCCCTCAGGGTAACGGGAAATAGCATGATCGAGGTGGGCATCTTCGAGGGTGATTTTGTTATCGTGGCCCGCAGCGTAGCGATAAAGAGCGGCGATATTGTCGTGGCGTTGTACTGTGGCGAAACCACCGTCAAAACCTATGAAAGAAGAAAAGACGGTATCTATTTAGTTCCGCAAAACCCAACCATGAAGGCCTTTAAAATTGATGGCCCTTTTGAGCTTCAGGGAAAAGTGGTTGGCCTGCAGCGACGGTTCTAAATGGTGGGGCGGAGCGCTCTCCTCTTAGCTTAATTTTGCTCCACTGGTATAATTGCGGGAGGGGGCAGGGTGATGAGCAAAGGGCGACTAGAAGCATTTAGCGATGGAGTGATCGCCATTATTCTCACCATCATGGTGTTAGAATTAAAAGTTCCGCACGCACCCGACATCGCCGCTCTAAAGCCACTGATGCCCGTGTTTTTGAGCTACGTGATGAGTTTTGTGTTCATCAGCATCTACTGGAACAACCATCACCATTTATTGCAAACCGTAAAGTCTGTGAACGGCGCGGCCCTTTGGGCCAATGCCCACTTACTTTTCTGGCTCTCCCTTATTCCTTTTACCACCGGGTGGATGGGCGAAAATGATTTTCCACCGTGGCCGGTAGCGATGTACGGAGTGGTTCTGTTCTTTTGCGGAGTGGCTTACTACCTCTTAACTCACACTCTCATTGCTCATCATGGCAAGCGCTCAGACTTAGCCATGGCAGTGGGCCGCGATGTAAAAGGTATTCTCTCGCTAGTGATTTACGTCGTCGCCATTCCCTTTGCCTTCATTAACTCTTGGGTCTCTTACTCCCTTTACGCAGCGGTTGCCTTAATTTGGTTCATTCCCGATCGGCGACTAGAAAAGAAGCATTAGCTCGTGTATTGAGCCTAGTGCGGTTCATAGAATTTTGGCAAAATAGGGGTCCCTTAGAGGTGTGGTGGATGCGGTATCTGTTCATAATTCTGCTGTTGTCGGCTCCGCTAATCGCTGCGCCTTTTAAACTCATTGCGCTTAGCACAGAAAAAGAGCTTCTCCCCGACGCCAGCGGGACAACCACGGTCACCACTACGACTTATCAGGTTGAAAATTCACCGTACGAAATGATGGTAAAAGTTATCGAACGCAAACAAACACAAATAATCGAAACCAGAGTTTACCGTGGGGCTCAACGGCAAAAAAAAGCCGCGTTCAGCCGCTCGTTCGTGGATTTAAAAAGAGGGCAGCCCGAATTGGGAACGGTTGGCCAGTACGTTAAATGGGAGCAAGAACAGAATGGCGACGGCGTCGGCAAAGGGTTGGGAGAATTGGTGCTACAACCGCTGCTTCAACTCTCTTCGCTAAAATCGATCACCGCCGAATTGGGGATCTCCAACACCGCGGAAATGAGGAGGGCTTTAGTAGAGCAAGGGCGCGTCGAGAGCAACGCTGATTTTAGCCATGTGGTGATGGATCATAGTCATTTTGGCCGAACGCTTGCCACCTATGGTTTTGCCGTGGACCCGTTAAAGACCAGTCTCGATAAGTTGCGCGGTGATGCTGTCTTCAGTTTTAATCGAGTGGCCGCTACAAAACCCGATAGGGGGTGCTGGAAGTTTTTGCCCAGTTTCTCTTCCCTTGGCCACGAGAATACGCTCGTACAATAAAGAAGAGTGGGGCCTTTTATGCCCCACCCTTCTTAATTTCTGACGTCTCCAATGAGCTTTGAACACGTCTCCACTGCCGCTACCGCTTGATCGCTCACTACGCCTACTCCAGCACCAAATTGTTTCTGCAGCCCTTCTATAAGCTGTTTAAAGTCATCGGCGAAAAGCAGCGTGGGAAAGGTTCCCCAGAAACTCGCCCAGCTATAAAGAAAGGCGTAGAAGGCCATGTCCTTTACCCCGCCCATCGCTTGCAGCCCCTGCATACGGAAAAATCGAGTGAGCCACTGCGCCGGGCTCACCACGGTGAAACGTGTCAACATCGCCAAAATCCAAATTGGTACGGGTAGTGACACCCCCCACACCAGGTAATTAAACCAATAAACCGAAGTCCCCATGGTGATGGCGGCGCGGTAAGTACGCAAATTTCCGATCCAAAAATCGTACAGCCCGGGCACGTTTCGCATCACTGCCGAAGTCAGGCCGGTTTTGTGGTGTTCTATGGGGAAAAACGAATCTAGGGTTCGCCAAAATCGCGTGCGCGTGCGCGACGTTCGGTTTACCAGCTTTTGGCGACGCCATTGAAAGCGGCCAGGCTGTACGGTGGATAGCGCGGCCTCTGCGTAGTGCTTTCTTAATTCTTTTTTCTCCGCCTTCGTTGCCGTAACCGGATTGTATGGCGTGCCACCGTTTGCCGCCATAAATGCTTTTTGAGCTTCGGCGTCGACGATATTAGGAACGATGTCGCGATACGCGGCAATGATGTTTTCGGCGTAAAGGTTTGCCGTGAATTGCACTCGATCCGCCTCGGTAAGTTCGGCAAGGTGGGATTTAAGTTTAATGTCGCTCAGCTGCCCATCCGTCAGCAATTTGGCTTTTTCCTCAATGCGCTCTTTCAGCGTCTCGCCGGGATTCGGATGGGGAAAGGCCGCGGCCGCATCGGCTAAGGCAATTCGATAAATTTCGTCCCACAAACGGCTGTCTTCTTCCGTTTTATTAGGAGCAAATTCGTAGCCGTGATCTGACAAAAACTTTTCGTTCGAAAGTCTCACCAGCTCTGCCCTAATCTTTTCGTCTCTTAGCATGAGGGCCTCTTTATCAACGCTTTGAGCTGATGACTCCCCTCCATTGTAATCAGGATAGATGCCAACTTGATTCATCAACGATGCCGCGTATGCGTCGGTCCACAGCTTGATGTCGGCGGGTGAAGCTACGCTCACATCGAATACGGCCCCTTTGGCCTCCGCGTATTTACGATCGGCAACGGTTCTGGCCCGTCGTTGTTGCATTCTTCCGTACCAACTGGTGCGCGGCAGCTTATAGGGGGTGACCGCGTCCACATCGGCCAAAGCTCGGGTGTGAATCTTTTCGTCCATGATGAGGCGAAATTCAGCGCGGTGGTTGTGGCGCAGATCGCGCAGGGTTTTTTCGGCGTCCCCTTGGTGCTGGCCAATAATAAGTTCGTATTCGGTAGAGTAGCGAGTTCTCAAGATCAGAAGCGCCTCTTTTTCAAAGTCAGGGTGCAACGCTTCAGTGGCTTGAAAGTGATTTTTGGTGGGGCCGAGGTAGACTTCAGCCTCTCCGGAGAGAGTGCCCGAAAATGCCCGGCGAAAAATCTGGCCAGCCACTTGGCAGCCTGGCTCTTTGTATTTCTCTCCCCAAGCTCCGGGTATAAATTTAAGCCCTTCGGAAACCGGGCCGTCGTAGGTTAAGGCCACCAAAGTTTGGCGGGCCCGGCGCATGCGCGAAAGCAAATCGGCGACACCGGGTGGACTCTTGCCGGTTAGTTTTCCCCAGACCCACTTCATCGGCAATTTTACAAAATTACTGGTTACGGACAGATCGGCCACCACCTCTTCGAGAATCGCCACCGCGCTTACCAAAGATCGGTCGCCCGGATCGTTTTTCAGTCGGCCTTTGGCCTCTTTGAGCGCGGCATTTAAGGCAGGCACGATGGCTCCCGGCCGATGTTCGGCTAAGAAACCGCTACCCAATGCCAGCCCCGGAACCGAACCGGTAAGTTTATTGCCCAATAGTTGATGGCCCATTGACCAGATTGTGGAGGCATCGAACAAAAAGTCTTCTTTACCGGGCAAGCCCACCTGTTTAGCGACGAGTGCGAACAGCTCTTCGAACTTTTTATCGCGTACGGTTTTCACTTCGGCGGAGTGCGGATCAAGGCCTAATTTACGCAGCTCTGAGTCTACTTCGGGCCCAAGCACCGTAATCAGTTGTGCCTTAAGATCGGCGCTTACCATCGAGGCGCCCTGGCTGGTGTAGGCGGCCAGATTTCGCGCGGTTTCATTTCGGTTAAACGTTTCGACGTCGGGGTTGTTTAAATCAAATGCGGCGTTCAATTTTTCTTGCATGCTAGGAAAGGCCCCGGCGATGCCTTCGACCATCCACGGCACCACAAAATAGACTTGCAGCGCAACCAAGGCGGTGTCGGTGAAACCCATCGGCCCAATTCCCAACGCGGCGGTGCGCCAGTTCACGGGAATATTTTCGGTCATGTCGCGCGCTTGATATACGGTTTGATTTAAAAAACGGCGGAGCAGGGTGTTTTTTCCGGCGCCAAGTTTGGTGAAATAGCGATCAACGATGTATTCCACCGAATTGCCCAGCCAGTTACCGGGAATAGTGGCGAGAAAAGTGAGGTTGTGGGCGAACACGTCTCCCGTATTTCTCACCTCTTGCGTCAATCGACCCCACAAACCGCGAGCCGGCTCGGCGCCATTTTTTTTGCCAAAACGCTCGCGATACACCGTGTAGCGCAAGACTACGGCGGCAATCAGCGACAGGCCGACAATGGCCCCCACCCGAATTAAATTTTTAACCAGTTTTTGGTCCGGACTGTCTTCTGCATAGGCCGTGGCGCCAAAGACGAAAGCAAAGGCCTTGTCGATGAACGGAAGCATCGAGGTCAAAGACGGGCCAGTAAATAGATTGAGTTCGGGATGTTTAAGATTCAGCCCCGTAAACAGCATGCCAAAACCCGCGGTAGAACCGGGTAAGGGAAGGGTGGCTAAGGTGTCGTCAGCAACTAACGCCTTTGATCGGGCGGCTGAGCCCAAAGACAGCAGCAGGTTGATTTTTTCGGCAAAGACCACCTTTTCGATGTCTGACTCACTAATCGGAAGCGTGTCGCCTTCGGCATCGGTCATCATCACGGTATCGGTAAATCCCACGGTGTCGACGTCGACATTACCGGTCCAATTTCCGCCCGGCAGGGGGAAGAAAAAAACCGGAACCCGATCTTGCGCCTTTTTTGCCGCAAAAAGTTCGGTGATAGAAATTAAGAAAATACCTTCACCCGCCGGCTCGTCCGGTGACTTGGCTTGGAATAGATCTTCGGATTGAGCGGCCAAGTAGATCCATTGGTCGTCGGTTGATAGTGGACGCAAGGGCGCTTGTAGCCGGAAGACTCTCGACGTCCCTTTCAGGGCGATGTCGAGCGAGTTTCCCTTTTGACGAAAGGCAATGTGATCTTGGTCGGCGTCGCCGGGTTCCGTAGTGATCTCGGCCTGAGACCAGCTCTGTGATCGCAAAAAGAACGGATCCGAATCTAGCGCCGGATCACCGGCTTTTAATCCCATCGTAAACGGGATTTCGGGCATGTCGGTAAGCACTTCCACAATTGGGGGGGCGAGCAGCGCGGCCACTTCGGGACTTAATTTTACTAGGCGGGGGACGGCTTTAAAATTGGCGTCAAGATTTGTGCGGTTGGCCGTGCGGGCGACCGGAAACACGGGAGCTTTAGGAGACTCGGCCCGAAGGGTACGGTAGCCCATCGGCGGTAGCATCAGCTCGAAAAACACAAGAAATAGAATAGCCTTAGTCGATAAAGACGGCTTTAATTTCAATCACTTCCCCCTGCACCCAATTCTGCAATTGAAAAACCTAGCATGAGTTTATACGAAGTGTCATGAAATGCTTCAGTGTGTTATAGAAAAAAGACAAGACGGGGGGCAAAATGATCAGAGGTTTTCAGTCTGCATCAGCAACTTCTTCTCCAAATTCGCTTCGGGTTTGGCCGGCCGCGCTTTTTTTACTTCTCGTTTGTTTTGGGGTGAGGGCAGAAAATGGGCCCTTTGGTGTTCCCACCTATAGAGACTACCAAAGCCTTTCTCAATCGGAGCGCGCCGCCTACGAGAAACGCCTAGACGAGTTAAGTTTTCCCAGTTTCGTCTTAAAAAGCCACTTTCAGAGCGCGAGCTATTTTGCCACGCCAGAAGGTGCACTCGAGTTTCGCCGGGTGGCCCATCTCCTTAATAAAGATTTGGAACAGTACGGGCGGTTGGTCTCAATCGGGAGATCGGGTACGGGCCTATTGGCCTATGTTTCCGGATTTACTAAGGGAGGAAAAAAAAATGCACTTACGGACCTTCCCTTTTCCTATCCCGATAAGTGGAATGCGATTACCGACGAGCAGCATGCGGGTTTACGTCGGCATCTAACGAGAAACGGTCTTGATCCTCAGTCGATCGCCGCTGCTGAATTGCCAATTTTATTTTATGATTTTGTCTATTCGGGAGGCAGCGCTTACAAACTGCTGCTGGAGATCCACACTTGGGCCAAGGAATTAAAAATCGTGGCAAAAGTGAAAAAGAAAATTCATTTCATCGGTTTTTTTCCGGCCGAGACTAAAGCCCGTGAAATTCTTTTTTCCCTGCACTATCAAACCATAAAAGAATTTGGGGGCAGTTATAAGCCGGAACCGCCGTCCGAGAAGTACATTTCGGAGCAGGCTACGGGGCTTACGTCCTCAAGTTTTTCAGATATTCAGAAGATCGTGGATAAAGCCTCCGAGCCCCACGTTCTTTCAAGTTTCTACAATTACCTCGGCACCCACGGACCCAATGCCCATGAAAGCCTTAGGCCCGAAAAGTGGACTACCGATGTCTCTCTCCTGCCCCCCAATTCCCTAAAAGGGCAGGCGGCGAGTGATGGTCACCTTGAGCTCTACTACCTTTTTAAAGAGGGTGAGCTCGACGCTTTAGGGGGCTGCCAGCGGTGGGTGGAAAAACCCGCGGCCGCCGCTTTTGTTCCAGCTTCCTCGCGGCCTCGCGCAGATTAGGCTCAGCTAAAGTCTTTGTGTGATTTTTGAGCGATACGGTCGCCCTAATTCCCCAGCGACTTTGTCGCCCCGTTGGTAATTTATCGGTTGTTTAGCAAGCTTTGCGGAGTAACGG
>JAYSWN010000195.1:0-2931 GCA_043718025.1 Pseudomonadota bacterium
CTGAATCAGCCTTCCGGCTAACTCAGCGTTTTCATTACTACTAATTTGGTAGCGGGGAGAGGATTTGAACCTCTGACCTTCGGGTTATGAGCCTGCGAGGAAAGAAATTTACTCGGCCTGCAAGTATCTGAAAGCATAACTTAAAATTTAAACATAACTGGGAGTTAGGCTTCTCAGTCAGTTGAGTTTTCCTCGGTTCTTTTCCACCGATTTCGGTGCTCTTCGAATCGCCGTGCTCCGTTGGTGCTACTTTTTTTGAGCTGTTCTCAAAAGGTCTCGTCGTCCCCAAAAGCAAAATATTGCAGAATTCTGCAATTATTAGTAGCATCTGTCTTGAGTGAAGCGCAGCGAATACGACATCAAAGCGATTACCGTTAATGGTCGAATCATATCGCGGGTCATCATCGATGATCATGTTCGAAAACACCGTGATGTCTCCGATGCGTTGATTCTGAAGCTTGTGGCAAAGCTCGATGGAGTTCGCCAATTGCCGGACGAGGCGAAGGTTTCTTTTGAATATTTTGCCACGTTGATTGAACTGGGCGCTAAGCAGTTTAGGTTGGTTTGGTTGTTGGAAAAGAACCAAATCTACATAGGTATCATCACCGTTTATCGGGATGACAGGAGTGAGTAATGGGCTTTCCCAATAGCAAAGAGCTAGAAAAAGTTAGGAAAAAACTCGAGAAGGTGAAGCCTGTTCGACTACTGGCGGCGGGTGCTTCTAAAGCAGATAAGCTCAAGTTTGAACTCTGCAAACAGTTTGTAACTTATTTGCAGGAAGAGGGAGTTTCCCAGTCGGCCTTGGCAAAGGAGTTGGAGATTGAGCCTGCCCGTCTTAACGAGATTGTTAAGTACCGGATCGAGCTTTTTACGGTAGACCGACTTTTAGATTACGTGGAAATGCTTAATCCGAAACTTAAAGTTACGGTGGCGTGACCACTGTGCTGCCTATCCTTGGTGCCGTGGGGTCCCGTGCTGCCTATCCTTGGTGCCGTGGGGTCCCGTGCTGCCGATCTTGAAACGCCACAACCGGCTTACGACATAATTTGCTTTAGTAAATTCTCATTCTTAATGCGAGGGGGGCAAGGTAGGCTTTTTCTCGACGGGAGCTTTCGCTGCAGTCGATAGATCTATCTTCATACTTTCAATCACGGCTGTTTTGAGGTCGGGGCAAACCTCCTTAGTGGTTTCCAGAGTTTTTAGTATCGGCTCTTCGGCAAGGTAGCCGTACGGGTTTGCCTTCAGTTCCGTGTTGGCTTTGTAAACTTTCAAATCAATGTCCTCTAAGTGAGCGGGAATAAACTTATGAAGCGAGTGATTAATTCCTGACTCGAATTCTAAAGGGGTTTCACCCCGATATTTTTTTAGGAAGGTGATAAAGTCCTTCGGGTCAGAGAGAGGGGGATTGTCCGGTAAAGGTTCGGTAAGCAGAATGGATTCTGGCGCCACCCCCAAGTAATCAAGCAACATTAAGGGGTAGATGATTCGTTCGCGGCGAACGGGGCCTTGAGTTTTCTCGTTCGTGACCCAATAACTATCTTTATCTTTTTGGTAGGCCTCCAACGCCGCTTTCCATTGTTTTGCCCGAGCCGGCATATCTCGTTCGAAATCGGCGAGCAACGGTGTCCACTTTTCCACTTCCTTTAAATCAGGAGTTCCGTAGTAGGGGCCGCACTCCAAAAAGTGAAGCAGGGAATATTTGTATTTGTTGTAGCGGGCCGGGTGAGATTTTTTAATTCTTTGGGCTAGCGATCTTCCCGCCCGCGCGGTCAACAGGGCACCCAAGCGTGCGTTCGGGAGATTGTCTATTTTTCGCTCCGCGAAGGAAAAAACTTTATCCTTCGGCGGAATCAGCTTCTCTCCGTTAAAGACTCCACCATCTTTGAACTTTGGGTTCTCGGCTTTCAATACCGCGGGGTCCACCGCCTTGAGTTGCCAGTAGGGAAATGCCGAACGGGGCTTTTCGGAAAACAACGGGGCAAAGTTGGGGGAGGCCGTAAGTTTCATAAAGGGTTCACTTTCGGGATCCGCCCGATCGTCGGCTTCTCCCAAAAAGCCCCGCCAAGTTTTGTGCAAGGCATCGTTTTTGTATTCAGGCCAGATGTAGGTAAAGGTTTTACCGTGGCAGCGGATGCAAGAAGCCGGGCGCTCCGTAAGCGTGTGGTTACCCTCTTTGGCGTGAGCATCCAGATTCATCTTAAAATTAACGAGATCGCCATTGCGATCCTCTACCCCCTCCAAAGCGTTTCCGTGGGCCGGCGCCCCGAAAATTAAAGCGGCATTCTTTCCAAACAGTACCCCGCGCTCGGGGCCTTGGCTGGAGGCACTATTAAACGCCAAGGTAAAATTGGAGCCAACGTGGGTTTTTAGATGCTTGGTTAATCCCGGGGTAGCCGGGACGGCCATCCTTCGGACAAAGGCGCGAACCTCTGCCAGCGTTAGATCGGGGGCGGGTTTCGTTTCCTCGCCAACGGCGACACTCAGAGGTAGCAGGAAGAATAGTAGGACGAGCATATACCCTCACAATTTAACAGGTAGAGCCAGCCAACACCTAATCCGAGTCCAAATACCAATATACGACGGAACGGCTGTCGTTGGCGTCGGAGGGGCTCAGGCTTTCGTAGAGAGAGGTTCGCGGCATCACACTGCGTTAGATGGCGTTTTGGGGCACTTATTGCTTGTAACTGGATTTATTGGGACCAGCGCCCGGCTGAAAATGCCCGAATTGCTGCGAGGAATAAGCAGGGTGTAACCTTCGGGCTCGAGCCCCGACGATCCACCTAATACAAGATTTGTTCAGAATTTGTTGAACTCAAACTCACGCACTTTTTCCCCTGAAAATTTCCGTCCCACGATCTCGGTGCTACTTTTGTGCTACTTTTTCGGGGTAAAACGAAAAACGCTGAATCAGCCTTCCGGCTAACTCAGCGT